>NZ_QSCW01000007.1:0-114113 GCF_003463445.1 Collinsella sp. OF02-10
GGCCCGAAAGAAAGGTAGGAGGCCATGACGAAAGGTCTGCACGTGCCTTCCGAGATCGGCAAGCTCAGGAAGGTCTGCCTGCACCGTCCCGGCGACGAGCTCCTCAACCTGCCGCCCGACGAGCTCGAGCGACTCCTGTTCGACGACGTCCCGTTCCTGGAGGTCGCGCAGCAGGAGCACGACACCTTCGCCCAGATCCTTAAGGACCAGGGCGTGGAGGTGCTCTACCTCGAGAACCTCGTCGCAGAGGTGTTCGACCAGGTCCCCGGCGCCCGCGCCGAGTTCACCGACCAGTACATCGCCGAGGCAGGCATCCGCGGCCAGCAGATGCCGCAGATCGTCCGCGAGAAGCTGGACTCCATCGAGGACAACCTCGAGTTCGTCAAGAAGACCATGGCCGGCATGACCAAGGCCGAGATCGACATGCCCCTCACGGCGTCCACGACCCTCGACTCCCTGGTCAACTCCGAGTCCGAGTCCGACCTGATCATCGACCCGATGCCCAACCTCTACTTCACCCGCGACCCGTTCGCGGTCGTCGGCGAGGGCGTCAACCTCAACCGCATGTACTCGGTCACCCGCAACCGCGAGACCCTGTACGGCAAGTACGTCTTCAAGTACCACCCCGACTACAAGGACGTCTCCCTGTACTTCCGCCGCGACTGCCAGTTCCACACCGAGGGCGGCGACGTGCTGAACATCAACGAGAAGACCCTCGCCGTCGGCATCTCCCAGCGCACCCAGGCGGCCGCCATCGACGTCATGGCCCAGAACATCTTCTGGAACTCCGACTCCAAGGTCGAGCGCATCCTGGCCTTCGACATCCCCGTCTCGCGCGCCTTCATGCACCTCGACACGGTCTTCACCCAGATCGACGTCGATAAGTTCACGATCCACCCCGCCATCATGGGCACCCTGCGCGTCTACGAGCTGACCGCCGGCAAGAACCCGGGCGAGGTCAACATCCGCCTGATCGAGGACACCCTCGAGCACGTCCTGGAGGACGCCACCGGCGTCGACCAGGTCAAGCTGATCCCCTGCGGCGGCGGCGACCCGATCGCGGCCTCCCGCGAGCAGTGGAACGACGGCTCCAACACCCTGTGCGTCGAGCCCGGCAAGATCTGCGTCTACGCCCGCAACACCGTCACCAACGACGTGCTGTACAAGGAGGGCCTGGACCTTCTCGTCGTGCCCTCCGCCGAGCTCTCCCGCGGCCGTGGCGGCCCGCGCTGCATGAGCATGCCCTTCTGGCGCGAGGACCTCTAAGGTTTTCAGTTTCCGGTGCGGTTTCCCTACAACCGCACCGGTTTTCGCCCGTCAAACGGGCAGACTTATTACGTAATTAAGGAATTCATTTCTTCGAAAGGAAACGAACCATGGGTGTTAACCTTTCCGGCCGTAGCTTCCTCAAGCTTCTCGACCTCACCACCGAGGAGATCGAGTATCTGCTCAAGCTCTCCAAGAACTTCAAGGACATGAAGCGCGCTGGCGTTCCGCACCGTTATCTCGAGGGCAAGAACATCGTTCTGCTCTTCCAGAAGACCTCCACTCGTACCCGCTGCGCCTTCGAGGTCGGCGGCATGGATCTGGGCATGGGCGTTACCTACCTCGATCCGGGTTCGTCGCAGATGGGCAAGAAGGAGTCCATCGAGGACACCGCTCGCGTTCTCGGCCGCATGTATGACGGCATCGAGTTCCGTGGCTTTGCCCAGGACGACGTCGAGGAGCTTGCCGCTAAGTCCGGCGTGCCCGTCTGGAACGGTCTGACCACCGAGTGGCACCCCACCCAGATGCTCGCCGACATCCTGACCGTCCAGGAGAACTTCAACTACGACATCAAGGGCAAGACCCTCGTCTTCATGGGCGACTGCAAGAACAACGTCGCTCGCTCCCTCATGGTCGTCTGCTCCAAGCTCGGCATGAACTTCGTGGCCTGCGGCCCCGAGGAGTGCATGCCCGCTGACGACGTCATCGAGGCCTGCAAGCCCATCGCTGAGGCCAACGGCTGCACCATCAAGCTGACCACCGACGTCAAGGACGGCGTCACCGGTGCCGACGTTCTCTACACCGACGTGTGGGTCTCCATGGGCGAGCCCGACGAGGTCTGGGCCGAGCGCATCGCTCAGCTCACCCCGTATCGCGTTACCTCCGAGGTCATGGCTATGGCCAACCCGGGTGCCATCTTCCTGCACTGCCTGCCCAGCTTCCACGACACCAACACCACGATTGGCGCCGAGAAGTGCGAGCAGTTCGGCATCACCGAGCAGGAGGTCACCGACGAGGTCTTCGAGAGCCCCGCTTCCAAGGTCTTCGACGAGGCCGAGAACCGCATGCACACCATCAAGGCTGTCATGTACGCTACGCTCAAGTAAGAGCATCTAGCATCTCGCTCGGGGTGCATTGCTGCGCACCCCGAGCGCTTTTGTCTGGTAAAAATCTCGCACCGAGCGACATGCACGGCACGGAAGAGCCGCTTCGGGCGAGATCAGTAATTGATTTATGAAGGGGGGATGAGAACTATGACTGAGACCGCTAAGAAAAAGCGCGGTATGCCTTCATCGTTCACCATTCTTCTTGCTCTGCTGGCAATCGTCGCGGTTGTTACCGTTATCGTCTCCGGTACGTCCGGTGGCGCGGTTACCGCTGCCCGCCTGAGCGATTTCTGCACCGCCCCGGTCAAGGGCTTCGCTGACGCTCTGCCCGTCTGCCTCTTCGTTATGATCCTCGGTGGCTTCCTCGGCATGATGACCGAGACCGGCGCCCTGGACAACGGCATTGCCGTTCTGGTGCAGAAGCTTAAGGGCAATGAGATCATGCTCATTCCCGTGCTAATGTTCATCTTCTCCCTCGGTGGTACCACCTATGGTATGTGCGAGGAGACCGTTCCCTTCTACGCCCTGCTCGCCGCCACCATGATGGCTGCTGGCTTCGACCCTATGGTCGGCGCTGCCACCGTCCTGCTCGGCGCTGGCTGCGGCTGCCTCGGCTCCACGGTTAACCCGTTCGCCGTCGGTGCTGCCGTCGATGCTCTGACCGGCGTTGGCATTGAGGTCAACCAGTCCATCATCATCGGCCTCGGTGCCGTCCTGTGGATTGTTACCACTGTTATGTCCATCCTCTTCGTCATGAGCTATGCCAAGAAGGTCAAGGCTGACAAGGGTTCCACCATCCTTTCGATGCAGGAGCTCAAGGACGCCGAAGAGGCTCACGGCAAGGCTGCTTCCGAGGTTCACAAGGAGGTCAAGCTCACCGGTCGTCAGAAGGGTGTTCTGATCGCCTTTGCCTTCACCTTCGTCGTCATGATCGTCGGCTTCATCCCGCTGGCCGACCTCAACGAGGGCGTCGCCAACTTCTTCGATGCTGGCGCTGTCTATGACGCCGACGGTAACGCCATCGTTCAGGGCTGGTCTGCCCTGATCACCGGCCTGCCCATTGGCCAGTGGTACTTCGACGAGGCTTCCACCTGGTTCTTCCTCATGGCTGTCCTGATCGGTATCATCGGTGGCCTCTCCGAGAAGCAGATCGTCAACACCTTCATCACCGGCGCTGCCGACATGATGTCCGTTGTCCTCGTCATCGCTCTTGCCCGTGGTATCTCCGTCCTCATGGCTAGCACCGGCCTCGACGTCTACGTCCTCGACGCTGCCGCCAATGCTCTGGCTGGCCTGTCCGGCGTGATCTTCGCTCCCATGAGCTTCCTGGTCTACTTTGGCCTGTCCTTCCTGATCCCCTCGACCTCCGGTATGGCTACTGTCTCCATGCCCATCATGGGACCGCTGGCTGTTAAGCTCGGCTTCTCGCCCGAGGTCATGGTCATGATCTTCTCCGCCGCCATCGGCGTCGTGAATCTGTTCACCCCGACCTCTGGTGCCATCATGGGCGGTCTCGCTCTGGCTAAGATCGAGTGGACGACCTGGCTCAAGTTTGCTCTTAAGCTCATCGTCGCTCTCTCCGTCGTCTGCGCCATCATCCTGACCATCGCTTGCGTGATGATCTAAGTACCCCCTGGGTACCCCACGGAAACCATGACGATCCTATAACGGATCACCTGGTCATCGTCTGTCCGGTGGGGTAACCCCACCGGTAGACTCCTACCTTTGGCCCCCTCCCGTTCCGTGCGCGGGAGGGGGCGCACTTATGTTCCGCGGTTTTACCAAACCGCGGAACCACTCGACGCTGCGCGCCGCCCAGAACTACAATTTGTCATTCAAAAGGCAAGGCATGACCAAAAGGTCTATGCCTTGCCTTTTTCATGCCAACTTGTACGTTCTGGACGGCGCTCGCTGTCCGTCCTCTGCCTGCGGCGCTTTCCATTGTTGGTGCAGGGGCGCTTTGCCTACTCTGGCGGGCTTTCGCTGGCTTATGCTTAACCTGCGACGTTTTCATTGTTGGTGCTGAGTGCCTTGTTTCCCGTTCCAAATGAGCCACCCCGGGTCCCCGGCGGTTGCGGTGGGCGTGTTTGGTTGGTGCCTGTTGATGGCCTGGGCATCGGGGAGGGCAGGCTCCGTTATAATCGCGTAGGAACTTAATTTACGAAACGGGACGGGAGCCATACATGCGCCAGGGTTTCGACAACGCGAAGTATATCGAGCTGCAGGCTGCTCACATTAAGGAGCGCATCTCGCAGTTTGGCGGCAAGCTGTATTTGGAGTTTGGCGGCAAGCTGTTCGATGACTATCATGCCAGCCGCGTGCTACCGGGTTTTGAGCCGGACAGCAAGTTCCGCATGCTCAAAAGCATCGCCGACGATGTCGAGGTTATCATCGCGATCAACGCGAACCACATCGAGAAAAACAAGGCTCGTGGTGACCTTGGCATTACCTATGACGAGGATGTGCTGCGCCTGGTTGACCTGTTCCGCGGCAACGGCTTTGCTGTCGCGGCCGTGGTCATCACCCAGTACGCTGGACAGCCCGCTGCCGATGTGTTCCGCAACCGCCTGAACGCGCTCGGTATTCCCGCCAAGCTGCACTATCCCATCGAGGGGTATCCGCACGATGTCGATCTGATCGTGTCCGACGACGGCTATGGCAAGAACGAGTTTGTCGAGACCACCCGACCGCTCGTTGTCGTGACGGCGCCCGGCCCTGGCTCGGGCAAGCTCGCCACTTGCCTGTCTCAGCTCTATCACGAGCACAAGCATGGCACGGCCGCCGGCTATGCCAAATTCGAGACCTTCCCGGTTTGGAATCTGCCCCTTACGCATCCGGTCAATATTGCCTACGAGGCCGCCACGGCAGACCTCGATGACGCCAACATCATCGACTCCTTCCACCTGGAGGCCTACAACAAGACCACGGTCAACTACAACCGCGACGTCGAGGCCTTCCCGGTAGTCCGTGCCCTGATGGAAAAGATCCTGGGCAAGAGCCCCTACCAGAGCCCTACGGACATGGGCGTCAATATGGTCGGTTTTGCCATCACCGATGACGATGCCTGCCGCGACGCTTCCAAGATGGAGATCGTCCGCCGCTACTTTACCGCGGTCGAAAATGTGCGCCGTACCGGCGTGGGCGATGAGCAAGTCGACCGTCTCAAGATTATTATGAAGAAAGCCGGCATCGATAAGAACTACTCACCGGCGCGCTCGGCGGCCCTCACCAGGGAGCAGCTGACGGGTGGTCCCGTGGGTGCCATGGTCATGCCCGATGGCTCCGTGGTGACCGGTAAGACCTCCACGCGCCTGGGCGCCGCAAGTTCGCTCATTATGAACGCCCTCAAGCATGTCTCGGGCGTCGACCTTGAGCTCGAGGTCATTAGCGATGAGGCGATCGAGCCCATCAGCAAGCTCAAGACGCATTTCCTGGGCAGCAAAAACCCGCGCCTCCACACCGACGAGACGCTTATGGCGCTGTCGATCACCTCGGCCACGAGTGAGACGGCCGCTCGCGTCCTTTCGGGCCTGGAGCAGCTGCGCGGTTGCGATGCCTTCTTTAGCGTGATTATCTCGCCGACGGACGAGACGGTACTGCGCAAGTTGGGCATCAACGTGTGCTGCGAGCCCAAGTTTGAGCGCCGCGGTTTCTTCCATCGCTAAGTTTGAAGCACCGCGGTAATTGCATTGCATTTTGGCCGTATCGGGTTAGCGCCCGGTACGGCTTTTTGATCAATAAAGCGTCTATTTCGGCGAAAAATAGCTGTTTACCTGCCTAGAAACAATTTGAGCGGTATACAATAACCGTAACTGTTTCATCCTTAGCGGGATGCCGCATGATGGATATTACCTGCCATCGTGAGGTGTGTCGGTCGCGCACGGCGCGTTAGATGCTCGTGCTCGGTTTGAGGAGGCTGCTATGGCGGGCAAGGGTCGTGCGAGTGTCAACGATATGAAGCGTGTCGAGGTGCTGGTGTTGATGGAGATCGACCAGCAAACCGAAGACAATGGCGGGCCGTATGGTTTCTCGCGCAAAACGCTTGCCGAGCGCGTGGGGGTTTCGCCGTATCGTGCCCGCGCCGCAATCGATCGCTTGGATTCCGAAGGTATGATTGATGTCGTCTCGCGTTATAGCGACGACGGCGGTCAGCTTGCAAATGGCATTTGCCTCACCGAACGTGGTGAGTGGTATCTTGAGGGCGTCCGTACCGGCATGCTCGTTCAAGAAATGCTTGAGGACGAGGTTGCTGATCGATAGCAGCATGTAACCCTTGCCATAGTGACGCCGCCTGGGAAACCGGGCGGCGTTTTGTTTCAAGATTGAGAAATGCAATCGCACGCGAGAAAAATTGCGGACGGTCCGCGGCGCGAGTATTACAATGAAGACCCGTAAGATGTGGATAAACAACTTCTACGGGAAGCGCAGGTAACTCAATATGACCAAGCATGTGTTCGTAACCGGCGGCGTGGTTTCGTCCCTGGGCAAGGGTATCACCGCGGCCTCGCTGGGCCGTCTGCTCAAGTCGCGTGGCTACAAAGTAACGATGCAGAAGGCCGACCCGTATCTGAACGTCGACCCCGGTACCATGAGCCCGTTCCAGCATGGTGAGGTCTTCGTTACCGAGGATGGTTACGAGTCCGACCTGGACTTGGGTCATTACGAGCGCTTTATTGATGAGAACCTGACCCGCGATTCCAACTTTACGACCGGTGCCATCTACAAAAGCCTAATCGCCCGCGAGCGTCGCGGCGACTTTTTGGGCGGTACCGTGCAGGTGATTCCTCACGTCACCAATGCCATTAAGGACAAGTTTCGCCGCATCGAGGAGCAGACCGGCTCCGATGTAGTCATCACCGAGCTGGGCGGCACGATCGGCGACATCGAGTCCCAACCGTTTGTCGAGGCCATCCGTCAGTACCGCAAGGAGGCCGGCTCCGAGAACGTCTGCTACATCCACGTGTCGCTCGTTCCCTATATTGCCGCCGCCCACGAGGTCAAGACCAAGCCCACGCAGCATTCCGTCAAGGAGCTCCGCAGCTTTGGCATCCAGCCCGATATCATCGTGCTGCGCTCCGACCACCATATCGATGACGCTATCCGCGGAAAGATCGCAAGCTTCTGCGACGTCGACACCGATTGCGTCTTTACCAATGAGGACTGCGCGAGCATCTACGACGTGCCGCAGCTGCTTGCCGAGCAGGACTTTGACCTGCGTATTTGCGAGCGCCTGGGCCTGGACCCGCGTGAGCGCGACATGAGCGAGTGGAACGAGTTCCTGCGCAAACAGAATCACGCCAACCATCACGCCGACAAGGTGAAGATTGCCGTCGTTGGCAAGTACACGCAGCTGCCCGATGCGTACCTGTCGGTTATCGAGGCCCTGCACCATGCGGGCGTCTTCTACGATCGCCATGTGGACGTCCAGCTGGTCGACGGCGAGAGCCTCGACGAGCAGAATGTCTCCGAGGTTCTGGGCGACGCCTCGGGCATCCTGGTCCCCGGCGGCTTTGGCAAGCGCGCCCTGGAGGGCAAGATCCTCGCGGCCGAGTTTGCCCGTGAGCACAAGATTCCGTATCTGGGCATTTGCCTGGGTATGCAGGTCGCCGTGTGCGAGTTCGCCCGCAACGTCGTCGGCCTTGCCGGCGCCAGCTCCTCTGAGTTCGATCCGGACGGCCCGTTTAGCGTCATCGATCTGATGAGCTCGCAGGAGGACGTGACCGAGAAGGGCGGCACCATGCGCCTGGGCGCCTATCCGTGCAAGCTCGCCGCCGATACCCTTGCTCGCGAGGCATATGGCGAGGAACTCGTCTACGAGCGTCACCGTCACCGCTTTGAGTTCAACAACGCCTTCCGCGACCAGCTCGAGGATGCCGGCTTGGTTATCTCTGGCCTCTCGCCCGACGAGCGCCTGGTCGAGATGGTCGAGCTGCCGCGCGACGTGCATCCGTGGTATGTGGCAACCCAGGCTCACCCCGAGTTCAAGAGCCGTCCGACTAATCCGCAGCCGCTGTTCCGAGAGTTCGTGCGCGCTTCGATCGGCCAGCACGAGGGTGTCGACCGTCTGCAGGTGACGCCCATGAACCTCGCTACGGACTAAGGGTGCCGGCGAATAAGGAACATACCGAAGCTACTCCCTCGTCGCTCGCCGTGGCGGCGGGGGAGTATCTCGATTACCTCGCGGTCGAGCGGGGCTTGGCGCGCAACACGATTGTGGCCTATCGTCGTGACCTGACGACGTACTGCGCCTATCTGGAGCGGGCGGGTATTGTGTCTTTTGAAGAGGTGACCCGTCAGGTCGTGGAGGGCTTTGTCGCCGATCGCCGCGGCGGAGGCTATTCCGACGCCTCGGTGGAGCGCGCGCTTGCTGCCGTGAAGGGCCTGCATGCCTTTTTGGTGCGCGATGGGGCCGTGGCCCAAAACCCGACGGCGGCGTTGCGCCTGCCTAAAAAGGCTGAGCGTTTGCCGGAGTATCTATCGGTGGAGGATGTCTCGGCGCTGCTCGATCAAGACTTTCCCGAGGGCGAGATGGGACTGCGCGACCATGCCATCTTGGAAGTGCTCTACGGATGCGGTTTGCGTGTGAGTGAGCTGGTTGGGCTCGATGTGGGCGATATCCATATTGACGATGGCTTTGTACTCGTTCGCGGTAAGGGCTCAAAGGAACGCCTGTCCCCACTGGTGGGAAGCGCGGCGCGAGCTCTGACGCTCTATGTAACTGAGGGACGTTCTCGCTTGGCGGCCCATGCCCGCGGAACCGAGACCTCGGCGGTCTTTTTAAATAAGAACGGACGTCGCCTGTCGCGCCAGGCCGTGCATGCGATATGCGAGCGGTATGGGCGTCAGGTGGGGCTGGTGGGGCTCCATCCCCATACCTTGCGCCACTCCTTTGCCACCCACATGCTCGCGGGCGGTGCCGACCTGCGTGTGCTGCAGGAGATTTTGGGCCATGCCGATATTTCGACCACGCAGGTCTACACGCATGTCGACCGAACGCAACTGACCGAGGTCTATCTGGCGGCGCATCCGCTAGCACATCGCTAGCACCTCGCTGACCTGCATATTTATAAATACTAAATGGGACGGGCCCCAGATTGCCGAGACGCACTTTTGCGCGCATGGGCAATCTGGGGCCCGTCCCATTTTTCGCTAGACACCGATGCGGCGGTGGGCCGTGTGTACCGTGGGTGGGGGAGTTTGGGGGCGATGTGAACGGCGTGTAAAGGGACGTAAAAATCGCCTCAAGGTCAACTTGAAGGTTGAGGTTCGCGGGTGTGGTTCTACAGGTGGCATCCCGCCTTTGCTGCAAACACAACATATTGTGTTTTCGAACATATGCTCGGGGGTGTTTTACAACATATTGGGGGTGGAATGGTGGGGAGGGGTGGGGGAAGGGGTGGGGAAAGGTGTTGAAAAATGGGGCGGTTCCCCTTATTATTGATGACGTCGACAGGCGGGGTGGTTCCCCGCGTACGTGCCATCTGAGTAACCGAGGGGAGGGCGCACATGGGAATGACTGGTGCATACGAGCGCAATCTCGATGCAAAAGGTCGTCTGTCCCTGCCTGCACCCCTTCGCGAGGAGCTTGGAGAGCACGTTCGCGTGTTCAAAGCCCTGGATGTCGATGCTCTGTACGTGTTCTCTGCCGAGGCCTTCGATAAGTGGGTCGAAGGACTCTTCGCGGGTCGTGAGGGCCACGAGGGTTTTAACCCGCGTGACATTAACGACCAGAAGCTCATGAGGGCGATCAACAAGCGCACCACGTCGATGGATGTGGACAGCGCCGGTCGTATCGGTCTTTCCGAGTCTCTCCGCAAGCAGGCGAACCTCGACCGCGAGGTCACGGTTGTGGGCAACTACGACCACCTTGAGGTTTGGGATCGCGCCGCGGCCGATGAGGACGATGACGATGAGGCCCTGCTGGACCTCTTCTTCTCGTAAGGGCAAGGCACGGGTAACGGATGGAGCGTGGGATCTTGACACAAGAATATCGGCATGAACCTGTCATGCTCGGCGAAGTGCTTGAGTCGCTGCAGCTAAAGAGCGGCTCCGTTGTCTGCGATTGCACCCTTGGCGGTGCCGGCCATTCGGTAAAGATGGCCGCACAGGTGGGGGAGACGGGCCTTTTGCTCGGCGTCGATCAGGACGACATGGCCCTCGAGGCCGCTGGCGCCCGTCTGGACCGCGAGGTTCCCGGCGTTCCGCACCAGCTGCTGAAGGGCAACTTCGGCGACTTGGACGAGCTGCTTTGCTCGGCCGAGGTGCCCGGGGTCGATGGCTTCCTGTTCGATTTGGGCGTTTCGTCACCGCAACTCGATATCCCTGGCAGGGGCTTTTCGTATAACGAGGACGCCCCATTGGACATGCGGATGGATCCGGGCAATAACACCTTAAACGCAGCTGAGGTCATCAACACCTATAACGAACACGACCTCGCCCGGATTCTACGCGTCTACGGCGAAGAGAAGTTCGCCTCGCAGATCGCGCGCGAGATCGTGCGCCGCCGCGAGCAAGAACCGATCGAAACCACCGGCCAATTTGTCGAGATCATCAAGGCGGGTATCCCGGCTGCCGCTCGTCGGCATGGTGGACACCCGGCCAAGAAAAGTTTCCAGGCCATTCGCATCGAGGTCAATCACGAGCTCGATGTGCTCGAACGAGGGCTTGATGCCGCCACCAGGTGGCTCAACCCGGGCGGACGTATCTGCGTCATTTCGTATCACTCGCTCGAGGACCGTATCGTAAAGAACCACTTTAAGGAGATGAGCCAGGGGTGCACGTGTCCGCCGGAGATTCCGGTGTGCGTGTGCGGCAACGTGCCGATACTCAAGGTCATCACCCGCAAACCCCTGGTTGCCCAGCCTGATGAGGTTGAGCGCAACCCTCGGGCGAGATCAGCCAAAATCCGCGTGGCGCAGCGTCTGTAGGCGCGACCGCGCGATATTGGACCTCCCGCTCGCACCATAAACGAAGCTTAAACACACTACCAACGTACTCGGGATGGGAGGCGGCATATCATGGGCTACAACACTTCAAACGCAGCACTCGCCTATGATATGAACGCCATGCCCGCCTATCGTGAGACGCCGCAGGCCCCCGTTGCTCCCCGTGAGCAGCGCACGCCGCGCTTTGATGTCTACACGGGCGCGGGCCGTCAGGCAAACCAGGCGGTAAGCCCGGTTTTCATGAGCGTTCTTAAAACGTTTTGCATCATTGCGGCTATCTTCATGACGATCGGCGTCGCCCGCGTGGCGCTCGCCGGCGTTACGGCCCAGGTGCTCAACAGCAACGCCGAGCTTACCAACACGCTCGAAAAGGCGACCGATGAGAGCTCCGACCTGGAGGTCATGCATTCGGTCTATGGCGCCGACACGCGCATTCGCGACCTTGCGGGCGCTTATGGCATGGTGGAGCCCAGCGAGAGCGTTACACTTGACTTTTCGCAGGATGCAGCCGCGGGCGCCAACGCGACCGCGACCGCTCAGTAGCAAGACGGTAGCTGAGTATGACAAATGACTATCGCCGCGGTTCCGATGGGGGCCGCGGTTCTGGACGTCCCTCGTCGCGGGGACGTTCTGGTTATCAAGGAACGGGTCGGCAATCTTACAACGCCGGGCGGTCCCGTGGCAACGACCCGGCGTCGCGACTTCGCGGCTCGGGTGGCCCTCAAGTGCATAACACCAGGTCGCGCAAGAGTTCGTCGACCGAATGGCTCACGGGCACGCCGCTGCCTCGCCGCAAAGCCGTCATGGGATTCATCGGGCTTGGCTTGGGCTTGGGCGTCTTTCGCCTTGCCGACTATCAAATTGTCGAAGCCGATAAACTGCGCGAGCGTACCGATGCGCGTCGCCTGCTTACGCAGACCCTCTATGCCAAACGCGGCACCATCTACGACCGCAACGGTAACGTGCTGGCGTCGTCGGTCGAATGTCGCAACATCGCCGTGAACCCGCAGCTTGTCGAGGACGTTGACAAGACGGTGTCGGCGCTGGTCAAGGCAACTGGAATCGATAAAAAGACCTGCCGCAAGCTCGTCGAGTCCGATGGAACCTGGGTGTATATCAAGCGCCAGGTGGACGAAGACGATGCTGTGGCGCTGGAGAAGAAGAGCCTGCCCGGCGTGCTTTTTGAGCAGGCCATGAAGCGCGTATATCCATACGGCAATCTGGCACCGCAGGTGCTGGGTGTAGTGAATGTAGACAACGACGGCTTGACTGGTCTCGAAAAGCAATACAACAAGCTTCTGACCGGCACGAACGGTTCTCTCGTACGCGAGCGCGCGAGGGACGGCAGCTATATCGCGGGCGGTGCCTATAAAAAGGTGGCTGCGGTCGACGGCGTTGATATCGTGACGACGCTCGACGTCAATATCCAGCGTGCGGCCGAGGATGCCCTGGCAGAGGCAGTTGAGAAGACTAAGGCCAAGAACGGCTCGGCGCTGGTCACCGATCCTACGACAGGAGAGATCTTGGCAGCCTGCTCGTATCCGACCTACGACCAGACCGATTTGGAAAACGCCAAGACCGAGGATATGAACCTGCGCCTGGTTACCGACGCCTACGAGCCCGGCTCGGTCTTTAAGACACTCGTGGCGGGCGCCGGCTTCGACTTGGGCGTCGTGCGATCGAGTACGTCGTTTGAGGTGCCGGCGAGCATCAAGGTGGGCGACGATACCGTCACCGATGCCGACAAGCGCGACTATGCCATGACCATGGATGTGCGCGAGATGATGCGCCGTTCGTCCAACGTGGGCTTTGTCCTGGTGGGGCGCAAGATCGGTGCCGACGACTTTGCCGCCTATGTGGACAAGTGGGGCATCGGTCACAGCTCTGGTGTAGATTTTCCGGGCGAGAGCCTGGGCATCGTCAAGGAGCGTGACCAGTATGACGGCGCCACGCTGGGCTCAATGAGCTTTGGACAGGCGCTGTCTGTCTCGCCGATTGAGATCGCACGTGCCGTGGGCGGCATCGCTAACGGCGGCGTGATGATGACCCCGCACTTCTATAAGTCCAGCAAAGGCGACGAGAAGGACTGGGGCGAAGGCGAGCGTGCGATTTCTGAGGATGCAGCATCCCAGGTGACATCGTGCATGCAGACGGTCGTGTCTGAAGGCACGGGCGTTGGCGGCGCAGTTGACGGCTATGACGTGGCGGGCAAGACCGGCACGGCCGAACGTGCCGACGAGAACGGCGGCTACCTCAAGGAGAACTACATGTCGTCCTTTATGGGCTTTGCGCCGGCACAATCACCCAAGGTGCTGTGCTATATCACGCTCGACGGAACGCCGAGCGGCTCAGATGCCGCTGCGGTGCCGTTCCAGTCCATTATGGCCAACGCGCTCGACGTGCTGGGCATCCCGCGCACGAAGTAGGGGGTTACAATCTTTGGGGCGTGGTTTGTTGTCCCATATGAGGGGTGTTCACATGCCCTGCACCACGCATGCGCGGCGCTGGGATACAATACGCCGATAGCATTATTAGGTTTACAGGGGAGCTGCAATGATAGAGATCGCCGTCAACAACCTCGCGGCCGCAACAGGGGCCCGAACCGTGACGGGAGAAGTCGATCGGGTATGCCGCGGGTGCGTTATCGACTCGCGCCAGGTCGAGGAAGGGACGATTTTCGTCGCCTTTCCCGGTGAAAACGTCGACGGCAATGATTTTGCTTCCCGTGCCGTCCAGTCGGGTGCCGGCGCCGTCGTGATGACGCGTGAGCCCGATGCCGAGTTGGTCTCGCTGGCGCAGGACAAGGGATGCGCCATCCTGCTGACCGATGATCCCGAGGAGTTTCTGCTTCGTTTGGCGCACGCGTATCGCCTGGAGCTTGGCTGCCTGGTCGTTGGCATTACCGGTTCCATCGGCAAGACGACGACCAAGGACGTGCTCGCCGCTGTACTCGCCAAGCGCTATCGTGTCTGGGCCACCAAGGGCAATTTCAATAACCTGATCGGCATGCCGCTCACGGTGCTTTCCGCCCCGGCCGGTACCGAGGTCCTGGTGCTCGAGATGGGCATGAACCATTTCCACGAGATCGAGCGCCTGTCCCAGTCCGCCAATCCCAACCTTGCCATCGTGAGCAAGATCGGCACCTCTCACATCGGCATTTTGGGCAGCCGCGAGAACATCGCCCGCGCTAAGGCCGAGATTGTCCAGGGTATGTGCGCCGCCGGCGACTTCTTGCCGCTGCTGGTTTTGGGCGGTGAGGACGACTTTACGCCGTTCATTCGCGATACGTTCGCCCAGCCTGCTGGTATCGATGTGATGCTGGCCGGCGTCTCGGACGATGATGAGGTCCGCGCCCGCGAAGTTCGTGTTGATGACGAGGGCCGTCCGGTCTTTACGCTCGATTTTGGTCAGGGCGAGACAATCGATACCATGCTTGCTATCCCCGGCGTGCAGTCCGTTCCAAATGCCGTTAAGGCCGCCGCGGTTGCCTATCGCCTGGGCGTGACGCCCGAGCAGATCGATGCTGCCTTTAGGGGCCTCACAATCACCGGTCACCGCCAGGAGATCAAGCGCGCCAAGAGCGGTGCACGCATCATCGATGACTCCTATAACGCCAGCGCCGAATCGATGGCAGCCGGTCTCGATCTGCTGTGCTCGCTTTCGTGCACGGGGTCTCGCATGGCGATCCTGGGCGAGATGGGCGAGATGGGCGATGAGGCTCCTCGCATGCATGAGCTCGTGGGCGCCTATGCCGCCGCCAAGAAGCTCGACATGCTGGCGTGCGTGGGTGGTGAGCTGGCCCAGCTTATGGCCGATGCCGCGCGCATGATGGGCATGGACGAGGACCGCATCCAGGTGTTCTCCGATTATCAGCAGGTGCTCGACCGCATGGGCGGCGCGCTTGAAAAACATGATGTTGTACTGGTCAAGGGTTCCCGCTTTGTTGAGCTCGACCGCTTTGTGGAAGGTGTGTGCTAGCCCATGTTCGGCAATCCCTCGTATCCAACGTATCAGGCTTTTTTGGGGCTTGGCATCGCCGCCGCCATTGCGCTGCTGCTCATGCCGTGGTGGATCAAGCTGCTCAAGGTCGAGGGTATCGGCCAGCAGGTTCGTGCCGACGGCCCCAAGCGTCATTTGGTTAAGCAGGGAACGCCCACCATGGGTGGCGTTGTCATCCTCATCGCGATCTCGCTGACCTGCCTGCTGATGGGCAAGCTCACCACCGAGCTCGTGCTCGTGCTGCTCGCCACGCTGGCGACCGGCGTGCTGGGTCTGATCGACGACCTGACCTCCGTTACGCATGGGCGCTCGCTCGGTCTGACGCCTCATGCCAAGATGATCGGCCTAACCATTATCTGTGTCACCTTTACGGTGCTTGCCGTCAACTGGTGCGGCGTCGCCCCCGAGATTCGTTTTCCCGGCGGCCTGACGATCGACCTTGGCGTGCTTTCGACCACCATCTGCGGCCTTTCGTTCCCGTGGCTCTACATTGTCTTTTGCTGGCTGATGATCGCCGGTCTTTCTAATGCCGTGAACCTGACCGATGGCCTTGACGGTCTTGCTGGTGGCACCTCCATGATCGCCATGCTCGCCATGGCTGCCATGGCGTTTTTGCACGGAGACGTGAACCTGTCCATCTTCTGCACCGCGTGTGCCGGTGCCTGCTTGGGCTTTCTGTGGTTCAACTGCTATCCGGCGAGCATCTTTATGGGCGATACCGGCTCGCTTGCCCTGGGCGCCGCGTTTGCCTGCACGTCCATCATGACCAACACCGAGGTCGTCTCCCTTATCATCGGCGGCCTGTTTATCGTTGAGACCCTGTCGGTCATGATTCAGGTTGTCTACTTCCACTTTACGCACAAGCGCGTCTTCCTTATGGCGCCCATCCATCATCATTTCGAAAAGAAGGGTTGGGCCGAGACCAAGGTCGTCATCCGTTTTTGGATTATCGCTGCGGCCTTTGGTGCCGTTGGCCTTGCTTTGTTCTTCCAGTTGGGATAGTGGTCTTTCATGCCTCTTGCTGATGTCTTTAGCCTGCTCGTTTTGGGTCAGGGCAAATCCGGTCTCGATGTCGCCCGCTGGGCGCTGGCACATCCCGAGCGCGTAAGTGCCGTTACCGTGTATGGCGGCGGCACCTCTGAGCCCAATGACGCCACGCGAGCGCTCGAGGCTGCTGGTGCGTCGTTTGTCTATGGCACCGAACAGGTCGAAGGCGCCTATGACGTATGCGTGACGTGCCCGGGCATCTCGGAGTTCTCGGGCTTCTTTAAGGCCGGGCGCGAGCATGCCGCCCAGATTATGGGTGAGCCCGAGTTTGCCTATCGCCTGTCGCCCGATAACTGGATTGCCATCACGGGCACCAACGGCAAGACGACCACCACGTCGCTGACTGATTATCTGCTCAAGGCTGCCGGCGAGGCCAGCGTAGCTGTCGGCAACATCGGCGAGCCGCCGGTCAACGAGATTGACGGCCGAGCCCGCAACGAGTGGTTTGTGGCTGAGCTCTCGAGCTATCAGATTGCTACGACCACCGAGCTCCACCCCCGCGTGGCGGTGCTGCTCAACATCACTCCCGACCACTTGGGCTGGCATAAGAGCCATAAGAACTACGCGCTTGCCAAGGTCAAACTGTTTGACAATATGGTCGATGACGATCTGGCGGTTGTCGACGTCGAAGACGCCGGCATTCACGAGTTCGATGAGTACATCTACACGCCGGGTCGTCGCATCTGCAGAGTCGCTTTTGACGAGCCCGAGGGCGAGGATGCCGCCTTTGTGCGCGACGGCAAGATGGTCGTGCGCCTGAAGGGCGTCGAGACCCCGCTCATCGCTGCATCCGAGCTCAAGATCTCGGGCCATCACAATGTTATCAATGCCCTGTGCGCTGCCACGGCTGCCCTGGCAGTCGGTGCCGATGTCGATGGCGTCTGCCGCGGTCTGGCCTCGTTCCAGCCGCTCGAGCACCGCGTGGAGCCGTGTGGCGAGATTGACGGCGTGCGCTACGTCAACGATTCCAAGGCGACCAACACCGATGCGGTCGAGAAGGCGCTGACGGCATTTCCCGATGACGATGTGATCTTGCTGCTCGGCGGCCACGATAAGGGCACGCCGCTCACGGACTTCGCGCGCGTCGTTATGGATAACGTACGCTCGGTCGTCTGCTTTGGCGATGCACGCGAGCGCTTCACCGCCGCTATGGACGAGGCCGATGTCGATGGCGATGTGGATATCGCCCAGGCGGATGACCTACGCGACGCCGTGGACGTCGCCCGTTCGCTGTCGAGCCGTGGCGACGTGATCTTACTTTCTCCTGCCTGCTCTTCGTTCGATGAGTTCTCGGGCTATGAGGAGCGCGGCCGCGTGTTTAAGGACTATGTGGCGCAGCTTGCCGCTGCGGCGAAATCGCAAATGGAATAGGGGTTGCCGGTGAGAGAGGAGAGCCCCCGACAAGGTATGAGGAGGCCCGACTCGGACCGTGCTTCCTCGCGGCGCAGCACACCGCGTTCCGGTCGCGGCGGGCAGACGTTTAGCGAACGCTATATTGCCGGCGTTCCCGCCCGTATCATGCGCCCCCGTCTGATATTCATGGCCTGCCTGTTTACCTTGGTGTGCTTTGGCCTGCTGATGGTGTACTCGGCGTCTTCGGTCGAGGCGCTGCACGAGAATGGCTCGGCGACGTTTTTTCTGTTTCGACAGGCCTCGTTTGCCGGAGTTGGCGTGCTGGCTATGGTTGCCATCGTGCGCATCTTGCCGGACAGTTGGTTTGGGGAAGACGTGCTCAGGATCTTCCTTATCGGCATGATAGGACTACTGCTTCTGGTGTTCTTGGTGGGTAGCGGCAGCCGTGGCGCCACGCGCTGGCTCAACATCGCCGGCATCCAGTTCCAGCCTTCCGAGTTTTTAAAGCCATTTGCCATCGCGTATTCGGCCATCATGCTTGATCGCTTCTTTTCGCCCGGTGGCAACATCAACGAATTCCTTCGCAAGATGGGCATCTACCTGGGCATTTCGCTCTTTCTGATCTTTATCCAGCCCGATTTCGGTACTGTCCTGATCATCCTGTTGACCCTCATGTGCATGGCGTTGTTTGCGGGTCTCGACCCCAGATTTATCATCGGCGTGCTAATCTTCGGCATTCTCGTGATCGTGATTGCGCTTGTCGCAGAGCCGTACCGTATGGTGCGTATTCAGGTTGCCTTGAACCCTTGGGCCGACGAGTATGGTGACGGCTATCAGGCCACGCTTGCCATCATGGCCTTTGCCTCGGGCGGTCTGTTCGGCCGCGGCATCGGCAACTCAACCATGAAGTACTCGTATCTGCCCGAGGCGCACAATGACTACATCCTGGCCATCATTGGCGAGGAAGTCGGTTTTGTCGGAACCGTGCTGTTCTTCTTGGTGTTTGCGATGCTGATCTACTCGGCGTTTCGCATTGCCGAGCAGGCGACCGATCGTCGGGGCGCGCTTATGGCGTCTGGCTCCGCGGTCATTCTCGCGGTACAGTTTTTGATTAACGCGCTGGGCATCCTCAACGTGTTTCCCATGACGGGCAAACCGTTGCCGTTTATTAGCTACGGCGGTTCGTCGATTATTGTGTCGCTTATGCTTGCCGGGTTGATCCTGCGCGTTTCATACGAGAGCGCCCGCCGCGATGAGTATGACCGCCGCCGTGAGAGCTTTGCCGTTATGGATGAGAGTACCGCCGGCGTGCCCCATGTGCGCGGTGAACGACCTTCGCGTAGTGGCTTTACCGTTCTGGATGGTTCTGCATCCGAGCCGGCAGCTCGTCCACGCCCGCGAACGGCTCCGCAAGGTCGTCCGCAGCGCCCCAGCTCTCGCAACGCGGGCGGCGGATATAATCGAATCGATTTGAACTCGGACCCGTCGGCGCGTCTGCGCACCGACGACCAGGGACCGCGTGTACGAAGGGACTACCATGACCGATAAGATGACCGTTGCTATTGCAGCCGGCGGCACGGCAGGGCACATCAACCCCGCGCTTGCCTTGGCCGAAGAGCTGCGTGACCGTGGCCACCACGTTGTGTTCGTGGGCCAGTCGCGCAAGCTCGAGGGTCGTCTGGTCCCCGAGGCTGGGTTTGATTTTGTGCCCATTACGGTCACGGGCTTCGACCGCTCCCGTCCTTGGACGGCGTTGACCTCGCTGTGGCGTGTCAACAAGGCCAAGCGTGCGCTCGCCAGTCATTTCTCAAAGGTCGGCAAGCCCGATGCCGCCATCGGTTTTGGTGCATATGTCGAGGTTCCGCTGCTGGGGTGGTGCAAGGGCGCGGGCGTTCCGTATCTGCTGCATGAGCAGAACTCTGTTCCGGGCCTGGCCAACAAGATGATGAGCTCCCATGCCGCCCGCGTGTGCATCTCGGTGCCGGCAGCGCGCTCGGTCTTTGAGCGCGAAGGTGACCCTGACCATGTGCTCATGACCGGCAACCCCGTACGTCGCTCGGTAATCGAGGGCGATCGCGCTCGCGGCCGCAAGGCACTTAGCGTTCCCGAGGACGCTACGCTGTTGCTCGTCTTTGGCGGTTCACTTGGCGCCCAGCACCTCAACGAGCGCGTGGTTTCGCTCAAAAACGAGCTGCTTTCGCGCAAGAACCTCTATGTGTTGCATTCGACGGGTGCCGACGGCTTTGAGGAGACCGAGCGCGCTTTGGCGCTGACGCCCGAGGAAGCGAAGCGTTACCGCGTTCAGCCTTACATCGACAACATGGGCGATATGCTGGCTGCTGCCGATTTGGCGCTCTCGCGTTCGGGCGCATCGAGCGTGGCCGAGATCGCTGCGCTCGCCGTGCCCTCGGTGCTCGTGCCGTATCCGCATGCGACGGCCGACCACCAAACCACCAATGCTCGTTATCTGGTCGACGCCGGGGCCGGCGTGCTCTGCGCCGATGCCGATATCGACGGTTCTGCCTTTGCCGATGAGCTGCTGCACCTGGTCGATGACGCGGCGGCGCGCGACGCCATGCGTCAGGCGGCGCGTGGTCTGGCTCAGGATAGAGCCGCCGCTCTTCTGGCGGATGCGGTAGAGGGTTTGCGTTAGTTAGACGGGATATCTTCGGTCGCCCTCGCGCTGATGCGGTAGGTGCGGTACAGTTAACGGGTTACAGGCAGTGTTTACGCAAGGAGTACACGAGCACATGGCTGATTCCCAGACTGCAACCTCCGCGCCCGAGTTTAAGAGCGCCCACTTTATCGGTATCGGCGGCGCCGGCATGAGCGGCATCGCCCTCGTTCTGCACGAGCGCGGTTATGCCGTTACCGGCTCCGACCTTAAGACGTCACGTTATATCCGCCAGCTTACCCGCGCTGGTGTGAAGGTGCATGTGGGCCATGAGGCCGCCACGATCGACGAGGTCAAGCCCGACGTGGTTGTTGTCTCCACCGCTATTCCGGAGTCCAACCCTGAACTCGTGCGCGCTCGCGAGCTTGGTATTCCCGTGTGGCCCCGTGCCAAGATGCTCTCTGCTTTGGGCCACGGCTACACCACCGTCGCTGTTGCCGGCACGCATGGCAAGACCACCACGTCTTCGATGTGTGCCACCATGCTCGACCGCATGGGTCTGGATCCGAGCTTCCTGATCGGTGGCATCGTCGAGGGCTATGACACGAACGGCAAGAACGGCTCGGGCGACTACTTTGTCGCCGAGGCCGACGAGTCCGACAGCTCCTTCCTGTTCCTGAACCCCAACGTAGTCATTGTGACCAACGTCGAGGCCGACCACCTCGATCACTACTCGGGTATCGAGGAGATCGAGGCAACTTTCGCCAAATTCATGAGCCTGGTGGGCGAGGACGGCACCGTCATCGTCTGCGGTGAGGACCCGCATCTGGTCGAGCTCGCCAAGTCGACGGGCCGCCACGTGCTTTCCTACGGCTTTGCCGAGAGCAACGACATCGTCTGCATGCACCCGGATGTCAAGGGCATCCAGAGTGACTTTATCGTTCGCTTTGAGGACGGCACTGAGCGCGCTGTGGAGATCAAGAGCAATCCCGGTCGCCACAACATGCTCAACGCCACGGCGGTGCTCACCGTCGCCCATGTCCTGGGCCTTGACATCGACGCCGCCGCCAAGGCGCTCTCGAGCTTTGAGGGCGTCCGCCGTCGCTTTACCCACGTGGGCGATATCGATGGCATCACCGTGGTCGATGATTACGGCCATCACCCCACCGAGATCAAGGCGACGCTTGCTGCCGCTTCGTCGCTGGGTTACAAGCACGTCGACGTCGTGTTCCAGCCGCACCGCTATTCGCGCCTGCAGGCCCTGTGCGACGACTTTGCCGATGCATTTGCCAATGCCGATAAACTGCTGCTGATTGATGTGTTCTCGGCTGGCGAGATGCCCATTCCGGGTGTCACCTCTAAGATGCTCGCCGATACCGTGCGCGCCAAGCATCCTGGCAAGGAGGTCGTGTACTGCTCCAGCCGTCTTGAGCTCAATCAGGAGCTCGAGCAGATGGTGGGCGAGGGCGACCTGCTGCTCACCATGGGTGCCGGCGACGTTACGACCGTCGGTCCCGAGTTCATTGAGTATCTGACTGCCAAGAAAGACGCTTAAGTCTAATGGGTCTGTTTAACGCCGTCATGGCGCTCTCGGGCATGATCGACACGGATGTGATCGAGGACGAGCGCCTTGCGCGTCATACGAGCTATCGTATCGGCGGCAAGGCCGACCTCTTTGTGACGTGCCATAGCTATCATGCCCTCCGCCGCGCCGTGGCGGTGCTCGATCGCGAGCAGGTGCCGTGGGTCATCATCGGCAAGGGCTCCAATCTGCTGGTTGCCGATGGCGGTTATCGCGGTGCCGTCATTTCGCTCGGACGTGAGTTTCAGCGCACGGTTGTTGCCGATGACGGTTGTACGCTGACGGTCGGTGCGGGCGTGATGTTTGCGCGCCTGGTCAACGATGCCCTGTCGCGTAGCCTCTCGGGCCTTGAGTTTGCCGTTGGCATTCCTGGTTCGGTCGGCGGTGCGATATCCATGAATGCCGGCACACGGACCGAGTGGATTGGCTCGCTGGTTGAGGATGTCGTAACGTTTGACCCGGCATCCGGTATCAAGCATTATGCGGGGTCCGAGATCACTTGGGACTACCGCGAATGTAGCCTTCCCCGCAATGAGATCATCCTCGAGTGCGTGTTCAAGCTTAAACCGGCGCCCAAGGCCGACATTCGCGAGCGCATGGAGCGGTACCTTACAAGGCGCAAGCGTACGCAGCCCATGGGTCGCGCATCCTGCGGGTCGGTCTTTCGTAACCCGCCCGATGCGAGTGTGGGCAAGCTTATCGAGGATTGTGGATTAAAGGGTTTTTCGATTGGCGGCGCGGAAGTTTCGCCCGTTCACGCTAATTTTATCGTTAATAACGGAACTGCCTCGGCCGATGACGTTGCCGCGGTTATTAGACATGTGCACGGAAAGGTGAGGGAGGCGTATGGCATCGAGCTCAGACCGGAAGTTAAATTCCTCGGCTTCTAGAGCATCGAAACCCACCTTCCGCCGCGCCGGAGGGCGTTCCGGCGCGCCTGCCAAACCTCAACGCAATACCGTCGCGCACTCTAAGTCTGTCGGGTATGCTCGACAGACCAGTCGTCCGGTCGTCGGCTCGCAGCTCGGTAATCGTCCGGCCGCAAAAAAGTCCTCGCGTCCCTCGATGACGTCAGAGCCTGTTATGGGCGCCAAGCCTGCCCGTCCCATGGCGGCTCCCAAGCCCTCGACGGGAACTAAAGCGGCGCGTCCAGGTCGCACGCTGGGCGCATCGAAACCGCGCTCGCTGACATCGGTGCCGGCTACCGCCAAGAAGCCTTCGAGTAAAAAAGGTTTCAACCCGTTATCTTCACTTGGGGCAATGGTAAATAAAACATCAGATGCCGCTTCTGTCGTTACAGGCAAAGGCAAAATCGTGGGCGGCGTTCTGGCCGTCTTGGCTGTGCTCGTCGTCGTTGCCATCGTGGTGATTAACTCTGGATTGTTTACCGCCACTGATATTCAGATTCAAGGCAGCGAGCATGTGACGAAGCACGATGCTATCCAGCTGATCGATTTGCCCGAGGGAACGTCGCTTTTTAACGTCGATCCCGACCAGATTACCGAGGACCTCAAGCAGAACCCGTGGGTCTCGGGCGTGGATGTCCAGCGTCAGTTCCCGCATACGCTCATCATTACGCCGATGGAGCGCAAGGTCATCGCAATTGCCTATATCAGCTCCGATGACCTTGCCTGGGCCATCGGGGATGATGACACCTGGATCGCCCCACTGTCGACGTCGGTCGAAGTGGACGACCAGGGCAACGTCATCACGACAGGGCAGGGTTCAAATACCTTGACCGGAATCGATGCCGCGCTGGCGCTCGCTAAGCATTATGGCGCGGTGTTGTTGACTGATGTCTCGGCGGATGTCGCTCCGGTTTCCGGCCAGGCAGTGAGCTCCAAGGCCGTTAAGGCCGGCTTGGATTATGTGCGTGGTTTTTCGAGCGAGTTCTTGGGACAAGTCAAGGACATTTCCACGCCTTCGGTCGAAGCCATCTCGGCAAACCTCAATAACGGCATTGAGGTGTCGCTGGGCGATTCGGACGATATCGCCAAGAAGGAACGCGTAGTCACCAAGTTGCTTTCGCAGGTAGAGGGCGTAACGTATATCAATGTGCGCTCTCCGGGCAACTACACATTTAGGAATGCTCCGACCTCGTAGCGCTGGTTGATGCTTTGTTGAGGGGCCATACCACGCCGTTTATCTGGTTTGTTTGGTTTTCACGGTCAATTATTTGACTGATACGTTCATAATGTGCAAACATAATACGGTTTACCTTTGCATTTACTTTCAACCTGAAGGTTAATGTGCGCAGGGGTCGACCCATGCTATGGCTATAACCTTTGTTCGGAGGACCGACATGCACGAGACAGAGATCAACAACTACCTTGCCGTCATTAAGGTGGTCGGCGTCGGCGGCGGCGGTACCAACGCGGTCAATCGAATGATCGAAGAGGGCATCCGCGGCGTCGAGTTTGTTGCCATCAACACCGATGCTCAGGCACTCGCGATCTCTGATGCCGATATCAAGGTGCACATCGGCACCGACCTTACCCGCGGCCTGGGTGCCGGCGCCAACCCCGAGGTTGGCCGTAAGGCTGCCGATGAGTCCCGCGACGACATTGCCGAGGCGCTCGCTGGCGCCGACATGGTGTTTATCACCTGCGGCGAGGGCGGTGGCACCGGTACCGGCGCCGCTCCCATCGTTGCCGATATCGCGATGAACGAGGTCGGTGCGCTGACCGTCGCCGTCGTGACCAAGCCCTTCACCTTCGAGGGCCGCAAGCGCAAGAAGAGCGCCGAGGAGGGCATCAAGACCCTCTCCGATTGCGTCGACACCATGATCGTCATCCCTAACGATAAGCTGCTCGACATCGCCGAGAAGAAGACCACCATGCTCGAGGCCTTCGCGATTGCCGATGGCGTCCTTTCCCAGGGCACCCAGGGCATCACCGACCTCATCACCGTCCCCGGTATCATCAACCTGGACTTCGCCGATGTTAAGACCATCATGAAGCAGGCCGGTACCGCCATGATGGGTATCGGTACCTCTTCTGGGGACACCCGTGCCGTCGATGCTGCCCAGCAGGCCATCTCCAGCCCGCTGCTCGAGAGCTCCATCGATGGCGCCACGCGCGTGCTGCTCTCCATCGCCGGTTCCAAGGACCTGGGCATCCAGGAGATCAGCGACGCCGCCGACGTTGTCGCCAACGCCGTCGACCCCGAGGCCAACATCATCTTCGGTACCGTTGTCGACGAGTCCCTGGGCGATCAGGTGCGTATCACCGTCATCGCTACGGGCTTCTCCGACTCCAACGTCAACCGTCAGGATGAGCTCTTTGCTGCTCAGCAGTCTCAGAGCAAGGCCGCTGCCTCCGCTGAGCCGCAGCGCACCGCCCCGGCTGCCAGCCCGGCTCAGGCCGCTCCGACCCGCAACGTCGGTGGTACCGAGCTGCCCAACTTTGGCAACGACCAGTTCGAGCTTCCCGACTTCCTGAAGCGCGGTAGCTTCTAGTTCGTTTTTCTCAACGACCTGCACGGGGTGTGTCCATTTGGATGCACCCCGTTTTGTTTCTCGTTTGTAAACGAAAGCCTCCAATCTCCTTACGTTCCCTTTACGTTTGGTCCCTACCGCTGCGGGTATCCTTTTAAGGAAGTATGACAGCCGTATAAACGCGGACTGCGCGGCGACGCCGCGGTACTTGTGTTATTAGGAGGCTTTAGTATGGCAGCACGTGCGGACAACGTTTCGCGTGTCGACCATGATGGAGTTACGTTGGTGGAGGGCGCGACATCTGATGTCCGCTTTGCCTTTACCGAGCGCACCGGTGGCGTTTCTGAAGATGCGTACTCCTCGCTCAACCTGGGCTCGCATGTAGGCGATGACCCCTTTGCTGTTCAAGAAAATCGTCGTCGAGCGCTTGAAGCTATGGGCGCCACTGAGTGCGAGTATAATCTGCTCGTGCCCAATCAGGTACATGGTGACCATATCGTTACGGTGACTTCGAACGGCGCCGACGATCTTGAGGCTGTTCGCGAGCAGATTGCCGAGGGCTGCGATGCCATCGTCTGTACGGCCCATGACGTGCCCGTGCTGCTCTGCTTTGCCGACTGCGTTCCCGTGGTGCTGGTGGCCCCCGGCGGATTTGCCGTGGTGCACTCCGGTTGGAAGGGCACGATTGCACGTATTTCTGCCAAGGCGTGCCAGGCGCTTTGCGATGCTGCCGGCTGCGGTGCGAGCGACGTTTCCGCCTATATCGGCCCCCATATCTTGGCTGACGAATACGAGGTATCCCAGGAACTCATGGATCGCTTTACCGTCGAGTTCTCTTGCATCGATGCGAGTGCCTCTCGCATGCTCGATCTTTCCGCTGCCATTTGTGAGGCGCTGGTAGATGCCGGTGTGGACGCGGATAATATCGTGGATACCCAGCTTTCGACTGTGCGTCAGAACGACCGCTTTTATTCCTACCGTAACGAGGACGGCACCTGTGGGCGCCATGCTGCGATCGGCGTGATGCTATGAGAAAGATCGTATCGGTCCTGAGCGCCGCTGTGCTTACGCTTACGCTGTGCGCCTGTTCTTCGGGATCTTCTACCTCTTCCATTACCGTGGCCGGCTCTACGACCTGCCTTCCTATCGCCGAGATTGCGGCAGAGGGCTTTAAGGAGGAGACCGGCATCGACGTGCTCGTTTCCGGTTTGGGCTCTTCCGCTGGCATCGAAGCCGTCAGCGCTGGCACGGCCGATATTGCCAGCTCCTCCCGTGGACTCAATGCCGACGAACAGGATTTGGGCCTGACTCCCATCGTCATTGCCCACGACGGTATCGCGGTCATCGTGAACGACGATAACCCGGTCGATAACCTCTCGACCGAGCAGCTCCGCGATATCTATGCCGGCAAGATCACCAACTGGAAAGAAGTCGGTGGCGAGGACCTGAGGATTCAGGTTATCAACCGAGATGAGGCGTCTGGCACGCGTGAAGCCTTCCGCACCATCGTGATGGACGGCACCCCGTTCGATCGCCGCTCCGCCGTTCTTTCGGGCACGGGGCAGGTGCGCGACGTGGTATCTCGTTCGCGCGGGGCTATCGGCTACATTTCGCTGGGCTTCGTCGATAGCCTCAACGCCAAGACCTCGGTCAAGGCCGTCTCGGTCAATCATGTTGAGGCGTCCGAGAAGACGGTCGCGAGTGGCGGCTATCCCATCTCGCGCGACCTTTACTTCTTTGTGAAGGGTGCGCCTTCGCAGCAGGCGCAGGATTACATCGACTACGTGACGTCCGAAAAGATGGACAAGCAGATTCGCGAGGCGGGCTTTATTCCCGTCACCAACGACGAGAAGGGGAGTGAGTAGCATGGAAGCACAGGAAAACTCCCAGACTGAGCAGAATGCTCAGGCGCCCAAGAAGCGCGAGCTGGCGCTCGTATCGCGCAGCACCTATATCAAGGAGAAGGCGCTGCAGTGGATTTTCTTTGCCTGCGCGTTCTTGGCGGTTGTTACCGTCATCCTGATTTTTGTCTTTACCACGTACTCGGCGCTGCCCGTCTTTACCGACATCGGTCTGGCGGACTTCTTTAGCTTTACGTGGGCACCCTCTGAGGGCCACTACGGCATCGTGTCGCTGCTTGCCGGCTCGGGTCTGGTGACCGTCGGTGCGCTCGCCATGGGTGTGCCCCTAGGCGTGGGCACGGCCGTGTATCTGGTCGAGATCGCCAGCAAGCGCGTGCGCAAGCTCATCAGCCCTGCCGTTGACCTGTTGGCCGGCATCCCTTCTATCATCTATGGCTTCTTTGGCATGATCATCATCCGTCCGTTTATCGCGCAACTGACCGGTGGTCTTGGTTTTGGTGCGCTGACGGCGTGGTTCGTGCTTGCCATCATGATCGTCCCTACCATCACCACGCTCACCATCGATGCCCTCAATTCCATTCCCATGGGTATTCGCGAGGCATCGTATGCCATGGGTGCTACTAAGTGGCAGACCATCTATAAGGTCGTGCTACCTGCCGCCAAGCTGGGTATCGTGGATGCCATCGTGCTGGGTATGGGCCGTGCCATCGGCGAGACCATGGCCGTGCTCATGGTCGTGGGTAACGCCCCGGTTATTCCCGACAGCATTGCGAGCCCCATCTCGACGCTCACGAGCCAGATCGCGCTCGACATGAGCTATTCCTCGGGTCTGCACCGCTCGGCGCTGTTCGGCATGGGCGTGGTCCTGTTTATCATCTCCGCCACGCTGGTGGGCATCGTCCGTCTGATTTCCAAGAAGAAGAGGGGGTAGGCTATGTCCGATTCCGTTGACACGACGGTCGATACGACCTCGTCGCGCGAGCGCATCAAGCGTGCCCTTTCCCATGGCAAGAAGGGCCGCATCAACAAGGACCTGTCCAACAAGATCATGCTTGGCGTGTTCCGTGCCGCGGCATACATCACCACGCTGGTGCTTGTCGCTATCATTGCCTATGTGGTCATTAACGGCCTGCCGCATATCTCGCTCGACTTTATCTTCGGTTGGCCCCAGGGCGTCAACGCCGAGGGCGGAATTTGGCCCACGATCGTCTCGACCGTCTATGTGACGGCGCTCGCCATGCTTATCTGCACGCCGATTGCTGTGCTGGCAGCCGTCTATCTGGCCGAGTACGCCAAGCAGGGCAAGGTCGTCGAGCTCATTCGCTACGCTGCTGACGCTTTGGCCTCGGTGCCCTCCATCGTTATGGGCCTGTTTGGCTACGCCTTGTTTGTCGAGGCCATGGGCCTGGGCCTTTCGATGGTCTCGGCCGCTCTGGCGCTCGCGCTCTTGATGCTTCCCATCGTCATGCGCACCACCGAAGAGGCCATTCGCGCCGTCCCGCGCTATATCCGTTGGGGCGCGTACGGCCTGGGCGCCACCAAGTGGCAGGTTGTCTCCAAGATTGTGCTTCCTTCTGCCTTTGGCCGTATTGCCACGGGCATCGTCCTCGCCATCGGCCGCGCCATTGGCGAGACCGCGGTGGTGCTCTACACCATGGGCCAAGCCATCAATCTACCTATTTCGCCGCTCGATTCCGGCCGCCCCATGACGGTTCACCTGTACCTGCTTGCCAACGATGGCATCAACATGAACGCAGCCTACGGCACCGCGCTCTTGCTGATGGTGATCATTCTGGCCTTCAACCTGTTTGCGCGCTTCCTGTCGCGCAAGCGTCGCTAGTTAAGGAGTCCCATGTCCGTTTATCAGTCCGCTCCCACGCTGGAGCAAGCGGCCATCACGGCCAAGGATTTCAACTTTTGGTACGGTGACTTTCATGCGCTGACGGGGCTTGACCTCAACATCGCCAAAAACGCCATCACCGCCTTCATTGGCCCTTCGGGCTGCGGCAAGTCGACGTTTTTGCGCTGCATCAACCGCATGAATGATCTGATCGAGGGTACGCGCGTCGAGGGCACCATGACGCTCGACGGCAATGATATCTATGTCGAGGGCGTCGACCCGGTCGACCTCCGTCGTCGCGTGGGCATGATCTTTCAGCAGCCCAACCCGTTTCCTAAATCCATCTACGAGAATGTCGCCTTTGGCCCTCGTCTGCAGGGCGTGACTAGCAAAAGCGACCTCGATGACATCGTGGAAGAATCGCTCAAGCGCGCCAACCTCTGGAAAGAGGTATCCAATCAGCTCAACAAGGATGGTTTGGCGCTCTCGGGCGGTCAGCAGCAGCGTCTGTGCATCGCGCGCGTGCTTGCGGTGCAGCCCGATGTCCTTCTGATGGACGAGCCCTGCTCCGCCATCGACCCCACGTCCGTCTCTAAGGTCGAGGATCTGATGGCCGAGCTGGCGCCCGAGATGACGATCATCATCGTCACGCATTCAATGCAGCAGGCAGCTCGTATCAGCGACTACACCGCATTCTTCTTGCAAGAAGTTGCCGGCGAGCCCGCCACGCTCATCGAGTATGGTCAAACCGACGCGATCTTCACCAGCCCGGTGGACTCGCGGACGGAAGACTATATCACCGGCCGCTTTGGCTGATCGGTGCGACTAGTCCCAAGCCGATCGGACCTAGTCCGGTGCGTATTCACTGTGCGGGCGGCATGACCGCACCCAACTGATTGGAGTGAACCATGCGCAAACTGTTTTCCCGTCAGCTCGTCGAGGCCCGTCACGAGATGCTGAGCATCTATGAGGCCGTCGATCTGGCCCTCCACGATGCCGTGAAGGCCTATGTGACCGACGACCGCAAGCTCGCCACCAAGACCAAGAAGCGCACGCTTTCGATTGACGCGCGCTGCGCCAACCTGGAGGCCGTCTGCTACAACCTGATCGCCACGCAGTCACCGGTCGCCTCCGACTTCCGCCTGCTTCAGACGATCATCTATGTCGACTTTAACCTGCAGCGCATGACCGATAAGGTCCGTCAGATCTGCCGTGCCACGCGTCATATGATCAAGGCCGACATCTCGCTGCCCAAGGAGCTTGTCGGCACGGTTGAGGCCGAGGCTGAGGCCGTCTACCAGGTGCTGGGCTCTTCGCTTTCTGCGCTCGTCACCAATGATATGTCCATCATCTGCAACCTGGCCGTCGAGGACGAGCCAGTGCACGCTGCCTACGAGAAGTTCTTCCGCACCTTTAACCGTATGGATACGGGCGACTTTATGGACGACGACAGCAACTATGACGACCTGCGCCGCGCCATCATGGTTTCGCGCTACCTCGATCGCATCGCTTCCATTTCCATCGATGCCGCTTGCCGTCTGACCTTCCTGTTGACTGGTCAGCGTATGAACGCCGGCGATATCGCCCGTGTGGACGAGGATGAGCTCGAGAGCATGCGCGTGCCTTCGGGCGAGGGTGTTATCATGAGGCCCGCCGTCGACGCGCGTTACGTTGCCAAGGTGCCCGCCAACGAGGTCAGCGAGGGTCTTCGCTACCTGCTCGATCATCTTGAGGACGAGGACGATGGCGAGGACGACGAGGAGTAAGTGACCCCGTTCGTCGAAAGATTGTAAATACCTAAGTGAGCGCGGCCTTGCACATGCGGGACCGCGCTCTTGCGTTAGCATGGGACTACTTGTTTGGCTGTCAGCGGAGGCGATTAGCAATGGATAACTATTTGGACTTGATGCGCGCTCGCCGCGAGCAGATTCTGGAACGTTTTTATGCGGCGCTCGATCGCGCGGGCCGCCCCCACGACGCCGCGGGCCTCATTGCCGTGTCCAAGACCGTTGGTGTCGATGAGACCGTTGCCGCCATCCAAGCGGGGTATCGCCATTTTGCCGAGAACCGCCCGCAGGAGCTGGTTCGCAAGCTCACGGGTCTGGCGGAGCATCCGGAGCTGCCCGAGGTGCGCTTCGATATGATCGGCAACCTGCAGACCAATAAGATCAATGCGGTGCTGAGCTCAGCCGAGCTGATTCACTCGGTGGGTTCGCTGCATCTGGCACAGGCGATCTCGAGCCGTGCTGTCCGCAAGATTGAGGCAGGCGAGCTCGCCGGCCCCCAGCGTGTGCTCATCGAGGTCAATGTGAGTGGTGAGGAGTCGAAGGGAGGCTTTTCGCCCGATGAGATTCGCGCCGCCGCGGGTGAGCTTGCGGAACTTGAGGGAATTTGCGTACAGGGGCTTATGACTATGGCGCCCCGGGGGAATAAGGATGTGGCACGCCGCACCTTTGCGGGGCTTCGTGAGCTGAGGGATGAGCTGGAGGCGGCGCATCCCGATTTGAACCTGCCTGAGCTTTCCTGCGGCATGAGCGAGGACTTTGAGCCTGCCCTTGAGGAGGGCTCTACGCTCGTTCGCCTGGGCAGGGTAGTATTTAGCCCGGAGTTTGCAGTAAAATAAGGCTCTGAAGTGCGCACTGATTATCGGGGCGCCTGCACTAAACCGCGAGAGGACACAACCATGGGCTTCCTTGACGAGATTAAAAATAAGATGCACCTGGGCGGCCAGCAGGGTTACGACCAGGGTTATGGCCAGGACGACGACTACGGCTACGATGACGGCTATGACGATAGTTATCAGGGCAACGGCTACAGCGGTGCTTCGGGCGAGGGCTTCTACACCCAAGACGAGCCGAGCAACGGCCTGCTTGGTCAGACGCGCCGCGGTGAAGCTGAGTCGGTTGCCGTGTATACGCGCTCCGGTCAGCTGGTCGGCGATGACTCCCGCCATGCCACGACGTATAACCCGCCTTCGCGCTCGCAGGACAGCGTTGCGAGCGGTTATCGTCCTGGTGCCTATGACACGCCGTCGAGCTACGCCGAGAACACCCGCGCCCGTGCCGCCGCTGCACCCGCGCCTGCACCGAGCGATGCCTCGGCCTATGCGAGCAATATCATCAACGCCACGCCGCAGCTGCCGGCCTATGTCCTGCGCCCCGAGAGCTATGACGACGTGGAGACCGTGGTGCGCCGCGTTCGCACCAAGCAGCCTGTCGCACTGATTTTTGTGGGCGTACGCACCGAAGTTGCCAAGCGCGTCTTGGACTTCTCTTACGGCTTTGCCTGCGGTCTGGGCGCCACGGTCAAGGAGGTAGGCGACCGCGTGTTCATGGTGCTGCCCGCCGGTTGCGAGGTCAAAGATTCCGATCTCAAGAAGCTTCGTGCCGACGGCTACCTTAAGTAAAGACAAGACGAGGAGATTCCCATCAACATCTACACTATCGTCCAGCTGGTCAACACGCTGTTCAACTTCTATTCCACGCTCATTGTCGTCTACTGCTTTATGACGTGGATTCCCATGAAGCAGGGTGGTTTACTTCAGGATATTGCTGCGGTGCTCGATAGCGTGTGCGGTCCGTGGCTCAACCTGTTCCGTCGTTTCATTCCGCCGATGGGCGGTATCGATTTTTCGCCGGTCGTTGCGATTATTGCGTTGCAGTTGGTGCAGAGGCTGGTTCTGCAGCTTCTTATAGGTATACTCGTGTAGAACTGACTTAGTAACTTACGTCGGGCGTGTAGCGCCGAGGCGATGAAAAAGGAGACTTGTTATGGCTATTACCCCTGCAGACATCCAGGCTCAGACTTTCTCTGAGGCCAAGCGTGGCTACGATCCTGCCGAGGTCGACGTCTTCTTGGAGACACTGTCCTCCGAGGTTGACGCTATGCTCGCTAAGATCGTCGACCTTAAGGGTCGTCTGACTGCTACCGAGCAGCAGCTTGCCGATGCGCAGGCTCAGCTTGCCCAGGCTCAGGATGCCACCGCCCAAGCCGTTCCTGCCGCCCCCGTGGCTGCTCCCGCCCCTGACTTCTCCGCTCAGGAGCGCCAGATTTCCGCTGCCCTGATCGCTGCCCAGCAGACCGCTGAGACCATCGTCAACGATGCCAACGAGAATGCTGAGCGTATCCGCAACGAGGCTGACGCCAAGGCCCGCGAGGTCATCCGCCAGGCTCTGACCGAAAAGCAGGCCGAGCTCGAGGAAATCGACCGTCTGAAGGCTTCCCGCGAGGAGTTCAAGGCCGAGTATCTCAAGCTCATCCAGCACTTTATGGACGACGCCCAGAACTCCTTCCCGGCCGACCTCATGGCCTCCACGCCGGTCGGTTCTGCCGCTTCTCCCGCGGTGACCGTTCCCGCCGCCGAGCCGCTGCCCGTCGCCGATCCGGTTGTCCCCGTGGCCGATCCCTTCGCCCCGATCGACAACTTTGCCGCCGACGACCTGGACTAGCACCAGAACTACAATCTAGTGTCCGTAAGAGGAGCTCGCACCTGCGGGCTCCTTTTTTGTGGCTGTATAAGGGTTGGGAAACAAAACGCCGAGCTCTGCATGCGATAGGGCAGAACTCGGCGAAGGGCGCGTGGTAAAAGGTAGATTTTAAGGTATGTCTAAAAACTACTTGAGGAGGAAGTTGGAGAGGGGAATGGTGCGGGCCTCGCGATGCTCGGGATCGGCGATGTGGTCGGCGGGATAGCCACAGACGAGCATGTGATAGGGATAGACGCCCTTGGGCAGATTGAACTGCTCCTCTGCCACCTCAGGCTTAAAATGGCATACCCAGCACGTTCCCAGGCCCTGCTCGGTGGCCTCCATCATCATCTGATCACACACGATGGACGTATCGATTTCACTGGAATTCATCTGGTCATACGGGCGTACCCAAGCATCATCGGTAACGCTGCAAATAAGGAAGACAAGCGGAGCTCCAAAGATAGACCCATCACGAGCAAACCGAGGCTGACAAGCAGCAGCCTTCTCCAGAAGCTCAGACGTATCCAGCACCATCACACGGGTTGGATGATTATTACAAGCAGAAGGAGCAATGCGCCCAGCCTCAACAATGGCATCCACCACAGCTTGCTCAACAGAACGATTCTCAAACTCGCGACAAGAATACCGAGACCGAGCCAGATCCAAATAAGACATACAAGCCCTCCAACAATTAAAAATCAAACAAACCCAAAGTAACCCAAACAATACCCAAAGCAGCAATCAGCCAAACGCTCATCAAGGGCCAAAGTGTCCGAACGGGTACCATAGGTCCCTTCAGCCAAACCCCCATCGCGCTAAATCTATCAGCCAAAGTTCCCAATGGTGGTGCATAAGGGAGCGGGCCCGGCCACTAATAACCTTTTGAACGACTCTGCTTGCAGCCGGAGTGAAAAAGGTTATTAGTGGCCGGGCCCGCGACAGGTGGGACATGTACCCCCAATTAACTGTTCTTCATGACGATCGAATCCACGACATCGGCCACATTCTCGCAGCAGTCGGCGCAGTACTCCAGGAAGGCGTACACGTCACGCCAGGCGATAACCTCGAGCGGGTCCTTGCCGTTAACGTGCAGGTTACGCATGGCGTTGATATAGAGCTCGTCGGCCTCGGACTCGATGGTGTTGATCTGGATGACGAGCTCGCGCAGCGTCTTGGACTTGCGGTAGTTGGGCAGCTCGACCATCAGGTCCTTCATGGCGCGGCAGGCGTCGGTCACCTTGTGGGCGATGACGATGGCGTCGGGATGGATGCTCTGGATGTTGGTGAAGTAGACGCGCTGCACGACGCCCTCGATACGGTCGAGCACGGTGTCGAGCGAGCAGCTCATCAGATCCAGGTCCTCGCGCTCAAGCGGGGTGATAAAGGCCGTGAGCAGGGCGTCCTCAAGCTCATGGTGCTTCTTGTCGGCCGCATGCTCGATCGCGTGCATCTTGTCGAGCATATCGTGAATCTTCGCGGGATCGAAGTTCTCGAAAATCTTGGTAAGCAGCTCGGCGGCCTGGACGGCAAGGTCGGCGCAGGCGACGTAGTTGTCAAAGTAGAATGAATCGGGTTTCTTTGCCATGAGTGGGTCCTTTCGAGGCGAAGACGGGTGGGCGAAGTTTTGCGGTCCGGATGGACGCTCGGTGTGGCTAGAGGAACATCATGAACAGCTTGGCCATGACAAAGCTGATGAGTCCGCAGGCGGGGAAGGTGAAGAACCAGGTGAACATCATGTCCTTGACGACGCCGAAGTTGATGGCCGAGAGGCGTTTGACGGCACCGACGCCCATGATGGCGCAGGTCTTGATGTGCGTGGAGGACACGGGGATGCCGGTAAGGGTGGCAAGCAGCAGGTTCGCGGCGCCCGCCAGGTCGGCGGAGAAGCCCTGGTACTTTTCGAGCTTGACCATGCTCTGGCCGACGGACTTGATGATGCGCTCGCCGCCCACACTGGTGCCGATGCCCATGGTGGCCGAGCACAGCAGCATGATCCAGATGGGGATGCCGGCGTCGCCGACGCTAGTCTGGCCGTTGGCGAAGGCGACACCTAAAAAGAGCACGCCGATGAACTTCTGTCCATCCTGCGCGCCGTGCATAAAGCTCATGGCCGCGGCACTCGCAATCTGAGCATATTTAAAGAAAACGTTGGCGCGTCGCCTGTTGGCGGCGGCGAAAAGAATCGAGACGAGCTTGCACAGGATCCAGCCCATGACAAAGCCCAGGCCAATGGAGAGCGCCAGGCCGTAGATAACCTTCATCCACTCGTGAATGTTGACGCTGTTGGCACCACCGAGGGCGATAGCAGCTCCGGTCAGGCCGGCGATGAGGCTGTGGCTTTGCGAAGTGGGGATACCAAAACGCGATGCCGTAGCACCGTAGACGACGATGGAGAACAGCGCCGCACAGAGGCACGCGAGTGCCATGGTGCTGTTTCCGCCAAAGTCGACGATATGTGAGATGGTGTTGGCGACGCTCGCGTTAAAGTGCGTCATGATGAGCACGCCCAAGAAGTTGAATGCGGCGCTCATGAGGATGGCGGCGCGGGCGGGCATGCAGCGCGTGGTGACGCAGGTCGCGATGGCGTTGGGCGCGTCGGTCCATCCGTTGACGAAGATGGCGCCGAGCGCGAGGATCACGGTGACGGCAAGGACTGGGTTCGACACAAGCTGGCCGAGGAAGGTTGAGAACGTTACGTCCATATATGGGCTTTCTCGATATTTGCAGACTCGTTACAAAAACATGATAAATCGTATCACCTCCTGCGGGTTTCTTTACGGAGTTCTGATGGGAGAAGTGAATTTTTTGGTACTAAAATTGAATATTAGCCCTGTTGACCGCGGTCGTTCTTTTTGCTAACACGCCATGCGGACGCGTGCGTTTGCTCCGACACTCCAAAACCACAGTCTGTTCGCTTTACAACATGCAAACATGCGTTCGATAATAGGGGCCATGGAATATCGACAGACAGACGGCAAAACTCGGCGCGTGCACAAGCAGTATGTGGACGTCGTGGCTCGCATTCTCGCGGGCGGACAGGTTGTGCCGGTTACCGTCTGCTGGGTTGACGGTCGCTGCTTTACGATTGACGAGATTGTCTCGTCCACCGGTTTTGGCCTGACGGTTCACGGCATTCGTACGGCAACCTATAAGGTACGTTTTGGCGGACATGCGACCGAGTTGTATCTAGAGGACCAAACGCGTGAGCGGGCGGACGGCTCGCAGGCGCACGTGATGCGTTGGTGGGTCTGGGCTTTTGATCGTACGCTCGAGGGCGAGCGCCGCAGGTAAGAACGCGTGGCGTTCGGGTACAATGGCAGGAAACTTGTCAGCTACGGCGCCGTCGCGGTGCTTTTTGAAAGGACGAAAGTATGAACGATATCCAGGGCTATCAGAATGGCCCCATCGAGACCGGCACAAGCCGTGCCAAGGAGATGTCGCCGCGCGCGTACAACCTTGTCATGTCTGCTCTGATCTTTTTGGGCTTTTGCGCCATGGGCGCCGGTGCTTACTTTACGAGCACCATGTCATTTGCGCGCATGATGATGAGCGGCGCCGCTTTGCCGCTGGTCTTTGGCTCATTTATTTTGACCATCGTTGGCATGGTCATGATGTCGGCTGCTGCCAGCAAACAGTCCGTGGGCCTGTCGCTCGTGGGCTACGTGGTCTTTGCGAGCACCTTTGGCCTGACGGCGTCGTTTGGTCTTGCCAACTACGACCTGCCTACCATTAACACCGCCTTTATCGCCACGGCCGCCATCACCTTTGTCTTTGGTGCGCTGGGCGTGACCTTCCCCAAGTTCTTCCAGCGTGTGTATGGCATTGGTTTTGGCATCTTGCTTGCCACGATTCTGGTCGAGATCGTGCTGATGTTCATGGGCGTTTCGCAGTCCATCACCGACCTGATCGTGATTGTGGTGTTTGCCGGCTTTATTGGCTACGACACCTATGTGGCCACGACGGTGCCGCCTACGCTGCCCAATGCGGTGCTCATGGCGTCCAATCTGTTCGTGGACATTATCAACGTGTTCCTACGCATCCTGAACATCCTCGGCCGTCGCGATTAAAACGCGGCATTGCGATGCTTCCTGCCGGACACGGTAAAACGACGCGAAAGGCGGTCCTTCGGGGCCGTCTTTTTTGTGCGCGGCGGGGTATCATGGATGGGAAAAGCCGATAGCGGCAGCGACAGGAAAGGTGGCCATGTATGGCAGACGTCGACAACAGGAACCGTAACCGCAGGTCCAACCGAGCGGGTCAGCCCAATCCCAAGCGCGAGGCCCGTGCCAAGGCCGCCGAGCGCCATGTGATGACTGTGTCCGAGGCCTGCGCCAAGGATATCGAGCGTTCGCTTGCTGGTGTTCGCGAGTTTGACGGCATGCCCGCCGGCTTTGTCGCGGCGATGAAGGCCAAGGTTCAGACTGCTGTGGCCCCCGAAGAGCAGGTCGCCGAGGACGTCGAGAACGCGGAGACTGCCGAGGTCGAGGCGGCGCCCGAGACCGAGGCGGCGCCCGAGCCCGTCGAGGAGCCTGCCGAGGAAATCGCCGAAGCTGAGTCCGCGCCTGCTGAGGAGCCCGCTCCGGTCCTGCCCGAGGTCACTGTGCTTGATGCCTCCGCCACGCAGGCAATCCTCGATAACGGTCGCGGCTATGCGCAGTTCTGCGACATGGCCGTGCTCGCCTTTGCCTCGTTTACCAATCCGGGCGGTGGATATATTCAGGGTTATCTGGGCCAGGAGGCCACGCTGTGCGCCGATTCGTATCTGTACAACGTCCTCGATAAGCAGCGTAAATGGTACGGTGAGAACCGTCGCCGCAACATCAACTGTGAGCTGTACCGCAACCGTGCGCTGGTGGTGCCCGCGGTGCGCTTCGAGCGCAAGCATGTGCACGCCTATGCCGACGTGATCGTCGCCGCTGCACCCAACGCCAAGCGTGCTCGCCAGGAGTACCGCGTGAGCGACGATGCCTTGCTTGACGCCCTGCGCGACCGCATTCGCTTTGTGCTTGCTATCTGCGATGAGCTTGGCCGCGAGAAGCTCGTACTGGGTGCTTGGGGCTGCGAGAACAACGGCTTTGACGCAGAGGCCGTGGCCGAGCTCTTCCGCAAGGAGCTCGCATCGGGCGACTTCAAGGTCAAGCAGGTCTTCTTTGCCGTGCCCTCTACGCGCTGGGACGAGGACTTCGCCAAATTCGAGCACGTGCTGGCAAACTTCCCCGAGCAAAACGAGGAGTCCTATGCTCAGGTTGCCGCCCGCGCCGCAGCCGCCCGTGCCGCCGAGCAGGCTCAGACCGCTGCCGAGGATGACGAGGATGACGACGACTGGCGCAAGTATCTGTAAACGGTGCTCGTGATGCGATATACCGAGCCGACGGGAGAGGCTGCTCCTGTCGGCTTTTTATTGAGTGGGGAGCTTACGATGAAAAACGTTCTGTGCTTTGGTGACAGCAACACCTATGGTTACGATCCGGCGGGCATGCGCGACGGTACCGCGGTGCGCTATGCGCAGGATGTGCGCTGGTGTGGCGTGGTCCAACGTGACTTAGGCGAGGGCTGGCATGTAATTGAAGAAGGCCTCAACGGCCGCACGACGGTACGCGACGACATGTGCCATCTGGACACTAACCTCAACGGCATTCGCGCGCTTCCGATGCTGCTCGAGGCTCATAAGCCGCTGGACGCCATTGTGATCATGCTGGGCACCAACGACTGTAAGACGGTCTTTAACGTGACAGCTTCCGATATCGCCCGTGGCGCCATGGCGCTGATTCGCGCCGTCCGCGCGTTTCCGTGGACCGACGCTGCGCCTTGCCCGCGCATCCTGCTGATGGCTCCTATCAAGATCAAGCCGCAGATCGCCGATGTATATATGACCGATTTTGACGAGCGTTCCGTCGAGGCATCTGAACATTTTGGCGAGTACTATGCGCACGTGGCCGAGCAGTTTGGCTGCGACTTTTTGAATGCCGCCGAGTTTGCCGAGCCGGGCGATATCGACTATCTGCATATGATGCCCGAAAGCCACGAGAGCTTGGGACATGCCGTGGCAGCCAAGCTCCAAGAGATGCTCGGTGAGTAGCGCGACCCCAAGCCACCGCAAAGGGGGCAGGCACCTTTGTGGTGGTTTTGCCCGGGTAAACGAACGGATTGGCTGCCATATGGGCATGGACGAGCTCATCGACCTCTTTGCCGAGGGCGATGAGCTCGTCTCCAATACCGCTTTTGAGGATTTGGATCTTGCCTGCGACGTGGCGAACGGCGCGACCTTCGATGGCGTCGTGTTCCGATCTTGCGAGTTCGATAGCGTTGACTGGAGCGGCTCGACGTTTCGCGACGTGGTGTTTCGCGGTTGCCGCTTTATCCGCTGCAACATGGAAGGCTGCTGGCTCAACCGCTGCGACTTCGTTGACTGCTCGGCGCCGGGGCTCAACTTGCTCAGGGCGCGTCTGTCGAGCGTGTCGTTTACATCGTGCGATTTGAGCTATGCGAACCTTTCGGAGGGACGCATTGGCCCCATGGCTGCGCATGACACGCGTTTGACCGAGGCCGCGTTTCAGGGTGCCAAGCTGGGTCAGATACGCCTGGATGGCTGTGACCTGACGCGTATGGATGTGTTTAAGACGTCGCTTTCCGGCGTGGATGTATCGCGTTGTACATTCGCGGCGCCCGTTGTTTCGGGCGATTACCATGAGTTGCGTGGCTTGACGGTCAATGCCGAGCAGGCGCTGGCACTCTCGGGTTTGTTGGGAATTCAACTCGCCGACGAATAGGCGCTCTGGTCCTTTGCTCGACCGCTATCTAAAATCAAACCGTCGCAACATTTAATGATTTTTCGCGTTTGCACGATTTTCATCGAATGTTGCGACGGTTTTTGGTGCAAGGTAGCCTGTCTTTTTTTGGCAGGTTACTGGCTATTTAGTACTGCCACATGTGGTTGACAGGGCCGGAGCCTTTGCCCATGTCAAAGCCGGCGGCGAGAGCGCCCGTTAGGTAGGCCTTGCCGGCGTTGACGGCGTCGGCAAGATCCATGCCCTGCGCCAATGCGCAGGCGATGGCGGATGAAAGCGTGCAGCCGGTGCCATGCGTGTTGCCGGTCTCGATGCGCTTGTGGCGGAACCACGTGGTGAGCGGATCGCCCATATGGTTGCCTTCGTTATCGAGTGGCGCGGGTTCGGCCAATACATCGTTGGCCTCGTTGACAAGATGCCCACCCTTAACGAGGGATGCGCAACCAAAGCGGCGGGTGAGGAGCATGGCGGCGTTTTGCTGCGTGCGCTCGGAATCGACCTCGTAGTCGAGCAGCGCCATGGCCTCGGGAATATTGGGCGTGATAACGGTCGCCAACGGGAACAGGCAGTGGGTGAGCGCCTCGGCAGCATCCTCGGCGATGAGGCGAGCGCCCGAGGTGGCAACCATGACGGGGTCGACGACGATATTCTGCGCATCCCAGGCGCTCAAGCGCTCGGCGATAACCTCGATAATCTCGGCAGAGGAGACCATGCCGATTTTGACGGCGTTGGGGCGGATATCGTCAAAGACGGCATCGATCTGCGCCGCGACAATATCGGGGGAGATGTCCTGCACGGCGGTGACGCCCAGGGTGTTCTGTGCGGTGATGGCCGTGATGGCCGTCTCGGCATACAGACGGTGCGCCGTGATAGTCTTGATATCGGCCTGAATGCCGGCGCCGCCGCTGGAATCGGATCCTGCGATGGACAGGACGGCAGGTACCTTGCTGCGATCCATGTTCGCTCCCTTGTTCGATCGGATTCAAATGGGTCTTCAATCCGCATTATAAAGATGCCCGGGCCGGCTGTATGCCGATCCCGGGCGGGCGGTGCAATCTTTACGTAAATATAAGCAAATGTTCACACGTCAACAATTGACGAGCACCTTGTGTTCGATTGCGGCTCCGATGACGCGTTAGTCCTCCATGCCGAGGTCGATTGTCGTGCCTTCGAACACCTTGTTGACGGTGCGAACGGCGCACATCTTGCCGCACATGGTGCAGGTGCCCTCGGTGGCGGCGGGGGATTCCTCGTAGCGCTTCTTACCGGTGACCGGATCGAGAGCACACTTCCACATGGCATCCCAGTCGAGCTTGCGGCGTGCCTGGCCCATCTTGTCGTCCATGTCGCGGGCGTGCGGCACCTTCTTGGCGATATCGGCGGCGTGCGCGGCAATCTTGGTGGCCATGAGGCCATCGAGCACGTCCTGGGCGTTGGGCAGGCACAGGTGCTCGGCCGGCGTCACGTAGCACAGGAAGTCGGCGCCGGAGCTGGCGGAGATGGCGCCGCCGATGGCAGCGGTGATGTGGTCGTAGCCCACGCCGATATCGGTCACCAGCGGCCCGAGCACATAGAACGGGGCGTTGTGGCACAGACGCTTCTGCAGTTTCATGTTGGCGGCAATCTCGTCGAGCGCCATGTGACCCGGGCCCTCGACCATGACCTGGACGCCGGCAGCCCAAGCGCGCTTGCACAACTTGCCCAGCTCGATCATCTCAGCGGTCTCGGTGGCGTCGTTGGAGTCGTAGAGGCAGCCCGGGCGGCAGGAGTCGCCGAGCGAAATCGTCACGTCGTACTCGTGGCAGATCTCGAGCAGCTCGTCAAAGTACTCGTAGAAGGGGTTTTCGTTGCCGGTGACCTCCATCCAGCCAAACAGCAGCGAGCCGCCGCGGCTCACGATGTTCATCAAGCGGCCGGTCTCCTTAAAGGTCTTGGTGACCGACTTGTTGATGCCGCAGTGGATGGTCATAAAGTCCACGCCGTCCTCGGCGTGCGCGCGCACGACCTCGAACAGGTCATCCTTGGTAAGCTTGACCAGCGGCTTTTCCATGTAGCCGATGGCGTCGTACATGGGGACGGTGCCCACCATGAGCGGCGTCTCGTCGATGAGCTGCTGGCGGAACTGGCGCGTCTTGCCCGAGTTGGAAAGGTCCATGATGGCGTCGGCGCCAAAGTCCTCGGCGATCTTGACCTTCTTCCATTCCTCGGCGGCATCGGCTTTATCGCCCGAGATGCCCAGGTTGACGTTGACCTTAGTAGACAGGCCCTCGCCGACACCAAAGGCGCGCATGCCCTTTTTGATGTGCACGATGTTGGCGGGAATGGCGATGCGGCCGTCGGCCACGCGCTCGCGGATGTACTCGGGGTCGCGATGCTCGCGCTCGGCGACTTCCTTCATCTGCGGCGTGATCTGCCCGGCGCGGGCGAAGTCGATTTGCGTGACGAGCTTGGGCTCGGTCTGTGTGCTCATTGGCACGGCTCCCTTCGTTGGCATTACCCATATCAGGTTTGCGGGTCAGGGCGGGCGCGCCCAGTCTCAGCCTGCCGTCTTGTCCTGCAAGCTCCCCGTTTATGTAATGGGCTCAAGTATAGCTCGAATGGGTACGATTGGCCTAACGAGCGTGCCTGTGGGGAGGCGAACATGGAAGACAAGCATCTATATCGAGAGACGCAATGGGATGTATCGGCCGAGGAAAGCCGTGCGCACCATGGCCTTGTCGCGATTGGTTTTGCGGTGCTTGCTGTGCTGGTGATTGCCGTTTGTATCTGGACGTTTGGTGGTCGCGGCGGCGCTGCATGGGAGTTCGAGGCTGATGATAGCCTACCGATAATGACGGTGAAGGTCGCGGGTGGCAATACCGTTGCCGCGCCGGGCGACTATTGGTATCCGCGCGATGGATTTGTCCAGCTGCAGCTGAGCGGCGGTTCCATTCCTGGTGAAGAGATCGAGCGCGTGACCTTCGATGCGTCGCTTAAGACGCTGTCGGTCGAGCTCAAAGATCAAGGGGATGTGCCCACGACGATGGATATCGCGCTGACGGAATGGCGCTTGGAGCCCCCATCGGGTGTTGCGGTGTCCGAGGTAGAGCACGTTAAGATTACCTACCAAGATGGCTCGACAAACGAAGTTGCCAAAGCCGACGGCTTGGCGGAATAGACGCCGTGCCTAGGCAGCACATTCAAAAGTAGCGGTGGTCCTACAAGGTCTGTTCGTTCAGGAAGACCAAAGTGTTCTTATTTGAAAGCTCGGGAAAGTGACGATAACCAACATCAAACGCGGTGAGCCCGCTTACATCCTCGAGCTTGTTTTCTGCCATCCACCGCACCATGGAGCCGCGCGCCTTTTTGCTGGCGGTCGACCGTTGGATGGGCTTGCCGTTGCGGATACCCTCGCCAAAGAGGCATGTGACGGCCGTGGCGTCGCCCGCGAGGTGGGGCAGAACGGCTTTGGCATACTCTACGCTGGCGAGGTTGACGATCGTGGTGTTTGAACCTGCCGGGGCGATAGCCCGTGCGAGCTTGTCGCCCCAAAACGCGTAGAGGTCTCGGGTATCGTCGACGGCAAGCTTTGCGCCCATCTCCAGCCGATACGGTTCGACGGCATGAAAGGGGCGAACGCACCCGTAGAGGCCGGAGAGGATCCATAGATGGTCTTGCAGCCATGTGAGCTGCGCGGAATCCATCACCTCGGGCGCCATGCTCTGGTACTGAATGCCGTGATAGGACATGATGGCAGGGGAGATGCGGCGGGCGAGTGCGGGATTGTCGAGATCGCCGTTATTCAGGATGGGCCGGAACTCACGCAGGGTGTTGAGGCAAGGCCCCAGCAGTTTGTCACTCACGTTCCACAGCGCCTGCAGGCCGCCGCTGCCTTCATTCCGCTCGATATCTAGCAATGCGCGGTGGAGGCGAGCCGTCTCGTGCGCAAAGGGTGGAATGCCCTGGACTTCAAAAGCATCTTGGGCCGCGCGCATTTGCTTGGCGGGCGAAATGATGACCTGCAGCATGGACTCTCCTCTGCCAAAAAAAGAAGTTGCGGTGGAATACGGTCTGTTTTGGCCGTTTATGGGCCAGTCTAGTCCGTATTTCACCGCAACTGATGAAGGGTTGGTTAGGCGCGCTCGATGAAGGCCTTGTAGCCGCGATAGGCCTCGTAGATGTCGGCCTTGTTGGCGACCTCCCACAGGGCGTGCATGGACAGGACGGCAACGCCGGAGTCGATGACGTTCATGCCATACTTGGCCATGATGTAGGCGATGGTGCCGCCGCCGCCCGCGTTGACGCGGCCGAGCTCACAAGTCTGGAAGTCCACGCCCGCCTCGTCCATGATGTCGCGGACGAGGGCCACGTACTCGGCGTCGGCGTCGTTGGAGCCACCCTTGCCGCGGCTGCCCGTGTACTTGTTGAAGCACAGGCCGCGACCCATGAAGGCGGCGTTCTTGGTCTCGAACTTGCCGGCGTAGCCCGGGTCAAAGCCGGCGGACACGTCAGAGGAGAGCATGCGGCTGCGGGCGAGTGCGCGGCGCAGGGCCAGCGGGCTGCTCTCGCCGGCGAGCGTCATGATCTCGGCGACGGTGTTCTCGAAGAAGCGGCTCGTCATGCCGGTGGCACCTACGGAACCGATCTCCTCCTTGTCGACGATGAGTGTGATGCTCGTGCGCTCCACGTTGGCGACGTTGATCTGGGCGAGCATGGACGGATAGGCGCAGACACGGTCGTCGTGGCCATAGCCCAGAATCATGGAGCGGTCGAGGCCCATGTCACGGGCGGGGCCGGCGGGCACGACCTCGATCTCGGCGGAGAGGAAGTCCTCCTCCTCGACGTCGTACTGCTCCTTGAGGATATCCAGGAACATCTGCTTGACGGGCTCCTTGGGAGCGTCCTTGTCGTCCTCGTCAAACTTGACGGGGCGGCCGCCCACGATCACGTCGAGGATCTCGGCGTCGACGGCGTCCTTGGCGGGCTTGGCCATCTGCTCGCTCGAGAGGTGGATCAGCAGGTCGGAGATGGTAAAGACCGGGTCGTCGGCCTTGTCACCGATGTTGATGTCGACGGTGGTGCCGTCCTTTTTGCAGATGACGCCCACGAGTGCGAGCGGGGAAGCGACCCAGTGGTAGCTCTTGACGCCGCCATAGTAGTGCGTGTCGAGATAAGCCATGTCGCCGGCCTCGAAGGCGGGGTTCTGCTTGAGGTCCAGGCGCGGCGAGTCCACGTGGGCGCCCAGGATGTTAAAGCCCTGCTCGAGCGGGGCGGTGCCCAGGTTGACGAGCATGAGGTCCTTGCCGTGGTTGGCGGCGTACACCTTGTCGCCGGCCTTGAGCGCGCGGCCCTCGGCGATCACGGTCTCCAGATTGACGTAGCCCGCCTCCTCGGCCATCTTGATACCGGCCTTGACGCACAGGCGCTCGGTCTTGTTCTCACTCAAAAACTGCTTATAGCCGCGGCAAAGCTCCTCGAGCTCCTCGATCTGCTGTGGCGTGTACTTTTTCCATGCGCTGGGACGCTCCATGACGCAGGCTCCTTTCGGATCGATCGTGCTGGTTGATGTACCGTGAGCCATCGTATCACGCGCGGGCCCGCGGCGGCAGGGAAGCCTGATGTGCGGTGGCCGCGGGGCGGGGAGCGTGTAAACTGGTGTGAGCAAACCGTGCCCAGCCCAAAGCGAGGTATTCAATATGTCTGAAAAGCGCCGTACCTTTGCCGTCATCGACGGCAACTCGCTCATGCATCGCGCCTTCCACGCCGTGCCGCCGACCATGAACGCGCCGGACGGTCGCCCCACCAACGCGATCTTTGGTTTTCTGAACATGTTCCTCAAGATGATCGATGCCTTTAATCCCGACGGCGTTGTCGTGGCGTTTGACAAGGGCAAGCCGCGCGTGCGTATGGAGATGCTGCCGCAGTACAAGGCGCAGCGCCCGCCCATGGACCCCGACCTGCACGCGCAGTTCCCCATGATCAAGGAGCTGCTCGCCGCGCTCAACGTGCCCATTTTGCAGTCCGAGGGCTGGGAAGGCGACGATATCCTGGGAACCATGGCGCGCCTGGGCGAGGAGGCCGGCTGCGACATGCTGCTGGTGACCGGCGACCGCGACATGTATCAGCTCGTGACCGAGCACGTCAACGTGGTCTCGACTCGCAAGGGCCTGTCCGACGTGGCGATCATGACGCCCGAGAGCGTGGACGACCTGTATCACGGCATCACGCCGGCGCTCGTGCCCGATTTTTACGGTCTGAAGGGCGATACGTCGGACAACATTCCCGGCGTACCGGGCATCGGCCCCAAAAAGGCGAGTGCGCTCATCGCGCAGTACGGCAGCCTTGACGAGGTCATCGCGCATGCTGACGAGGTCAAGGGCAAGATGGGAGAAAACCTGCGCGCACACATCGACGACGCGCTGCTGAGCCGTAAGGTGGCGACCATCCGCACCGATGCACCCGTTGAGCTCGATTTTGAGGCGACGTCCTTCCCGGCGTTTTCCGCCGATGAGGTTTCCGCGGCGCTGGGCACGCTTGGTATCACCGCCATGCAGAACCGTTTCTTGGCGCTGATCGGCGGCGAGGGCGGGGCAGCTGCCAGCACGTTTGAGATTCCCGCCGTTTTGCGCGCAGCCGCCGGCGATGCTGGCGCGCTTGGTGCCGTTGCGGCTGAGGTCTCCCGCGTGATTGATGCCGGCGAGTGGGTCGCCGCCGTGGTGGACGATGACAAGGAAGAGGGCGCGCTCTTTGGGCTGACGCGCACGCTGTGGTTGGCGACGTCCAAGGGCCTGTTTGCGCTCGAGGAGGGCGACAGCGGTGCGGCGGCTGAGGTTGAGGGCTTCAACTTCGCCCACGGCGTGATTGCCGGCGTGCTCGCGCGTCTGTTTATGGAAGGCCGTGTGGCGAGCCCGGATATGAAGGCGCTTTTGCATGAGCTTTCGCCCATCGATTCTTCTGAGCTCGAGCTCATGGATCCGCTGGCAGTCGATTCCACGCGCATCTTCGATACCGTTGTTGCCGCCTACCTGTTGGATTCCGACCGCTCCGAGTTTGACGAGGTGTATCTGGCCGATACCTATCTGCAGATGGCGCTGCCTGCGGCGCGCGGCGCAGAGGGTGCTGGCGAGGACGCTCCTGCGCCCGCCGCTCGCACGGCGGCCTTGACGCTGGCGCTGGTTGCACCGCTGCGTGACCGCATGGCCCGCGAGAACGCCGCCAACGTGTTCGATGGGATCGAGATGCCGCTCGTGCCGGTGCTTGCCAAGATGGAGCGCGCGGGCATGCTCGTGGACCCCGACCGCCTGCACAGTCTGTCCGAGGGCCTGGCGACCCAGATTGCCGATGTCGAGCGCAGCATTCGCGACCTGGCCGGCGACGAGACCTTTAACATCGGCAGCCCCATGCAACTCTCGCACGTGCTGTTTGATGTTATGGGACTTCCGACCAAGGGCCTCAAAAAGACCAAGCGCGGCTACTATTCGACCAACGCCAAGGTGCTGAGCGACCTTGCCCGCGACCACGAGATCGTGCGCCTGATTTTGGACTGGCGTGAGAAGTCCAAGATTAAGTCGACCTATCTGGACACGCTGGGCCCGCTGCGCCGTGGTGACGGGCGTGTGCACACCACGTACAACCAGACCATCACCGCGACGGGGCGTTTGTCTTCGAGCGACCCCAATCTGCAAAACATTCCGACGCGCTCGGAGCTGGGGCGTACCGTCAAGACGGCGTTCTCGGCGGGCGAGGGCAGCGTCTTTTTGGCGGTGGACTACTCGCAGATCGAGCTGCGCCTGCTCGCGCATCTTTCGGGTGACGAGCACCTGGTGCGCGCCTTCAACGAGGGCGAGGACTTCCATGCCGAGACGGCCGCGCGCGTATTTGGCGTGCCGGTGTCCGAGGTGACACCCGACCTGCGTAGCCGCGCCAAGGCCGTGAACTTTGGCATCGTGTACGGCCAGCAGGCCTATGGACTGTCGCAGTCGCTGCACATCTCGATGGCCGAGGCGCGCGATATGATCGATCGCTACTACGAGGCCTACCCGGGCGTGCGCACGTTCCTCGACAATGTGGTGGCGCGAGCCAAGCAGACGGGCTATGCCGAGACCATGTATGGCCGCAGACGCCATATTCCCGAGCTCAAGGCCAAAAACCCACAGCTCCGCGGCTTTGGTGAGCGTACGGCCATGAACCACCCCATGCAGGGCACCGCCGCCGACATCATCAAGATCGCCATGGCCCGCGTAAGCCGTCGCTTGGAAGAAGAAGGCTTTGCCGCCCACATGATCCTGCAGGTACACGACGAACTGGACTTTGAGTGCCCCGTCGACGAAGTCGAGCGCCTCACCGCCATGGTCCGCGACGTCATGGAACACGTAGTAGACCTCCGCGTACCGTTGATCGCCGAAGCCAGCACCGGCATAACCTGGGCCGACGCGAAATAGGGAAGCACTCCGTAAGGCAAGCTCGCCCAAGACGCAAGCCCCCACATACTTAAGATTTGGGACAAACACTACTGATTAATTTGTCCCACAGTAACCAAAACAGAGGGGAGCCCCTTCCAACAAGGGGCTCCCCTCTGCTCAAATCATTTCAGCTAAGTATCTAGACACTCAAGACGCCATCTTGGCGGCAGGAAAGTAAACCTAGGACCTGGCCGGGCGGCGCGGATTAGTTTTTCGTAGATTCCGCACGAGCCGGAAAGCACTTAATGTGCTTTCCGAGCGAGCCCAGGACCTGACCGAACGAAAAACTAATCCGCGCCGCCCGGCCAGGTCCGACGAGCCACGTTACCGAGCCGCCAGGATGGCGTCGATGAGCGTCAGTACGCCCCCGTCGTTGTTGCTCGGAATGCGCCACTTGGCATGCGCGTTCATGTGCTCCTCGGCATTGTCCACGATAAAGCTATGCCCGACGCGCTCGAGCATGGGAATATCGTTGTAGGTGTCGCCCACGGCGGCGGCGTCGGCGATATCGATGCCCAGGTGGTCGCACAGGTGCGCGACGCCCGACCCCTTGTCGACGCCCAGGTTCATGAAGTCGATCCACTCGCGCCCGGCGTTGGTGACGTAGAGCTTGTCCGAGAACTCGGGGCTGTAGTCCTCGCGAAACGCTGGCTCGGCATCGTAGGCGGGGAAGAAGATCGAAATCTTGTTGGACTCGATATCAAGGCCCTCAAAGCTATCGACGTAGTTGATCGTGTTGTAGTACACGCTGATCTCGTCGTGGTACTGATGGTCGCGGGCGAGCACATAGAACTCGTCGTAGCAGCACAAGACGGGAACGGCACGCGGGTCCTCCGAGGCACGGGCGAGCACCTGCTGATACAGCGCCACGTCGATAGTGCTCTTATAGATATAGTTGCCGCGGTAGATAACGCACGCGCCGTTATCGGGGCAAAAAGCGATGCGGCTCTTGATGTCCTCAAACATCTCCTCGAGTTTGGGGGCGGGGCGTCCGCTGGCGGGGCAGAACACGATGCCAGCCTCGGCGAGCTTGTCCAGGCGCTCGTCGAGGCCCTGAGGCAGCACGCGCTCGTCGGTCAGTAACGTCTTGTCCATATCGACAGCGAGAATCTTAATGTTGCCGATGTTGGCGTCTGATTCGTAAGTCTGCATAAAACGCGCCTTTCGGTTTCCAGAATGTTTCGGGTGATTGACCCTCTACTTGATAGTCGGGCGTATTTTCGCAGGATTGGCGCATATTTGCATCATCATTCACAAAGTAATGAAAAAACTTTTCAGAAATTTGAATTTGTCGCTTGTACTGCGGGCACTTTAGCGTAATATAGCGACCATCGAAAACGGAGACGGAAATACAACCGCTTACCGAAGAAAAGGTACCGTTTACGATATTAGAATTGCGCCCGGCGATAGGTGAAAGGAGAGGCAGATGCAGTTCGTAAAGATCATCACCACTGCAGATAATGCCATCCGACGCCAGCGCGCAATTTCCCGACGACGATAACAATCGTCTCTGTTCGTATGGGGTGAAATGCCCCAACAGAGTCATTTTGAGGTCGTTGGGTTTTAGCACGATATAAACACATGTTTCTAGGGCATGCTGTGCTGCTTTTTGCTATTTAACCTGATATTGCACGGTTTTTTGACCTCGAAATGACTTGCAACTGACCGATGTTCTAACTAGCTACCAAGGGCGAAAGGAAACAGCCATGAGCAAGGAAAAAGTCGTTCTCGCATATTCCGGTGGTCTTGATACATCCGTATGTGTCAAGTGGCTCCAGGACGAGAAGAATCTCGATGTCGTTTGCGTCTGCGGCAACGTGGGCCAGGAGGAGACCGGCTTGGATGCCAAGAAGCAGAAGGCGCTTGACCTGGGCGTTCTCGATTGCCAGGTGCTCGACCTGCGCGACGAGTTCTCCGATGAGTTCCTGACTAAGGCCATCGCCGCAAACTCCATGTACGAGAACAAGTACCCGCTGCTCTCCGCGCTGTCTCGCCCGCTGCTCGCCAAGAAGCTTGTCGAGGTCGCTCACGAGTTTGGCGCGACCTACGTCGCCCACGGCTGCACCGGCAAGGGTAACGACCAGGTTCGTTTTGAGGCTGCCGTCAAGGCCCTCGACCCCGAGCTTAAGGTTATCGCCCCGGTTCGCGAGTGGGATCTGAAGTGCCGTCCCGATGAGGTTGCCTATGCTCACGCCCACAACGTGCCGGTTCCCGAGGGCGCCAACGACAACCCCTATTCCATCGACGACAACCTGTGGGGTCGCGCCATCGAGTGCGGTCACCTGGAGGATCCCTGGAACGAGCCGCTCGACGACGCCTGGGTTATGACCAAGAACCCCGAGGACACGCCGGACACCCCGACCTACACCGAGATTGAGTTTGAGGCGGGCAAGCCCGTCGCCGTCGATGGCAAGAAGATGAAACTCTCCGAGATCGTCATCGCCCTCAACAAGATTTCGGGTGACAACGGCTTTGGCCGTCTCGACCTGGTCGAGGATCGTCTGGTGGGCCTCAAGAGTCGCGAGTGCTACGAGGTTCCTGGCGCCCTGACGCTCATCACCGCCCACAAGGCGCTCGAGGACATCTGCGTCGAGGGCGACCTGCTCAAGACCAAGATTAAGCTCGAGCAGGATTGGGCCACCGCCGTGTACAACGGCCAGTGGTACAGCCCGCTCAAAAACGCGCTCGATGCCTTTATGGCCGACACCCAGAAGTTCGTGACCGGCACCGTCCGTCTGAAGTTCTTTAAGGGCAACTGCCATGTCGTCGGCCGCAAGAGCCCGTTTAGCCTGTATGACTACGGTCTGGCCACCTACGACCGCGACACTACGTTTGACGAGAAGGCCAGCGCCGGCTTTATCGAGATCGACACGCTGTCGCTCAAGACGTGGGCTAAGGTCCAGGGTCCCAGCTCTGCTGCAGCCCAGGCCTAAGGCTTCTCTTCCTTGGTATCCGCGCGGCCCATCCGCGTGATACATAACGGGCGCATGGGGTCCCTACCTTTCGTTATGCTTGCTGACACTTCTTAACATCGGTGGCCCCTACGTTCCGCCCGAATATATGACGCCGCGCCTGCGGCTGAGTCCGAGCCCCGCCGGGGTTGTCCGGCGGGGCTCTTTCTATCAATTTGAGGGCTTTACACTTTTATATAACCGAGGAGTATCCATTATGTTCAATGCGGTTGGCGGGAGTCGAAGGGCGCCAAGTGCCAGGTGCGTCACTTCTTTGCAAATTAGCTGCATGTTCCCGTGCACGGTGGGGAATGTGTAAGACTAGCGGTTGATAAATCGCTTTAGCGACAGGGTGCCTTGCTTTGGGCGCTTGTTTTGGGATTTGATGAAAGGGGACGGTTCCATGGCTCTTTGGGGCGGTCGTTTTGAGGCGGGAGTGGCCGAGGTCACGCAGGAGTTTGGCGCGTCGTTGCCGGTTGACAAACATCTCTATAAGCAGGATATCGCCGGATCTAAGGCACATGCCAAGATGCTGGCGGCCCAGGGCATTATCAGCGCCGAGGACGAGCAGGCGATTGCCGAGGGCCTGACCGGAATCGAACAGGATATCGATGCCGGCAACTTCACCTTTGATATCAACGACGAGGACATTCATATGTCCATCGAAAGCGAGCTGACGCGTCGTATCGGCGAGGCTGGCAAGCGCTTGCATACTGGGCGTTCGCGCAACGACCAGGTGGCGACCGATACGCGCCTGGGCGTCAAGGCGCTGGCCAAGGAGCTCATGGAGGCCAATCTTGAGCTGCGCCATGTGCTGGTGGATGCGGCCAAGAAGTACGACAAGGTGATTCTTCCGGGCTACACGCATATGCAGCACGCTCAGCCCGTGCTGCTCTCGCATCATCTGCTGGCGTATTCCTGGATGTTCGCGCGCGACTTTACGCGCCTGAAGGCCGCCTTTGATGCCGCTGACAACTGCCCGCTGGGTGCTGCCGCGCTTGCCGGTACGAGCTATCCGCTCGATCGCCAGATGACGGCTGCCGAACTTGGCTTTGCGGGCGTGATTCCCAACTCGCTCGATGCGGTTTCCGACCGTGATTTCCTGCTCGATCTGCATTACGCCGGATCCGTCATGGCGATGCACCTGTCGCGTCTTTCCGAGGAGATCGTGCTGTGGTCGAGCTCCGAATTTGGCTTTATCACGCTTTCAGACTCCTACTCCACCGGCTCGTCTATCATGCCGCAGAAGAAGAATCCCGACTTTGCCGAGCTTATCCGCGGTAAGAGCGGTCGCGTGTACGGCAACCTGGTGCAGCTGCTGGTAACCATGAAGGGCCTGCCGCTCGCTTATAACAAGGACTTGCAGGAGGACAAGGAGGGCGCGCTCGATACCGCTCACACGCTCATGCAGTGCCTGTCCGTTATGGCCGGAATGATTTCGACCTGGACCGTCAACGAGGATGCCATGGCGCGCGAGTGCGGCGTGGGGCACCTTGCCGCCACCGATGTTGCCGATTACCTGGCAAAGCGCGGTCTACCGTTCCGCGAGGCACATGCCGTGGTGGGGCACCTGGTCCTGATGTGTGAGAAGCGCGGCTGCAATCTTGAGGACCTGCCGTTTGAGGTGTTCCAGGAGGCAAGCCCGCTCTTTGAGCGCGATATTACCGAGGCGCTCGATATCCCGTCGATTGTCGCCGCGCGCACGACCGAGGGCGGTACCGCCCCTGCCGCCGTTGCCGTGCAGCTGCAGCGTGCCGAGGCGCAGCTCGTGGCCGACGAAGGCGTGTTTGGATCGCTAACCAAGGTTGTCGAGATGGGTCACGGGGCAAAGTAGAGGTTTGGCTGAAGACGTATTGTCCATTTATTGATAAATCGTTTTAGCTTTACGGGCGTCTGCTGATGCGGGCGCCCCTATTTTGCTGCTATGGGGGAGGGGCTTGTCGAGAACTTCTGTAGGACCTTTGGGCAGGTTGTGAAGGGGGTACGTTCGCGGGTGGCAACCGACCGCCCGCTCTGTTCCATGTGGTTGATGAGCGGTCGGATGGTACTCTAATCGGGCTTCGAAACAGAAGTGACACATATGGAGCGCTTTAATAAATTGCAGCGTTTCAATAAACAGCTTTTTGTTTAACTGCAGCTAAAACTCTGTTACGATGCAGTCCAGGCGGGTGCCGGAATGGGACTTGGGCACGCGCGAACCTACTTGAAAGGCTACCTTATGGCTATCGAGAAGACCTTCATCATGATTAAGCCCGACGCGGTGCGCGATCGCAAGATCGGCGAGATCGTTGCTCGTATTGAGCGCAGCGGCCTTGTCATCGAGCGCATGGAGATGACCACGCTCGAGCGCGCTACCGTCGAGGAGCACTACGCCCATCTGGCCGACAAGCCCTTCTTTGGCGGTCTCTGCGACTTTATGACGAGCGGTCCGGTCGTCAAGATGGTCGTTTCTGGTCTCTCCGCTGTTTCCAAGATGCGCACCCTTATGGGCGCTACCAACCCGCTTGATGCTGCGCCCGGCACCATTCGCGGCGACTTCGCTGTCGATGTCAACGCCAACGTGATCCACGGCTCCGACTGCCTGGAGAACGCCGAGATCGAGATCAAGCGCTTCTTTGGCTAAACCAGCTTTGACTCCTTAAAGCTGTTAGCGTGTGGCTTGGGCGCCGCGGAATTCCAACCGCGGCGCCCTTTTATTCCGGTAGATTTTTGGTAAACGCATAGAAAACTACTAAAGAGCCCCCGTCCGGATGTTTCTTCCGGGCGGGGGCTGGCGCTAGCGTATGGCTTTGTAAGTCTTTAGGCCTCGTCGACGATCTTAAGGCCGCGCGTGTGGTCGATCTCGTTGAGGAGGTTAACGCGACGCTCGTGACGGCCGCCCTCAAACTCGGCGTCGAGCCACTCGTCGACGATCATCTTGGCGAGCTCGGAGCCAACGACGCGGGCGCCAAAGGCGAGCACGTTGGTGTTGTTGTGCATGCGCGAGAGCTTGGCGCTGAAGGGCTCGGAGCACACGACGGCGCGTACGCCCTCGACCTTGTTGGCGGCCAGGCTGATCCCGACGCCGGTGCCGCAGATCAGGATACCCAGGTCAACGTCGCCGTTGGCAACGGCCTTGCCCACTTTGTAACCGGCGATGGGGTAGTCGAAGCTCTCGGAGGTGTCGGTGCCAAAATTCACGACCTCGCAGCCGCGCTCCTTCAGGTGCTCGGAAATGATGTTCTTGAGCTCGACGGCGGCGTGGTCGTTACCGATACCGATCTTCATGGATGGTTCCTCTCTGGTCTGTGCGGCGCAAATGCTAAAGGTGTTTACCGCGTTCGACTGCATGATAGCGCGACTTTTGCGTAAACGCTCGGGCGTTTTTTGGTCAAACGCTTTAGCAGGCAACAAGACTAGCTTTTCATGAATGAATGCCGTCAGATTGCGCTTGAACGCCGTCCGCCGGAACCGTGGTTGCGGTTTTTGATGCATTGTTATCAAATAAAGGAGCCAACTTTTTTGAGAGTCCAGCCCGTTATGCAAGCAGGAGATACCTATGCCTACCGATTCCATCCGTGATGCCGCGTTTTGCGATGTTTTGAACCGCGAGCTTGTCTGTGCACTCGGCTGCACCGAGCCCATTGCCGTTGCCTATGCAGCGGCGCTGGCGAGCCAGACGCTCGGTTGCGAACCCGATCATATGGATGTTGCCTGCTCGGGCAACATTATCAAGAACGTTAAGAGCGTGACCGTGCCCAACTCGGGCGGTATGCACGGTATTGAGGCCGCGGCCGTGCTGGGTGCCGTGGGCGGCGACGCTAAGAGCGCGCTCGAGGTGCTCGAGAGCGTTAACGATGAAGACCGCGCTCGCGTGGCCGAGCTCCTCGCCGACGCTGGCTACTGCGATGTGTCGCTTGTCGAGGGTGTGCCCAACCTCTACATCAAGGTGACTGCGACGGCCGGGGGCCATACCGCGGTCGTCGAGATTACCGATCACCACACTAATGTCACGTGCCATACGCTCGATGGTATTCCGGTATGCGGCAAGTCGGCGGGGGAGTGCGCCGCCTGCGCCGAGCGCGTGGTGGCCGAGCGTGCGGCAGATAACGCCGATACGCCCATGTCCATTGATTCCATCATCGACTTTATCGAGGACGGTGACATTGAGGGCGCCCGCGCTGCCGTTGAGCGTCAGATTGAGCTGAATGGCGCAATCAGTGCCGAGGGCCTTGCGCACGCTTGGGGCGCCGAGGTGGGTCGTACGCTGCTGGGTGCTCGTGCCGATGACGTCGCCTGCCGTGCCCGTGCCCGTGCGGCCGCCGGGTCCGACGCCCGCATGAACGGTTGCGCGCTGCCGGTCGCCATTGTGTGCGGCTCGGGCAATCAGGGCATTACCTGCGCACTGCCCGTCATGGAATATGCCGACTACCTGCGCTGCGACCACGAGCGTCTGGTGCGCGCCGTGATACTGTCCGACCTTATTGCCGTGCACATCAAGAGCTATATTGGTGCGCTCTCGGCGTTTTGCGGTGCAATTTGCGCCGCGTGCGGTGCCGGTGCCGCAATTACCTGGCTGTGTGGTGGCACGCGCGAGCAGATTGGTGCTACGGTCTCCAATACGCTCGGTAACGTGGGCGGCATCGTGTGCGATGGCGCCAAGGCAAGTTGCGCCGCCAAGATTTCGGCTGCCGTCGATGCGGCGATCCTGGGCCATGATATGGCCATGCAGGGTCGCGGCTTCCGCGCCGGCGAGGGCCTGATCCAAGATACCGTTGAGCAGACAATCGCCAGTATGGGCTACGTAGGCCGCGTGGGCATGAAGGACACCGACGTCGAGATCCTCAACATCATGATCGGCAAGACTCGAGTCTGTTAGGACAATTCTTCCGCTACTTGGTGTTCGTAGAAGGCTTCTACTACGGCGTTAAAGTCGCGGGCGAAGCCTTCCATGGTTCCGCGCCAGGTGACTCGGTTGGGCTTGCCCTGGCCTACATAGGCAGTCTGAATGCCGCAGGCGGGGCTAGGGAAGTCGCGTTTGGGATCGTTGCCCACCATAAGGACCTCGTGCGGTTCGAGCCCCATCACCTGAAGCTGCTCTAGATAGTAGGTGGCATCAGGCTTGCAGCGGGTGGCGTTTCCCATGTGCGTGACGAGCTCAAAGGGGGCGTCGGCCAGGTCGCCCCAACCCATGCGGCACTCGATGGCCCCCTGCGGAAAGCTGGGGTTGGTAAAGAGCGCGCAGCGCAGCCCTGCGTCCTGTACGGCCTGGAGCGCGGCGTGTGCGCCCGGCATGGCATGGGCGTTGATGAGTTCGTCATTCTTGTACGGAAGAACTTCGCGGTCGTAGTAGGTAAACGCCTCGTAGATAAGTGGGTCCGAGAGGCAAATCCCGCATCGGCGCTCGACCTCTTCTTGGTAAAACTCAAGATTGGTGCGGTTGTCCGTGCCGCTGCGGCGATTGGCGTTGAGGTCGACCAGGATGGTGCCGAGGCGTGCCATCGTGCCACCGCGGCTGCGGCGCCCGATATCCGCGAGCATCGAAGAGACATCCTTAAAATAGCGAAGGATGAACGCGTTGAGGTTGATGCTAAGAAGCGTTTCGTCCATATCGAAAACGACTGCTTTGAGCACGCGGGCACCTTTCTCGAAAAATCGATCTAGAATCGTTGGCTCCGGATACTTTACCCCAAAGCCGAATGCCTGGCTGGTTATCGTCAAGTTGCGGAGACGTGTGTTCATAAGATTACGAAAAAGTCTCCACACGAGTAAAAAATCGCAGTTCGCGCTTGAAATCGAAGTGATTTCCCCGTAATCTATACGGACGTGATTGCATAAGCGTCACATCAGTATCTGTCGGCTCCCGAGTGTTCCTAAACGTTGTGTGCTTGTCGCACCCTTCTGTAGGTCCTAGCAATCGGGGCCCCGTAGTTCGAAAGGGGTCCACCTTTGAGTGAGATTCAGAACTCGTCCATTTTCTCTCTTGACGATGTCAACGAGGAGGAGATGAACAACCTCATCGACGGTACGATTACCGACTTTGATGAGGGCGATCTCGTTAACGGCACTGTCGTTAAGATCGAGCATGACGAGGTGCTCGTTGACATCGGATTTAAGTCCGAGGGCGTTATCCCGGTCCGCGAGCTGTCCATCCGCAAGGACGCTAACCCTGCAGACATCGTTGCACTCGGTGATCCCATCGAGGCCCTCGTTCTCCAGAAGGAGGACAAGGACGGTCGTCTGGTCCTGTCCAAGAAGCGTGCCGAGTACGAGCGTGCTTGGAACCGCATCGAGGAGAAGTTCAACTCCGGCGAGAACGTCGAGGGCGAGGTTATCGAGGTTGTCAAGGGCGGCCTGATCCTCGACATCGGCCTGCGTGGCTTCCTGCCCGCTTCCCTCGTCGACCTCCGTCGCGTCAAGGACCTCACCTCTTACATGGGCACCCGCATCGAGGCCCGCGTCATCGAGATGGACCGCAACCGCAACAACGTCGTCCTCTCCCGTCGCGTCGTGCTCGAGGAGTCCCGTAAGGCCGAGCGCTCCGAGATCCTGTCCAAGCTCAAGTCTGGCATGCGTCTCCAGGGCACCGTTTCCTCCATCGTCGACTTCGGCGCCTTCGTCGACCTCGGCGGTATCGACGGCCTCATCCACATCTCCGAGCTCTCCTGGAACCACGTCAACCATCCTTCCGAGGTTGTCAAGGTCGGCCAGGAGGTCGAGGTCGAGGTTCTCGACGTCGATCTCAACCGCGAGCGCATCTCCCTGGGTCTCAAGCAGACCACCGAGGATCCGTGGCGCGCACTGGTCAAGAAGTACCCCGTCGGCGCTATCGTCGAGGGCACTGTGACCAAGCTTGTCCCGTTCGGCGCTTTTGTCGACCTGGGCGAGGGCATCGAGGGCCTGGTGCACATCTCCGAGATGGCCAACAAACACGTCGACCAGCCTTCTCAGGTTACCCACGTGGGCGACAAGGTTCAGGTCAAGGTCATGGAGATCGACCTCGACCGTCGTCGTATCTCCCTGTCCATGAAGTCCGCTGCTGAGACTCTGGGCGTTGAGATCGAGGTTACCCCGCTGCCTTCCGAGAAGAAGGACGAGGAGACCGACGCCGAGTAAATCGGTTTGACGATCACTTGTTTTAAGGGATCCGTCCGTAATGGACGGGTCCCTTTTTGCATTTGCTGCTGAGGTGCGCGATGTCGTCCGCGCGCAATGCTGCCGGGCTGTCCACAGGCTATTGGGTTTTCGGTGCATGAAAAAATGCCGACATCCCGCCTCGGGGAGGAGGCGGGAACGCACCGAGTAGACGGAGGGGTGCGGAGCGCGGTCGCGTCTCGACTGACGACGTTGCCCATCGACGGAACTATTGTAGCGCATGGGTGGTTCTTGGTTTATCGTGTCGAACGCTTGTGTTGTGCCATTGCCTGCGGCAACGGTGTGCTACACTCTTGCACTGCTGAGTGGGCCAGACGGTCGCGCGATGTGCTGCTTGCAGCACGCGTGAGGAAAGTCCGGGCTCCAGAGGGCGGGATGCCGGCTAACGGCCGGGCGGAGTGATCCGACGGAAAGCGCCGCAGAAAAGAAGACTCCCACCTGCGCCGCAAGGCGTAAAGGGAAAAGCTGAAACGGTGGTGTAAGAGACCACCAGCGTCGTGGCAACACGGCGGCTTGGCAAGCCCCATCCGGAGCAAGCGCGAATAGGAACGCTATGGGCCGGCCCGGTCCGCGTTCGGGTAGCGTGCGTGGAGCTGCATGGTAACGTGCAGACAAGATAAATGACCGTTCACGACAGAACCCGGCTTATCGGCCCACTTGGCACTTTGTTGACGCTGCGAACCCGTCAGCGCGGCAATCTGCCTTTCAAACCTTCGGGCATGACCATAAGGTCAATGCCCTCGGCTTTCAAGGCACCTTGCTCGCGCTGACGGGTTCTCGCTTTCGTTGACGGAATCATCGGCGTTGCCATTCTTTTTACTAGGGTTATCGTATTATTGAGGCTGTTTGTTGCCGCGCTTAGTTTTGTTGAGGGGCTTTGTTGGACAGCTATTTTACTCTGCAATCAAATATTGAGGCTTCGGGCGAGTTTGTGGACCGCAAGAGTCGGTTTATTGCCCAGCTGATCCATATTGAGTCCGAGGATGAGGCGAATGCCTTTATCGAGATGGTTCGCAAGCGTCATTACGACGCTCGACACAATGTTCCCGCGTGGATTTTGGTCGATGGACGCGAGCGCCAGAGCGATGACGGTGAGCCGAGCCGCACGAGCGGTATGCCGACACTCGAGGTGCTGCGCGGCGCAGAGCTCAAAAATGTTTGCTGCGTGGTGACGCGCTATTTTGGCGGCACGCTGTTGGGGCCTGGTGGCTTGGTACGCGCATATACCGCGGCGACGCAGGTGGCGGTGGCCGCGGCTCAGGAGGCCGGGCAGATCGTCGAGATGACGAGCGTCGTGCCGGTTGATGTGCGTGTGGCCTATCCGCAATACGAGCAGGTGCTTCGTTTGGCGCAGGATTCGGGTGCCAAGGTTTCGGATACCGATTACGCGGATGCCGTGACGATTCATTTAGTGTTTAAAGCGGGGGAGCAGGAGCCGTTTTGCGCTAAGATGCGCGAGCTTATGGCGGGGCGTGAGGAGATTGAGGTCGGCGCTCCCGAATTTGCCGAGTTCTAACGGCGACGGCCGGCGTGCTTTTGGATGGATCTCAAGCGTGCCGGCCGTCGTTTTCTGTTGCTACCGTTTACTCGGCGAGCTGCTTTAGCATATCGCAGGCGATCTCGACGGCATCGTCGATGCAACCGGGGCAGCTGCGGAGCGGACCCTTATCCGATCCGACGCCCTTGAGCGTGCCGCAGACGGTCGTCGTGTTCTTCTCGCCAAAACGCTTGGCGATTTCGCGCGACAGCTTGTAGGTCTGGCCCTTGGTCTTGGGGTTTTCCATGCCGTCGCTCATTACAAAGCCCATGATGGCCACGGCGCCCGAGATGGCGCCGCAGGTTTCGGTCATGCCGCCCATGCCGGCGCCAAAGCCCTCGGTGAGGGTAAAGGCGACCTGGGGGTCGAGCCCGACGGCGGGCGCGAGCGTGCAGGCGACGGCCTGCGCGCAGTTAAAGCCGCGGGCGTGGTATTCGGCAGCCTGAGCCTGGCAGGTGGCAGTGTTGAGCTGAGTGGTATCAATCTGCTTCATCCGTGTCTCCTTGATTGCGGTGTACCCGCCTATGGTACCCTTGCTGGCGCATTCGCTTATCGAGACCGCAGTGCATATCTCATTGTTTTTCGCCATCGAACACTTTCTTAAGATTTGGGACAAATAAACCTGATTAATTTGTCCCATAACCTATCGGCGGGATGGGTTGAGAGGGGTGCGGGGTAGCGGTATCGTGAACCGAATAAAAACAAAACCCAAGTAAGGGAGTTGGATATGAGCGAGCAGACCATCGGTACTACATGTGTTCAGGGCGGCTATCACCCGGGCGACGCGGAGCCGCGCCAGGTGCCCATCTACCAGTCCACCACGTGGAAATACGACACGTCCGAGCACATGGGCAAGCTGTTTGACCTGGAGGAGTCGGGCTACTTCTACAGCCGTCTGCAGAATCCCACGTGCGATCTGGTTGCCGCCAAGATCTGCGAGATGGAGGGCGGCACCGCTGCGATGCTCACGAGTTCGGGCATGGCCGCGAACTTCCTCGCGATCTTTAACGTGGCCGGTGCCGGCGATCACGTGGTCGCGAGCTCTGCTATCTACGGCGGTACGTATAACCTGCTCGCCCACACCATGGGCCGCATGGGCGTGACTTGCACGTTTGTCGCCCCCGACTGCACCGATGAGGAGCTGGAGGCAGCCTTTGAGCCCAATACCAAGCTCGTCTTTGGCGAGACGATTGCCAACCCCGCCCTTGCCGTGCTCGATATTGAGCGCTTTGCCAAGGCCGCGCATGACCACGGCGTGCCGCTGATGGTCGACAACACCTTCCCGACGCCCGTGATGTGCCGTCCCTTTGAGTGGGGCGCCGACATCGTCACGCACTCTACCACCAAGTACATGGATGGGCATGCGGCCTACCTGGGTGGCGTGATCGTCGATCACGGCCAGTTTGACTGGATGGCCCATGCAGGCAAGTTCCCGGGTCTCACCACGCCCGACGAGAGCTATCACGGCGTGACCTATGCCGAGAAGTTCGGTCGCGAGGGTGCCTTCATTACCAAGGCAACCGCTCAGCTCATGCGCGACCTCGGCCCCATGCAGAACCCGCAAGCGGCGTTTTTCCTGAACAGCTCGCTCGAGAGCCTGCATGTGCGTATGCCGCGTCATTGTGAGAACGGCCTTGCCGTTGCCAAGTTCTTGCAGAGCCATCCCAAGGTGCGCTTTGTGAGCTATCCGGGCCTGGAGGGCGATAAGTACTATGACCTGGCTCAGAAGTACATGCCCAACGGTACCTGCGGCGTCGTGAGCTTTGGCTTTAACGGTGGTCGCGCGGCGGCCGAGACCTTTATGAAGAGCCTTAAACTCGCCCAGATCGCCACGCATGTGGCCGATGCTCGCACCTGCTGCCTGCATCCCGCTAATGCCACGCATCGTCAGATGAACGATGAGGAGCTCATCGCCTGCGGCATCTCCGCCGACATGGTGCGCCTGTCGTGCGGCCTCGAGGACACGGCCGATCTGATTGCCGACCTTGAGCAGGCGCTCGAGCAGTGCTAGGCTAGCTTCTTGTATGAAGCGACGGAGCCTCTTGGGGTTCTGTTGACATATAGTTCCGATTCCGTAGGCGGGGCCCCAATCGCGACTGTTCGCAGGCGATTGGGGCCCCGTTTTTGCGTTGCACCACTCGAAAGGATGGATATGGAGAAAACTGCAGAGCAGCTGCGCCGCGAGCACATTGCCCTAGAGGGCGACACCCATGGCAAGAACAAATGGGCGATTCTGTTTACGGTGCTCATCATGACGTTTATGGTGTGTCTGGATTCGACCGTCGTGACCGTGGCGCTGCCCGTGATGCAGAAGGAGCTGGGCGTGGGCCTCGATCGCATTCAGCTGGTAAGCTCGGTGTATCTGCTTGCGACTTGCGTGGCTATGTTGCCGTTTGGCCGTCTGGGCGACGTGCGCGGCAAGGTGAATGTGTTTCAGCTGGGCGTCATCGTCTTTACGGTCGGTTCGCTGCTGTGCGGCCTTTCGGCCTCGCTCGAGGTTCTTATCCTGGCACGCATTGTTCAGGGCGTCGGTTGCGCGGCGGCCATGGCTAACAACATGGGTATCATCACCGAGTCGTTTCCGGCGCGCGAGCGCGGTCGTGCCATGGGTATTCTCGCGACCTTCGTGGCCCTCGGCATGATGTGCGGCCCCGTGCTCGGCGGCATGCTGGTGGCAAGCTTTCCCTGGGAGAGCATCTTCCTCATCAACCTGCCCATTGGCGTCATCTCGTTTATCGTGGGACTCTATACACTACCGCATGTTAAGCCGGAGGCCGGCGAGCGCCCCATGTCCCTGATCGAGGCCGCTCGTCGCTGCTTTGCAAATTCGGCCTTCACCATCAACCTTGCTTGCATGCTCATCGTGTTCGTTGGTATTGGCGCATCAGAGTTTATCCTGCCGTTCTATTTTCAGGACGCCCACGGATTTGGTTCCGACATTTCCGGATTGCTCTTTTTGGCGCTGCCGATGGTGAATGCCTTTATCGGCCCGCTTTCGGGTACGGTTTCGGACCGTGTTGGCTGCGAGGGTCCCACGGCGGTCGGCCTAGGCGTGTACGTATGCGGTCTTTTTGCGGTAAGCACGCTCGACGAGTACTCTTCCATCCCTGTGATCGTGTGCTGCGTCGCGTTTATGTCGTGCGGCACGTCGATTTTCCAGAGCCCCAATAACTCGCTGTATATGGGCTCGGCTCCGCGCGAGGCACTCGGCTTTGCAGGTAGCTTGGGCAGCTTGGCGCGCTATGCGGGCATGGCGCTGGGTATTACGGCAGGTTCGCATACCCTCTATGGGCAGATGAGCGTAGCGATGGGCGAGGCCGTGACCAGTTTTGTTGCAGGCCGTCCGGATGTATTCCTATTCGGCTTTCGCTCGGTGTTCTACGTGCTTATGGCTGTGGCCGCTGTGGGCTTTGCGCTTGCCATGGTGCGTTTGGTGAAGATGCGCGCCCGCCATTAGCGTGTTGGGAGGCTGTCTGCCACGATTCGCGCCGTCCCAAAAAGACTGGTTTGTGGTGCGATGCGGCTTGTGGGGCGGGCGGGGGTCGGTCCGTGGTAGACTATCGAACAACGTTTATTAATCGCGCGGTATCCTTGCCGCGAGAAGGGGTTGCGCCATGCAGGAGCTTGAGGATCGTATTCGCCATGACGGCATCGTAAAGGCCGGTAACGTCCTTAAGGTTGATGCCTTCCTCAACCACCAATGCGACGTTGAGCTGTTCGACCACATGGGCGCCGAGTGGGCCCGTCTGTTCGAGGGCGTCGAGATCAACAAGATCCTGACGATCGAGGCTTCGGGCATTGGCATGGCTTGCATTGCAGCCCAGCATTTTGGCGGCGTGCCGGTGGTCTTTGCCAAGAAGGCACAGTCCATCAACCTCGACGGCGAGCAGTATGCCACGACCATCTACTCCTTTACCAAGCAGAAGGAGTACCCGGTCATCGTCGGCAAGCGCTTCCTGTCCGAGGGCGATAAGGTCCTGATCATCGACGACTTTTTGGCCAACGGCTGCGCGCTCGAGGGTCTTATCAAGATCTGCGAGGCTGCAGGTGCCGAGGTATCCGGCATTGGCATTGCGGTGGAGAAGGGCTTCCAGGGCGGTGGCGATAAGCTCCGCGAGCGCGGCTTCCGCGTTGAAAGCCTAGCCCGTATCGCCGATATGGACTGCGATACCGGCGAGATCACCTTCGCCTAAGCGCGCAACACAAGCGATTGGTATGCGATGTGACAAAGGGACTTTCCCTTTGTCACATTTTTTATGAGGGGAGGTGTTGATATGGATGAGAACAAGATGGGATGGCGCGAGTATGCGCGCTATGCCGCGATGGCGGCCGAAGAGTTGGCGCGCGATTGCGAGGTTCAGGTGTTTCGCGCGACGGGTCCGGGCGGACAAGGCGTGAACACGACGGACTCGGCGGTGCGCATGAAGCACGTGCCCACAGGGATTACCGTGACGGCGCGCGAGAGCCGCAGCCAGTTCCAAAATCGCGCGAGCTGCCTGCGCAAGCTGCGCGCCGAGCTCGAGCGTCGCGGGCGTCCACCGCGCCGACGCGTAAAGACCAAGGTGCCCCAGCGCTCTCGCCAGCGCAGGCTCAATGACAAGCACTTCAACGCCATTAAAAAGGCCAACCGTCGCAAGCCGGGCAGCGACGAGTAGTCGTTTGTTCCACTGGCCTTGCTAGCGGGTAGGGTGCCAAACTTGGAGAGCGCTGCCGAGGACGTCGACCTCGATGCGCGAGGCGACAACGGGCTCGCCGTCGGCCTGGATGGGGTAGTCGGGCCCCTCAAAGGTGAGCTCGGCATGGCGGCAGCGGCGCATGCGTACCGGCGGAAGCTTGGTGTGGTGGCCGTCTTTGGCCGAAAGGAACATAGGCAGGGCAACCGCGCGAGGGACGGGGCCACAGGCGTAGCAGACGTCGAGTATGCCATCGCAGGGATCGGCATCGGGGCAGATGCGATAACCCGAGCCATACGTGGGGCCCAGCTGAATCGCCATGATGATCGCCCTCACGCGCTCGGCGGGCGCGCCGTCAAAACTGACCGTCATGGGGTAGTTGCGATAGCGCAGGCCAAACTGCTCAAGTCCCGAAAGGGTGTAGAGCGGAGCGCCCGTCAGGCCGGTCTTTTTGCGCAACTCGGTGGTGCCCAGGCCGATGGCGGCATCGATGCCGACCGAGAGCGTCTGGTCGTAGTACTCAACCGAAGCCTCGCCGCTTCCGCTTGCGGGGTTCCATGAGCGAATGCGCCCGATATCCTGGTGCTGCAGCTCGCAGGTGAGCAGCGCGCCAAAATCCTTACCGGAGAAATCGTCGATTCCGAGCGTCTGGGCAAAATCGTTGCCGGAGCCCACGGGCAGGACGGCAAGGGCGGGACGGATGGCCTCTTCCTGCGCCATGAGCCCATTGACGACCTCGTGGATCACGCCGTCGCCGCCAAGGGCGATAACGGTGCGGTATCCCTGAGCCTGTGCGGCAAGCTCCTTGGCGTGCCCCATGCACTCGGTCAGCACTAGGTCAAACTGGGACGTGCGCGCCGTCATGTCCAAAAAGCGTTGCAGGCGCTCGGCAACCTCGCGCGCGGCGCCCGACTGGGCGACAGGATTGGCGATGATGATCGTGCGACCAAAGTCAGTTGCGTGCATGGGGCGACTCCCGGCGTGTGGCATGACGGTGCGGTCGCGCTCGGGTCGAATTGCCCCCGATTGTGGCTGCACGGCGATTACTTACGTCTACTCTATCAGGTCGTTGTGGCGCTCGATAGCCTCTGCCACCGTTCCGCCCTCGTCCACGATAAGCGAGCGGCGCTTGGGCGACACGATGCGCTGCGCGGGGTACACGCCACGGTGGCCGCCGACGAGATAGCTAATAAACGAGACGATGACAAAGAAGCCCGCGGCTGTTCCGTGGAACAAGTCGATAGCCATCATGCAGGTGGTGATGGGCACGTTGAGGCCGGCACAGAAGACGCCGAGCATGCCGAGGGCCGCCATAAAGCTCGGATCGAGTCCAGCGAGGCAGCCAATCCATCCGCCGAGCGCCGCACCGATGCCAAACAGGGGCGTGACCTCGCCGCCTTGGAAGCCGGCACCCAGGGTGAGCGCCGTTACGACGAGCTTGATGGCGGCGTCGGCGAGGGTGGTGGTGCCGGCAAACCCGGCGCCCGAAAGCCACGTGGAAAGGCCGGCATACTCCCACGCGTCAAGCAACGCATAGGCCGCAAGCACCACGAGTGCGCCGACGAGCGCACGGACGAGATAGTTGGTGATAAAGCGCGCGTACAGGTTCTTGACCGTGCGGACCGACCAGGCAAAGAGGCGCGCCGTCAGGCCAAAGACAATGGCTCCGATAACGACGATGGCAACCGTTCTGGGTGTCATGTCGGGAACGCTGGCGATGACGTTGCTCTCGTACTGGGTTCCCAGGGCGAGTGACGTAAAGTAGCCGGTAAACGAGGCGACGAGGCAGTAGAGGCCCGCGGTGTAGTCGATTTTGCCGATAAAGCACATCTCCATACCAAAGAAAGCCCCGGCGAGAGGTGATCCGAACACGGCGCCAAAGGCAGACGAGATACCGGCGAGCATGAGGTCGTGGTGGTCGTGCTTTTTGAGATGGGCAAGGCTCGAGACATTGCTGGCGATGGTACCGCCGATCTGCACCGCGGCGCCCTCGCGGCCAGCCGAGCCGCCCGTCAGATGCGTGAGCGTGGAGCACACAAACGTGAGGATGGCCATGCGCGCATGGATGAGTCGTGTGCCCAGGGCAGAGTCGATGACCAAATTGTTGCCGCGTTTGGCAGCAAGGCCGTGGTTCTTGTAGACCCACGCGGTGGCCACGCCCACGACGGGGAGCAGGGCGTAGATCCACGCATGGCTCTCGCGATAATCGGTCGCAATATCCAGTGAGGCCAAAAACGCCCAAGCGGCAACGCCCATGGCGAGCGAGACGACAACGACGAGCGCGAGCAGCTTGGCGCTCGCGAGCATGTTGTGGGCATTGCGGCGCGTGTCGGCGGCCAAGAGCTGTTCGGAGCGGGTGAGCTGGTTGCGACCGCTGATGATCAAGTCGGTCGGAGAGAAGGACCTGCCGTCTGTGTCCTGACGGGTGTCATCAGACGGGTCGAGTGTATTTTCACGTTTATCGATAAAAGCCATAACGTCCTCTTTTTTGTTGCGATGCATGCATTATAAGACGGCACCCCGTGCCTTAAGGCAATTGACAGGTTTCGGTTCTGTTACGAAAGGCGCATGGCCGACAGGTGTATTTGCCGTTGCGGGCCATGTCTTGAGCGGGCAGCGGGGGATTATACTGAACCAAACATAAAGAATCGGCGCCACTGTTGCGCGCCGTGGCATGTAAGAGGTGTATATGGCTAAGACGCTCATCCCGCTGGAGGACGCGCAGGCAATCGTCCTTTCGCAGGTGCGCAGGACCGAGCTCGTCGAGATCCCGGTTTGGCAGGCGGCCGGTCTTCCCCTGGCTGAGGATGCCACGGCCGATATCGATATCTCGCCGTTTGCCAACAGCGCCATGGATGGATATGCCGTGCGTGCCGACGACCTCGCCAAAGCGTCCTCCGATACGCCCGTGACGCTTTCCGTCGTGGGGCACGAGGCGGCGGGCCATGTGTTTGAGGGCGCGATTGGCGCGGGCGAGACCGTCCGTATTATGACGGGTGCACCGGTGCCCGAAGGTGCGGATGCCGTTGTGAAATACGAGGTCGTCGAGGTGCTCGACGGCGACGGCAACGAGGGCTCACACGTGAGCTTCTCGGCACCGGCTAAGGTGGGGGAGAACGTTCGAGCTGCAGGCGAGGAGGCCCATGCCGGCGATGTTGTGATGCACGCTGGCGAGGTTGTGGCCCCGGCCGGCGCCGGTTTGCTGGCGAGCGCCGGTTACGCGAACGTTAGAGTGCACGCCGCCCCGCGTGTGGGCGTTATCTCGCTGGGCACGGAGCTGGTCGCGCCCGGCCAACTGCCGGCGCGTGGGCAGATTCGCGATTCCAATTCCTCGGCGTTAATGGCCGAGGCACTCGATGCTGGGGCCGACCCGGTGTTCTACGGCTTTGCGCCCGACGACGAGCGGGCGATTGCCGAGCTGGTGCACCGCGCCGCGCAAGAGTGCGATTTTGTCATTACGAGCGGTGGCGCCTCTGCGGGCGACTACGACTACGTGACGGCGCTGGTTCGGCGCGAGGGCGAGGTGCTGTTCGATCGCATTTCGTTGCGTCCCGGCAAGGCCATTACGTTTGGCCTGCTCGGCGGCAAGCCCTATCTGGGGCTTTCGGGCAACCCCGCGGCGGCCTATGTGGGCTTTGAGATGCTCGCCCGCCCGGCGATTCGCAAGATGCGCGGCTTTGCCGAGGGTGCGCGTCCCGTGCAGCAGGCGGTTCTTACCCACGGCGTGAAGAAGCGACAGGACCGACGCTTCTATGATCGCGCCACGGTTGCGCGCGATGCGCAGACGGGTGAGCTTACGGTCACCGAGGCGCACAGCCAGAACTCGGCGCTGCTCGGAACCATGCAGCGTGCGAACTGCCTGTTGCGCATCAACGAGGGTCCGTGCGATCTTGAGCCGGGCGACGTCGTGGATGTCGTCCGAGTCGATCTGCCCGAGGGCACCGTGCTGTAGGAGGAGTGCTATGGAGTTGAAGATTTCAATCGTGACGTGCTCGGATACGCGCGATCTTGCCCAGGACGAGGCAGGCGCTGCACTCGAGGAGCTCATCGCGGCGCAGGGCTGGACGGTTGCCTCGCATACGGTGGTGCATGACGATGTTGACGAGATCGGTGCTGCCATTGTGGCTGCGGCCGACGATTGCCAGGCCAACGTGGTCATCACCTGCGGCGGCACGGGGCTTTCGATGCGCGATGTGACGCCCGAGGCGACGCGTGCCGTCTGCGATCGCGAGGTGCCGGGTATTGCCGAGGCGATCCGTGCGTACTCGATGACCAAGACGCGCCGCGCCATGCTCTCGCGCGCTATTTGCATGCAACGAGGTCATACACTTGTCGTAAACTTTCCCGGTTCTACGAAGGCCGCTCGCGAAAGCTGGGAGGCCATAGCGGACCAGCTGGAGCATGCGGCTCAGATGACAGCGGGCGGCGGACATACCAACTAAGCGGTTTACCTGCGGCGGAGCGACCTGAACGGCTGCTCCGCCTTTTATTTGCGCCCAAGGGGACGGCATTCTGTAGGCATGCTTGAAACTATATTCTCAGACGAGAATAATTTCTCATAATCATTATTCGCACCGAAGTATAATCTAATTACAGAATAAAGCCCGCGGTGGGGTACCCGGGCATAAGGTCCGAAAGGGTTGAACATGTTCGATATGGTTTCTCGCCGCGGATTCGTCTCACTCTCTGCTGTCGCCGCTGCCGGCCTTGGCCTTGCCGGCTGCTCTGGCAACAAGACGTCTGAGCCGACTGGCTCCGATGCCGGTTCTGCTAAGGCATCTTCCAAGAAAGCTGTCGAGCTGCAGGTCTTTGCCGCCAACTCGCTCGAGAAGGCTCTGCCCGAGGTTCAGGAGCTTTACACCGAGCAGACCGGTACCACGTTTGCCGACACGCAGTTTAAGGCGTCTGGCGACCTCGTTGAGCAGATGCGCGCCGGTGCCACGGTCGACGTGCTCATCACCGCTTCCAAGGGCACCATGGACGACGCCGAGGCCGTCGAGCTCGTCGATGCCGACACGCGTGAGGATATGTTCGTCAACGATCTTGTGATCATTCGCGCTGAGGGCTCCGACACCAAGATCGAGGCCATCGCCGACGTCGCGAACCTGGACGGCAAGATCGCCATCGGCGATGCCAAGACCGTCCCCGCCGGCAAGTACGCCAACCAGGCGTTGGCTTCCGTGGGTCTCTACACCGGCACCGAAGGCGACGACGGCGAGTATGCTCCCGAGATCGCCGACAAGGTCGCACTGGCCGACAAAGTTGGTACCGCTGCCGCCTATGTGTCCACAGGCGACTGCGTGGCCGGTTTTGTCTACAGCTCCGATATCTTCCGCTACGACGGCATCGAGGAGGCGTTCGTGTGTCCCGAGGACTCGCACAAGCCCATCGTGTATCCGGGCGCCGTTGCCGAGAGCTCCGAACATGCCGACGAGGCTAAGGCGTTCATCGACTTTTGCCTGTCCAACAAGAAGGCTCAGAAGATTTGGGCTAAGTACGGCTTTGAGCTTTCCGCGTAGTGCGGCTTGGTGCGATAATTCCATCGTTTTGTGTTTCACTCCGTCCTTGTATTCGCTTGGAGCTTTTCGTGCTTAATAGATTCCGCATGCTTGTCGCCTGTGCTTTGACCTTCGCGCTTTGCTGGATGCCGGGATTTGCGTTTGCTGGGGACGCTGAGGACGGGGCCCAGGTTGCTGCGACCGCTCATGGGCTTTCCTATGGGATCGAGGGTTTTGAGCGGTTGGCCAAGGGGACCGCTCGTGCCATGGAGGGCCAGCCTGAGGGCTACCGGTTTCCCGTTGACGAGGACGTGGACCTTGTAGCGGCGCCTGCTGCCGATCGCGTTGTGGTGTGGATATCGCCCAAGGCGGTCGAGAAGTTTGGATTGGATCCGCAGGACAACGAGTGCGTATCGGGTCTCAAAGCCCTCGTCTGTGAGCTCGACAGCTCAAACTGCATGGGAGGTGCGCAGCTAGGGGACGTGGATCTTCCTTGGTATGTCACGGCGGAAACAACGTTTGATACCGGCGGGTATACCTATGGCTTTGACGAGCGTGGTACGGATGGGGACCGCTATGTGGTGATTGCATCAGCCTCGGGTGATGCCAAGGGCGGCGCGCGTTGGCTTGATAGCGCTCAAATGGTAGAGGCATCGTCTGCCGTGTTGCGGGATGAGCGGGGGCCCTTGACCTCTCTGGCCTCCTTTTTGGGCGACATCGACTATCGCCCGTTTTGGGTGTCCATTAAAACGAGCGGCCTTGCCCTGCTGATCTCCTTTGCGCTGGGCCTGTTCGCCGCGTGGAAGACTATGGGTACCTCGAGCCGCATCAAGGGCCTGCTCGATTCGGTCTTTACGATTCCTATGGTGCTGCCGCCCACGGTCTGCGGCTTTCTGCTTCTCATGCTGTTTGGCCGCTCGACCGGGGTGGGCCAGTGGCTCATCGCGCACGGCATCTCGATCGTCTTTACCTGGCCCGCGGCGGTGATATCTGCCGTGGTAGTGTCGTTTCCGCTGGTCTACCGCACGACGCTCGGAGCCTTCGAGAGCCTCGACACGCAGATGCTCGACGCCGCGCGAACCCTGGGATGGTCCGAGCGTCGCATCTTTACCAAGCTTATGATGCCGCTTGGCTGGCCCTCGATTGCCGCCGGCACGGTGCTCGCCTTTGCCCGCGCGATGGGCGAGTTCGGTTGCACCCTGTTCTTTGCGGGCAACTACGCTGGCATTACCCAGACCGTCCCCATCGCCATCTACTTTGAGTGGATGGGCGGCAACACGTCGGTGGCGCTCTTTTGGGTCATCGTCGTAATCGTGTTCAGCTTCCTGGTCATTCTGTTCATCAATATGTACACGGCGCATTCGCAAAAGTACCGTGAGCGCGGCCTGTCCCGCGCAGAGCGCAAGCAGGCCAAGCAGCTGGGCGGCCAGACCGATTCGCTCGACCCAGTCGGCGGCGATGCACTGCGTATCGATCGCGAGGCGCTGGCCGAGCTTATGCGCGATGACACGGTCGCAAAGGGAGGTCGATAAGCCATGTCGCTTGTTCTGGCTATCAAAAAGCGCTATCCGGGGTTCACTCTCGACATGCAGCTTGAGGCCGGCGAAGAGCGCGTGGCGCTGCTGGGCGCCTCGGGTTGTGGCAAGAGCTGCACCTTGCGTTGCATTGCCGGCGTGGAGACGCCCGACGAGGGCGAGATCGTCGTCAACGGCGTGACCTTCTTTGACTCGGCGGCGGGTATCAACCTGTCGCCCCAGGAGCGCAAGTGCGCCCTGCTGTTCCAAAACTATCAGCTGTTTCCCAATATGACGGTGGCCGATAACGTGTGCGCCGGCGTACAGGATGCGGGTGACGTCGCTGCACGCAAAAAGCTCGCCGAGCGCTATCTGGGCATTTTTGGTCTGGCCGATTTTGCCGACCGCTATCCCGCACGCCTCTCGGGTGGTCAGCAGCAGCGCGTGGCGCTTGCGCGCATGGTGGCGGCACACCCGGGCATTTTTATGTTCGACGAGCCCATGAGCGCGCTCGATGCCTACCTTAAGAGCGCGCTCGAGCAGAACATGCTCGACCTGTTCGACGTGTGCAACCGCACCGTGCTCTACGTGAGCCACGATATCGACGAAGCGTGTCGCCTGTGCCAGCGCATTTGCGTGATGCATAACGGGCATGTGGAGGAGATCGGCTCCGTCGAAGATGTGGTCCGCCGGCCGCAAACCTTGGCCGCGCTGCGCTTGACGGGCTGCAAGAACACAAGCCGGGCGTGCAAGATCGGCGACGAAGAAGTTGAGGCCCTCGACTGGGGCATGACCTTTAATGTGGGTCGCGAGGTTCCTGATGATGTGGCGTACCTGGGGATTCGCGCAAGTTACTTCCATGTTGACAACCGTGCCGAGCGGGGTCGTAACAGCTACGACTTACGCGTGGCCCGGGTGAACGATTCGCGCTTTGAGCGGCTGGTGCTGTTGGACGTGCCACGTGTCGATGCACCCACGCGTCTGCAGTGGAAGGTCAACAAGGTGGGCGTACCTGTAGAGGAGTTGCCACGGGCGGGGGAGACCTTGCGCATGCATTTTGATGCGAGCAGGATTCATTTGGTTTGTCGATAGCGCCGGGTAATGCCGTCGGGGATATAGGCCTCGGCGGCTTCGCCTTGCCGTTCGCCGAATGAGGGATGACAAACTCCTATCAATCAAGATAATTATTTATTAAACGACGGCACACGATGCTGTCGTACGAATGTCAACGGTGTTCGCATGGTCGATGACCGTTGATATAGTTGACCTTAACTTGTAAAGGAGGGTGCGCGCATGCCACAGACGACATACATTCGCCGCGTTGCCGCGCGTGCCCTATATATCGCTCGGAGCCGCATATGAGCAGGTATGTTCACGGCTCCGGGAGAGACGACGCACAACTAAATAGTCAACCGCAAAGCAGGTTCCCCAAAATTCCGGGTTTGAGCACGGCAGGGCAATCGCCGCCCGTCGTGCACCGATACCGCTGTTATCCGTTTTTGGTTCGAGAGGGGAACCGTCATGGCTGAAGAATTCGATTTCCATCCGATGTGGGAGAGCCTCGGCATGAATCTTGCCGACCACGACATGCTGCTGGGCGCCGTGGGCCAGATGTACGGCGATATGTTCTTGACGCAGAACAATCGCCCCAAGTCCACGTCCTACCTGGACTTTGTGGCCACCAACATCCACAGCGGCCGTATTAAGGAGATGCTCGACAAGAAGGAGGCCGGCGAGGCCACCAAGATCGTGGGCTCGTTCTGCGTGTACGTGCCCGAGGAGATCGTGCTTGCCTGTGACGGCATTCCCGTTGGTCTGTGCTCGGGCGCCGATTGGGCAACGGACAAGGTCGAGGAGCACTTGCCGCGCAACACTTGTCCGCTCATCAAGAGCTTTGCCGGCTTTAAGCTGGGTGAGGTCTGCCCCTACATCGAGTCGAGTGACTTGGTGGTAGGCGAGAACACCTGCGACGGCAAGAAGAAAGCCTACGAGTTCTTTGCCACGCAAAAGAACATGTACGTCATGGATATTCCCAACGTACACGACGAGTCGACGCTTGTGACCTGGAAGGCCGAGGTCAAGAAGCTCGCCGCCAAGATCGAGGAAGAGTGTGGCGTCAAGATTACGCCCGAGCGTCTGAAGGCCGCCATCCACGCCGTCAATGAGAAGCGCCGTGCCCTGCGGCGCCTCGCTGCCACGCGCGCTGCCGACCCAGCGCCCATTAGCGGTCTCGACAGCCTGCTGACCGTTCAGGCCGCCTTTATGGACGACACGCCGCGTCTGACCGGAGCCATCAACGATATGGCGGCTGAGTGCGAGCAGCGTGTCGAGGCCGGCGAGGGCGTGGCGCCCAAGGGGACCAAGCGCATCCTGTACACCGGCACGCCCATGGCCGTGCCCAACTGGAAGCTGTTCAACCTCATCGAGAAGGCCGGCGGCGTTGTGGTAGGCGAGGAGTCCTGCACGGGTTCGCGCTATTACAAGGACCTGGTCGACGAGTCCGGTGAGACGGTTGACGAGATGCTCGATGCCATCGCCGAGCGCTACTTTAAAATCAACTGCGCCGTCTTTACGCCCAACGACCAGCGTATGAAGGACATTGTCCAGATGGCCAAGGACCTGTACGCCGACGGCATCGTCGACGTGGCCCTGCAGTTCTGCACGCTCTACGAGATGGAGTCGTTTGCCGTGGAGAAGGCCGCCGAGGAGGCAGGCATTCCATTTATGCACATCACGACCGACTACGCCGGCGAGGATGCAGGCCAACTGCAAACCAGGATTGAGGCTTTCTTGGAAACCATTTAGGGCTATCCGTCCCGGCGGCTTTCCCAGGCACCCGATCTTCCCCTTCAAACCGTCGCCTGCGAATCAAAGTACGCGACGCTCCTCTTTCACGGCAACCTCGGGCACCTGGGAAAGCCGTTTCCTTGGTTGGTTAAAAGGTTTGTTAAGGAGTTATATGTCGGAAAATATTGAGCAGCCGTTGCCGCGCACGTTTGAGGAGTTCAACGAGCAACGCAAAGCGGCGTTTATTCGCGTCAAGGATTATAAGCAGGCGGGTAATCGCCTGGTCGGCTTTTTGTGCAGCTATACGCCGCTCGAGATTATCGATGCCGCGGGGGCTGCGAGCGTGGCTCTGTGCGGTACGTCCGATGAGGTGATTCCCGAGGCCGAGAAGGTGCTGCCGGCAAACCTGTGCCCGCTCATCAAGTCTACGTATGGTTTTGCCTATTCGCAAAAGTGTCCGTTTACGTACTTTAGCGACATGATCATCGGTGAGACCACCTGCGACGGCAAGAAGAAGATGTGCGAGCTACTCAACGAGCTCAAGCGCACGCACATTCTGCATCTTCCGCAGGGTCGCGATCGTGCCTACGAGCGTGAAGGCTGGTACGAGGAGTGCCGCCTGCTCAAGGAGGAGCTCGAGGGCTTCTACGGCATCACGATTGCCGACGATGACCTGCGCGCCGCCGTCCGTCGTCGCAACCGTCTGCGTGCGGCCCAGCTCGAGATGTTTGCGCTGCAGGCCAACCAGCCGGCAGCCATGAGCGGCGTCGACCTGATGAGCACCATGTTTGCCGGTACGTTCAGCTTTGATATCGAGGCCTATACGCAGCAGCTGGAGCAAAAGGTCGCCAAGCTGCGCGAGGCCTACGACGCGGGCGAGCGCCCGGTTGCGGCGGATGCCAAGCGCATTCTGATCACCGGCTGCCCGGTGGGCGGCGTGATCAACAAGATCGGCCGCACCATCGAGTCCAACGGCGGCGTGGTCGTGTGCATGGACGACTGCTCGGGCGAGCGCACGGCGGCCATGATGATCGACCCGGAGGCTCCCGATATCCTGCGCGCCATCGCCGACCGCTATCTGGATATCAACTGCTCGGTCATGACGCCCAACGACGGTCGTATGGAAAACACGCTGGCCATGTGCGAGAAGTACCACGTCGATGGCGTGGTGGAGAGCGTGCTGCAGGCGTGCCACACCTTTAACGTGGAGAGTGCGCGCATGCAGGAGGCTGTCGAGGGTGCGGGCATTCCGTACATGAAGATTGAGACCGATTACAGCAACGGCGACATGGGCCAGATCGAGACGCGCGTCGCCGCCTTCATCGAAACCCTCTAGCTTCCTCAGGCACCGGATCTTGCCCCTCAAACCGTCGCTTGCGTACCAAAGTACGCTGCGCTCCTCTTTCAGGGCAACCTCCGGCACCTGAGAAACCTAGAGCCAAGGCGCCTGAACGCGCCGCTACCTTTGATGTTTAGATTGGGAGAGAGCCATGATAGGGATCGGGATCGATATCGGGTCTACGGCGGCTAAGGCTGCTGTGGTCGACAGGGAGGGTTCGGTGGCGTGGACGTGCGTGCAGCCAACCGGGTTCTCCTCGGTCGATGCGGCCGAGCGTCTGCGCGGTGAGCTCGCCGCAGCCGGCTATGACGTGGCGGGCGACGATGCTCGCGTGGTCGCGACTGGCTACGGCCGTGTCGCCGTGCCCTATGCGCATAAGGTCGTGACCGAGATTACCTGCCACGGTACCGGTGCCGTGCACCTGTTTGGCGATCACGGCACGGTGATTGACGTGGGCGGCCAGGACACCAAGGTCATTCAGCTTAAAAGTGGCCGCGTGGCCAAGTTTGCCATGAACGACAAGTGCGCCGCCGGCACGGGGCGCTTTTTGGAGATCATGGCCGACCGCCTAGGCATTTCCCAGCAGCAGATGGCAGACCTCGCCCGCACCGGCGAGCCTACCAAGATCAGCAGCATGTGCACGGTGTTTGCCGAAAGCGAGGTTATCAGCCTGATCGGTCGCGGTGAGCCGCGCGAGAACATTGCGCGTGGCGTGATCGATAGCGTGGTCTCGCGCGTGGCGACCATGGCCGGGCAGGCCGCGGGCGCCCCGTACTACCTGACCGGTGGCCTGTGCGAGAACGCCTTCGTGGTGGAGCGGCTGGCAGCGCTGCTGGGGTCGCCGGTCACCACCTCGCCCCAGGCCCGCTTTGCCGGTGCCATCGGTGCGGCGATTCGCGCACAGGCGCTCAATTAATGCATCCGCTGCAGGCTCGCATTCATGCGTATACTGGGAGAAAATGATTGACCGATGAGAGGAGGTATCGATGGCTGACGATCAGATTAAGCTCACGTCTATGACTGCCGCGAGCGGTTGAGCCGCTAAGTTGGCTCCCGGAGCCCTCGCCCAGGTCCTGGGCGACTTACCCAATGTGCATAACGACAACCTGCTCGTGGGGTTCGATACCTCCGACGATGCGAGCGTTTTCCGCGTTGGCGAGAACTTGGGTCTCGTGCAGTCCATCGACTTCTTCCCGCCGATGGTCGACGATCCCTATCTGTTCGGCCAGATCGCCGCGGCCAACTCGCTGTCGGACATCTACGCCATGGGCGGGCGGCCGAGCCATGCCATGAACTTGCTGTGCATTCCCAATTGCCTGGGCGTTGAGGTTGCCGGGCAGATTCTGGCGGGTGGCGCCGACAAGTGCGTCGAGGCCGGCTGCTCCATCGCGGGCGGTCATACCATCAACGACGACGAGCCCAAGTATGGCCTGTCCGTGAGCGGCTTTGTCGCGCTCGACCGCATGCTCGCCAACAGCGGCGCGCACGTGGGCGATGTTCTGCTGCTGACCAAGGCGGTCGGCTCGGGCATCATCACCACGGCCATTAAGGGCGAGCTCATCGAGCAGGACGAGGCCGCAGCCATGTTTGACTCGATGCGCACCCTCAACGAGGCGCCGATTCGTCTGGCCGAGGGACTTGAGCTTCACGGCTGCACCGATGTCACGGGTTTTGGCTTGATCGGGCACGCGTGCGAGATGGCCGAGGGCTCGGGTGTGCAGATCGAGCTTACGTCGGGGGCGGTGCCGCTCTTTGATCAGGTGCTCGACATGGCACGTCTGGGCATTATCCCCGCGGGTTCCTACCGCAACCAGGACTTCTTTGGCCCGCGTGTGGCTGCCGACGAGGACCTGGAGCCGGGTATGTTAGATGCGCTGTACGATTCGCAGACCTCGGGTGGTTTGCTCATCGCGGCGCCCGCGGCGGATGTGGTTGAGCTTGCGCGTCGCCTGGATGCCGAGGGGCGCGTTGCCGCCGTTGTCGGTCGCGTGTGCGAGGCGGAGCCGGGCGGTCCTGCCGTCCACGTTGTTCGCTAGCCCGCACGTTTATGTAACTGTTTACCGTTCTCTAGAACGGTTCTTTCGAAAGGATTTGCTATGTCTACCAAAATTGAAGTCAATGCCATGGGCGATGCCTGCCCGCTGCCCGTCGTCAAGACGCTTAAGGCACTCAAACAGCTTGATGGCGAGGGCGCCGTCGTGACCTCGGTCGACAACGAGACCGCCGTCAAGAACATCTCCAAGATGGCGCAGGAGAAGGGCTGCACGGCCTCGGTCGAGAAGATTTCGGACGCCGAGTGGCACGTGACTGTCGCGACCGCCGGTGCCGTGGCCGTTGCAGACCCCGAGCAGGACGGTGCCGCTTTCTGCGACGCCAGCGCCGGCAAGGGCAAGCTCGTCATTTCCGTCTACACCGATTGCATGGGCCGTGGCGACGACGAGCTGGGCCACAAGCTCATGAAGGCGTTTATCTTCGCCGTGACGCAGCAGGAGGAGCTGCCCGCGACCATGCTGTTCTACAACGGCGGTGCCAAGCTCACCGTAGAGGGCTCTCCGGTGCTCGACGACCTGAAGGGCCTGGCCGAGCAGGGCGTCGAGATTCTCACCTGCGGTACCTGCCTAGACCACTTTGGCATTAAAGACCAGCTTGCGGTGGGCGAGGTCACCAACATGTACGTGATCGTGGAGAAGATGGAGCAGGCCGTGCGCGTCGTGCGCCCGTAGCGTATTGGTTGGAGTTGCCATGAGGGAGAAGCGCCCGGCGCTTGTCATCACGTTTCCTACCACGGCGGCCGCCATGGGGTGCGAGACCCTATGCATCGAGCGCGGCCTTCCCGGGCGAACGATTCCCGTGCCCGGGGAGGTCGCTGCCGGCTGCGGTCTGGCGTGGAAGGCGTTGCCTGCCGATGAGGAACTGCTGCGCGCCGAGCTTGCCGCAGCGGGCATTCCCACCGAGGGCTATACCGTGATTGATATGTGGGAGGTCGTGCGATGATCTATCTGGATAACGCGGCGACGACCATGCACAAGCCGCAGACGGTCATCGATGCCGTGACGCAGGCGATGTGCTCGCTCGGCAATGCCGGGCGCGGCGCCACGTCGGGTGCCCTCGATGCCGCTCGTACGATTCACGCTTGCCGTGCCAAGCTCGCGCGCCTTTTGGGTTGCCCGAGGGCGGACCATGTGTGCTTTACGCCCAACTCCACGGCGGCGCTCAACACCGCCATCAACGGGGTGGTGCGCCCCGGCGACCATGTGGTCACAACGGTGCTCGAGCACAACTCCGTGTTGCGTCCGCTCAACCGCCTGGCGGCAGAGCGGGGCGTGACCGTTGAGCATGCGGGCTGCGACGCGAACGGCGTGCTCGACTACGACGAGCTCGAGCGGCTGGTCACGCCCGGTACGCGTGCCGTGGTGGTGACACATGCCTCTAATGTGACCGGCAATGCGGTCGATGTCGCACGCGTGGCTACCGTGGCCCACGCGGTCGGCGCGCTCGTGATCGTCGACGCCTCGCAGTCTGCTGGCTCGGCGAAGATCGATATGGCTGGTATGGGGCTCGACATTGTGTGCTTTACCGGCCACAAGGGGCTCATGGGACCTCAAGGCACCGGTGGCCTGGCCGTGGCGGAGGGCGTCGACGTGGCGCCCTGGGCCATGGGCGGCACGGGTGTGCACAGCTTCGATGCGTTACAGCCCATGGAGTGGCCCACGCGGCTCGAGGCGGGCACGCTCAACGGTCACGGCATAGCGGGCCTTTCCGCAGGCCTTGATTTTATCGAGGCACAGGGTGGAGTTGAAGCGATTGCGGCTCACGAACGCGCCCTGGCGGATCGCTTTCTCGCTGGCGTGCGCGAAATCCCGGAGATCAAGCTCTACGGCGCCTTTGACCAGCCGTCGCGCTCGGCGATCGTCTCACTCAACGTGGGTGATATCGACTCTGCCGAGATCTCGGACGCGCTCATGCAAGGGTGGGGGATTGCGACGCGCCCCGGTGCCCATTGCGCCCCACTCATGCACCGCGCGCTGGGAACCGAGCGCCAGGGCGTGGTTCGCTTCTCGTTTGGTTACTTCAACACGGCCGAGGAAGTCGACACCGCGATTGACGCTTTGCGCGATTTAAGCAGCGATTAGACCAACCATTTGCGCCCTTAGATAAACCGTTTGCGCAGCCTTCCCGCATTGTCGCTTATACAGGGTATTGTGAGATGATGGCCCACACTGGGACTCTGTATCTTTGCAAATTGCGGGAAGGTTCCTATGAACAGGATCACTGCTGCCCTCTATAGGTTTTTAGTCGTCTATCTTTCGGTCGCGATGGTCTTGACCTCGATACCCCTTGCGCCCAGCACGGCCTATGCCGATGATGCCGGGGCGGTCGCCGTGGAGAGCGAGGCCCAAGAGACCGACTCGGGCTCCGATACCGATGCGGTCGATGGATCATCACCTTCGGACGAAAACGCTTCGTCCACGTTTTCCGACCAAACGAATAATACGCAGGACGACTCATCCAACGCGGCATCCGACACCCCCGGGACGAGCCTAGCGCAGGACCTCACAAGTGCTGCGACTGATTCCGATGCTGCAAAGAGCTCGCCTGCAACGTCAGAGTCCTCGTCCGATGACAGCGAAGTCGATCCCCTCGTGTATGAGGACCCAACGGTCTACGAGTATGCCAAGCTTATGCCGAACGGCTATGTGTATCCGTGCGATGCAAGCGGAAGCGTTACGGTAGAGATCGATGGAAACGACCCGTACGGGAGCTCTGTCGACGGTAAATTGGTAACCAATCTGATCGTTGATTACGGAGTGGATGGGGTCCCCGGATATATTTGTGAGTATTCCTCCAATTTGCGTTCGGTGCGTTTTGAGAACAGCTCTATTTCTTCAATTGGACTACACGCCTTTTCTGGGTGCTCCAATCTCGCCGATATCAGCTTTTCCGGTATGACCATTGGGGGCATCGGAACAGAGGCGTTTTCTGGGTGCGGATCGCTTACGAGCCTGAACATTAATGACGTTGCTACCATCGGCTCTATGGGCGATGCCGCGTTTGCCTGGAGCGGGCTGCGGTCTACGGGTCTCGACAAGGTCGTTGGTCTCAGTTCGATTCCTGAGAACGCTTATAATGCCTGCAGCGCTCTGACCGATACCGGTCTGGGCGGGAACACATCCATCACGTCAATCGGCGTTAATGCGTTCAAAAACTGCTCCCGCCTTGCGACGACCGGACTTGAGAGCAATACGACGATCAAGACGCTCCGCGAAGGTTGCTTCTCCGGGACCAATATGAGCGGCGGGCTGACGCTGCCCCTTTATTCCAAAATCGAGGAATTGCCGAGCCGTGCGTTCTATGGCTCTAAGCTCGAAACCGTGTACCTTGGGTGCGACCATGTGGTGCTCATTAATTCCACCACGTTTCCCAAGCAATACATGACTGTCATGGTCCCTGCCAAGATGGTTTCGCAATACGAAAGCGGCCACCCTAAAGAGGTTTGGGAGAGCTGTAATGGTAGCCTGCCCGTCCCCGTAGGCAAGATGCTCCAAAAGATTGAGATCTCGCGTGATCCCGACAAGATGGCCTATCAGCCGGGGGAAAAGATCTCGCTCGAGGGCATGAGTGTCACATTTCAATATCCTCATTCGACGATGGATAGCGACTACGAAGCGCTCATAAAGGAAGAACTCGGCGAATACCTTACGGCGACCCCCTGCGATGGTGATGTCTTCGACGAGTCGATGGACGGAGAACCTATACAGCTCGTGTACGACGATGGCTACACGCGCCTTGTCGCGTACAGCAAGGGCAACCTGCAGCAGGCGGCCTACGAGTATGCCAAGCTCATGCCCAACTACTATCTGTATCCGTGCGACGCAAACGGAAATCTTACAGTAGAAATCGATGAGAACAGCCCGCGCGAGAACTCTGTCGATGGTCGAATGGTAACGAATTTGATTGTCGATTACGGGGTTGATGAAGTCGACGCACAGCTCTGTGCTGACTCTACCAATCTGCGTTCAGTGCGCTTTGAGAATAGCTCCATTTCTAAAATTGGACTGCACGCCTTCTATAACTGTCCGAATCTCACCGATATAAGCCTTTCCGGTATGACCATCGGCACCATCGGGAAAGAGGCATTCTATGGCTGCAAGTCGCTTACGAGTTTGAACATCAACGAGGTTGCCACTATTGGCTCTATGGGCGACGCCGCGTTTGCCGAGAGTGGACTGGTGTCCACGGGGCTCGACAAGGTTGTCGGCCTCACATCGATTCCCGACAGAGCCTACGAAGGCTGCAAGGCTCTGACCGATACCGGCCTGGACAAGAATGCCTCCATTACATCGATTGGCGTTTGCGCGTTCAGGTTTTGCTCGAACCTTGCTACCACAGGGCTCGAGAGCAACACAACGGTCGAAACGCTTGGCCACACCTGCTTCTACGGCACCGACTTGAGCGGCGGGCTGACGCTGCCATATAACTCCAAGATCGAGGAGTTGCCGGAAAAGGCGTTTGGCAGTACCAATCTCGAGACCGTGTTCTTTGGGTGCAACCATGCGGTGCTCATTAACACCGACACGTTCCCCAAATACAACATGACCGTCATGGTCCCCGCAAAGATGATTCCAAAGTACAGCAAGGGAGAGCCCAAGGCTGTTTGGGAGAGGTGCAACGGCTGCCTGCCCGTCCCGGTGGGCAAGGTGCTCGGGAACGTTGAGATCTCATGCGACCCCAACAACATGACCTATGAGCCGGGGGACACCATTTCGCTCGAGGGCATGAGCGTCGAGCTCGATTACCCGCATTCGGTATCGATTTGGAACTACGAAGCCCTCATAAAGGGAGAACTGGGTGAGTACCTTACGGCGACTCCATGCGACGGTGACGTCTTCGATGAGTCGATGGACGGACAGCCCGTAAAGCTCGTTTATGACGATGGCTATTCACATTTTGAAACCCAGACCAAGGGCACGCTACAGCTTAAGAAGCCTGAGCCGACGTCGTTCCAGATCTCCTATGCTCAAACGATCGATAAAGGCGAACGCAAACTGATGGACGGCGTTGAGCTGCCCGATGTTTCCGGCGCGACGACGATCGATGCGGGCGCCGAGGTCACGCTCGATGCCGGTGCTTTGGGGATGCTCAACGACAACATCACGTTTAAGGGCTGGTATGACACCGAGTCCGGCAAGTACATCTCCAAAGAGACGGTCTACACGTTTACGCCGGATAAGGATCTGTCCCTGGAGGCTCGCTTTAAGCTCAAGGACTATGCGGTGCATGTCAACGATGCGCAGGCGACCGATTCGTCGCAGGACTATGCGCACCTGAGTGTTACCGCCCAAAACTGCTATCGCAATGCCGGCGAGACGGTTGAGGTTTCCGCCGTCACGGATAACGCCCTGTTCCTAGGCTGGTATCTGGGCGAGGGCGATGATGCGTACGCCGCGAGCGATCAGCTCGACTTTACCTATACGGTGGACAAGGCGGACGCGATTGTGTCCGAGGACAAGACTGACGCTAGGATCGAGATCACTCCGCGATACTGCGCTCCGCAGGCGAGCGTTGTGCTGAGTGTGGATGGGGTCGATGAGAACGGGCAGCCGCTCGGGCAGTTCCTTTCCACCGGTCTGTACGGCATCGGGTCGCGCGTAACGGTCGTGGCGGTGCCAATGCCTGGCTATGTGTTTGACTACGCGACCGATGCCCTCGGCAACGTTGTCTTTACCGGCGACGATGGTCCGTCCTACACGTTTGTGCTCGAGGGAGATGCGCAGTACACCGCGCATTTCCGCGAGGCGACTGACCCCGACGAGTCACTCGCGGCGCTGAAGGCCGCGCTCATCGCCGCGATTACGGCTGCGGCCGTTCTCGCCACCATGTATGGCCTGGGCGAGATTGTCGACCCCATCGCGGCCGACGCGGTGATTGAGATCGGTATGGCCGACAACATTGAGGATGTTGCCGCTGTGGGCACCAAGGTGCTCAAGGAGATTAAGGACATCATCGACGACCACAAGAAGCCCAAGCCTCATGGCGACCATAAGATTGAGATTATTGCCACCGCGCAGCCCGAGGTGGGCGGTGCCGTTACCGGAGGCGGTATCCACTATGAGGGGACGGTCGCCACGCTCGAGGCTGTCGCCAATCCCGGCTATCGCTTCGTATGTTGGAAAGAGAACGGCGTCGAGGTCTCGACATCTCCTCTCAAGACGATGACGATCACGGACCTGACGCCCGAGGTTGTAAAGATGACGGCCGTCTTTGAGAAAAAAGTCGAGGTCACGGCAGTTGCCGAAGCCGATGGCATTCAGGCCGATTTTTCGACAGGCTGCACCGCAAGCCCTGTAAAGCAGAGCATCACCCGTGGCGATCAGGCTATGGTCACTGCGAGCGAGGGTCCCGACTATGCCTTTGTGGGATGGTTTGAGGACGGCATCGAGGTTTCGCCCGAGCGCACGTATATCTTCAAGGCCGAGGTCGACCGCCATCTGGTTGCGCGCTTCCGCAAGGCGGATAAGACCATCCTGGTGAATACCGATCCCTTCGACAGCGCCGAGGTTCTGTGCGATGGCGTACCGGTCGTGGACGGCAAGGTTCGCGCGAAGGATGGCGACATTCTCACGTTTACGATGCGGCCCAAGGTGCGCCCCGACAATCCAGAGAAAACGTACCGGTTTGTAGAGTGGCGCGAAACCGATGCGCAGGGCATCACGATTGCCAACAAGCAGGAAGTTTGCGAATACCGCGTTAACGGGAATGCCCGGATCGAGGCTGTAATGGACGGCAGGGATGCGCATACTGTGCGTGCCGAGGCCGACCCGCTCGAGGGCGGTACCGTTACGCTGAAGCGCGGTGAGACTGCTGGCATGGTACTCGAGGTTCCCGAAGGCGAGCGCGTGACCGCGGAGGCCGCCACATCCGAGGGCTATATCTTCGACGGCTGGTATCTGAGCAACGGCGGCTCGGATGCCACCTCGACGCTGGTTTCGAGCGAGCGCTCCTATACCTTTGAGCCCATTACCGACTGCGTGATCCAGGCAAAGTTTACGCGTGCCTGCAAGGTGGACGTTGTCGTTGAGCCGGCCGCGGCCATGGCGGGCAAATATTTGGTGCACGGCGAGGGCTACTGCATGAAGGGCGAGCCTGCCACGCTGAGCATTGAGCTCACGGCCGAGGCGAGCAAACACTTTACCTTTAAGGGCTGGTACGACGCCAAGACGGACCTGCTTTTGGGCACCGATCCCAGCTACCTCGAGTTCTATCCCGAGGACGTGGAATGCACGGTGCGTGCGGTGTTTGAGGAAAACACGTATACCGTGACGGCGAAGGCAAAAAAGACCTTTGTTGAGCGCGGTGCCGTTGAGATCGAGGGGCACCCGGGGGCATCTTCTGTTACCTGTGGCTACGGCGATACGGTGATGCTCAAGGCAAAGGCCAACGACGGCTATCGTTTTGACCATTGGAAGGATGGCTCCGGTAAGGAGTACGATACCGCCGAGCTGGTCGTCAAGGTCACCAAGAGCGATACCTATACCGCGATTTTTACCGACTCAAAACCCGAGGCCATCGTCACCGCCGATTCATGGCTCGGCGGTATCGTGACGTGCAATGGGACCGTGGTGAAGCCTACGACCGATAAGTTTAAATTAGGGGAAACCCTTCATTTGACGGCCAAGGCCCATCCTGGCTTTTTGTTCTGGGGTTGGTACGTCAATGGCCGCCTGAAGAGCCTTAAGCACGAGACCTCGTTGGTTGCGAAGGCTCGCGGTAAAACCGGGCACTGCGTTATTACCGCGGGCTTTGTGCCTATCGATACCGTCTGCGTGCCCCTCGCTGATCCTGCGGAGGGCGGCACCGTCAAGGCGAGCCGCGTTCTTGCGGACCGCGGCGCGGAGGTTGCCCTTAAGGCAACGCCCAATCCCGGTTATGTCTTTACTGGTTGGTATACGGCAGACGGCACGTTTGAGTCTGCCGATGCGGAGTTCACCTGCCACCAGGAGCGCAGCCATGTGCACGTCGCTCGCTTTATGGCGAAAAGCTATGACGTCGACGCCACGACGGTAGTCGATTCCGGCACCGGTTCGCTGGTCGAATCGAGTGTCGCCGGCTGGGTCGAGGGCACGGGTACCGTTGAGGCGGGGCATGCCGCCACGCTGACCGCGCATGCGCTTTCGGGCTATGCGTTTGAGTATTGGGCCGATGCTTCGGGCGCCGTGGTAAGCCGTGACAGTACCTATCACGTGATGCCAACGTCCGACACGACGCTCCAGGCCGTGTTCTCGGCAAAGCAATATGCGGTGGACGTCTCGTGCGAGGAGAGCATGGGCACGGTCGAGGGCGCGGGGGCGTATGCCGCTGGACAGGTCGCAACCGTGCGTGCGGTCGCCGCCGAGGATACGGCTTTTGTGGGCTGGTTCCGTAACGGCACATGCGTGAGCTCCAAGAAAACCTATCGATTTACCGTGCGTGAGGATACGTCGCTCTATGCCGTCTTTGCGTCGGGTTCGTATGTCGTGCATACCGTTGCTTCGCCTGCCGAGGGCGGAGCCGTGAGCGGCTTTGGTGGCTATGAGGCTGGCGACCGCGCAACGCTTCGTGCGATCGCCAACACCGGGTATTCGTTTGCGGGTTGGACGGACGACAAGGGCGAGACAGTCAGCGAGAACGCCGACTATACCGTTAAGGTCGCGGGTGACGCCACCTATACGGCGACCTTTACGCCTAAGTCCTATCAGGTCGTTTTGAGCGCGAGTGACGATAGCGTTAGCACCCTGAGCGGCGAGGGCTCCTATCAATTCGGTGATACGGTCGAACTCAACGCTACGCCTATGGGTACCAAGCGATTTGTCGGTTGGTATGTCCTGGATGCCGAGGGCAACAAGTTGCTGCTGAGCTGCGACGCCCATTGCTGGGTTAAGCTCGACAAGGACATGGTCGAGGGGCTCGAGGACGATACGTTGGAGCTCCAGGCCGTGTTTGCCGATCCGTACGAGGTGACCGTTACGGGCGAGGTCGTGGTGAAGGACAAGGCTTCGAACAGGGGCTGCCGTGTTACGGGCAGCGGTAGCTTTGCCGTGGGCGACCAGGTGGAACTGTCCGCTGTTGCCGGTATGGGCTATCGCTTTGTGGGCTGGAGCACCGATAAGGAGGGCACCTCGATTGTCGAGACCGCGACGACCCTCGATGTGACCGCCACGCAAGACATAACGTACTACGCGCAGTTCGAATCCGATGGACAGGTGACCATTACCGTCACTGGCTCGTCCATCTTCCGCGGTACGGCCCTTCTGATCGACGGCATTCCTGCCGGCAGCAGGTCCTACGACAGGGGCGACATGTTTATGGCCATCGCGATTCCGTGGAAGAAGTACCACTTCTCGCATTGGGTCGACGATGCGGGTGTCACGGTGAGCTACAGCGCGTTCTATATCGGTACCGCAAAGGAGAATAGGCAGCTTACGGCCGTGTTCTACGAGACGGGCTACGATGTTCAGGTCGCTACGTATCCTAAGGATGCTGGCTTTTCGATGGTAGCGCTCGGTACGGGTGGCTCCTACCACTCCGCGGCGATTATGTTTACCGTGCCGCATAAGGGTTGGAAGTTTAAATACTGGGTCGATGAGAACGGCATGCCCGTTGGCTTTACGCCGGTCATTAACCGCGTGGTGTTTGGCAACCGAACCTTTACGGCCGTTTATGAACGGGCGACGATGTCGGTGACGGCGGTTGATCCGCGTCAGGGCGGACACGTCGAGGGTTCCTCCGAGGACGAATCTCTGGGCTATGCCGTGACCAACGAAGTCGAGAACGGTGAGTCCACGACCCTGACTGCCGTTCCCGATGCGGGGTATGTGTTCGATGGGTGGTATGCGCGCAATGACGACGGGTCGTTGGGCGATGAGCCGCTGAACACGGATACTACCTGGACGTTTGTCCCCGAGGACAATATGACCGTCGAGGCGCGCTTTGCGGAGGCGCCCAAGTACAAGGTGACGGCCCGAGCGGTCAACGGATCGGTTGATTCGGAGTCTGCTTTGGTCGCTACGGATGGTAAGGTGACGCTTTCGGCGACGCCCGATGAGGGCTGCTACCTGACGCGCGTGACCGTTGCCGAAGAGGCAGGTGATGACGGTTCGGCCGGCAATGCCTATGACCTTGATATTTCTGACTATAAGGGTGGGGCGTACGAGGTCACACTGAGTGGCGTGAGTGCTCCGCAGCAGGTCACGTTTGAATTCGTGAAGGCTGCGGCTCCGGAGGTGCTCGCTCAGCCGCAGGATGCGAGTGCTTACGAGGGCGATCCGGTTGAGCTTTCGGTCGTCGCCGAGGCGGGGCGCAACGTTCGCGTCCATGCGGCCGTGTCATCTGGATCCGCTGCAGACGTCAAGCTGAGCTACCAGTGGTATCGCGTGTCTGACGATGGCGGCAAGGCGGTGGCGCTGAAGAGCGAGACGGGGGAGACTCTTTCGATCGCCCAGCTCGACAGCGACGGCGAAGGCGAGTACTTCTGCCGCATTACGCAGAACTACCTAGGCACGGTGGCAAAGACGGATACCGAACATGCGAAGGTATCCATCGTGCCCCGAGAAGCACTTGTGTTTAACGGGCGCGTGCTGCCGGTGGCGACCGCTCACGATGAATACCGCGCGCAGATTGCCGGCGCTATGGGCGGCAAGGCGCCGTATGCGTACAACTTGGATGATGTTGAGGTTCCTGAGGGCATGCAGCTGACGCTGGCAGATGACGGATCGGGCGCCTTGGTGCTCTCGGGCGTGCCTGCGGCCACGGGTGTGTGTCGCTTCAAGATTAGGTGCACTGATGACCTGGGCAACAAGTGCGATGCGCACTTCGCGCTGCTCGTGAAGGCGAAGAAAGCCCCGCTTGCATTTGAGGGCCAGACCTTTACCTACAACGCGACGGCGCAGGCCCCGGAGCTCTCGGGCGTGCCCGAGGGTTGCGAGGACGATGTCAAACTGACCTATGTTGGCACGGGTGACACACATTACTCGTCGGATCAGGCGCCGGTGGATGCCGGCACGTATCGTGCGGTGGCGACGCTCGATGCCAAGGGATATGTCGGTAATGCCTCCTGTGACTTCACGATTGAGAAGGCCCCGGTCGATATTTCGATCGAGACGTCTGATGTGACATACGATGGCGCACGACACGGTGCGGCGGTTGCGGTTGCCGGCCTTGATGCGTCTGCCTATTCCGTTGCCTATCGCGGTATAGATGGAACGTCCTATGGTCCGACGGCGCTGGAGCCGTGCGACAGTGGCAACTACCGCGTCACGGTTAAGGTGACTGACCCCAACTATCAGGGTAAAAAGTCCGCCGAGTTCTCGATTACAAAGGCAAGCCAGGTCATTATGGGAACGACGAGCTATTCGGGTGTTTACGGTGGAGACCCCATTGTGTTTAATAACGTTGCCCAGACTCCCGTGAGCTTTGAGCTGGTTGATTCCGATGACGATGCGGGCCCGGTTTCGATTAAGGGACGCTGCGCGACGGTGAAGGCCGCCGGTACGGCACGTGTTGTCGCCCATGCCAAGGCGTCTCGAAACTATCTTGCCGCCGAGGACGTCGGGTTGTCGGTTTCCGTTGCACCTGCCCAGTTGCTGGTGAAGGTCGACGATGCCGAGCGCTTTGAGGGCCAGGAAAATCCCGAGTTTACTTCCAGCTTGGTGAGCCGTTGCGACACCTCGGACGTAAAGGTCACGTACTTCTGCTCGGCGAATAAGAAATCGCCAGCGGGTGAGTACCAGATCGACGCGGCGGTCGCCGATTCGAACTTTGATGTCGCGGTCGACCCCGGCACGCTGACGGTCAAGAAGAAGCCCGAGCACTACAAGGTGACGGCGAAGGCAGTCAACGGTTCGGTCGACAATGCTTTGGTTTCGGTTGTTGAGGGCGGGGACGCGACCCTCTCGGCGACGCCCGACGAGGACTGCTACCTCGAGCGCGTGACGGTCGTGCAGGCCGGCTCGGATGCGACCGTTGACCTCGACATTTCTGATTACAAGGGCGGGGCGTACAAGGTCACGCTGAGCGATGTCACCACATCGCAGGAGGTCGCGTTCGAGTTTGCGAAGGCGGACGCTCCGCGTGTGGTCGCGCAGCCGCAGGACGTGAGCGTCCATGAGGGCGATTCGGCTGTGCTCTCGGTCGCTGCCGAGGCAGGCAAGAACGTCGCCGACCACGCGGCCTCGTCCACGGGTTGCGCTGCCGAGGTTGAGCTTTCCTACCAGTGGTTCCGCATGGCGAATGGCAAGGCCGTGGCGCTCGATGGCGAGACGGGGGAGACGCTCTCGCTCGCGGACCTCGATGACGAGAAAGCCGGCGAGTACTTCTGCCGCATCACTCAACGCTACCTTGGTACTGAGAAGCAAGCGGACAGTGATTGTGCCGCCGTTTCCGTCGTGCCGTGGGACACCCTTGTGTTTAACGGCGACCTGCTGCCGGCAGCGAGCGCGCACGGCACGTACCTCGCAACGATTGCCGGGGCCGCGGGCGGCAAGGCTCCGTACGAGTACGCATGGGATAAGACGAAGCTCCCCGACGGGCTCAAGCTCTCCCGTACTTCGGGCGGTCTGACGCTCTCTGGTGTTCCGTCCAAGACGGGCGTTTTCGCCTTCGATATTACGTGCACGGATGCCCGTGGCGAGGCCATGACCGCCCGCTTTGCGCTCGCTGTCCAGGCAAAGCGCGTAAAGCTTACGTTTACGGATGGCGACTTTACCTTTAATGGCGCGTCGCAGGCCCCCGAAGTTTCCGGTGCTCCCAAGGTCTGCAAGGGTGACCTGAAGGTCTGGTACTACGGATGCGGAAGTACGCAATATTTCTCGACGGATGCCCCGACCGATGCCGGCACATACCGCGCTGTCGCCACGCTGCGCAGCCACGGCTACATCGGTGCCGCTGCCTGCCAGTTCGAGATCGCTCCGGCAAAGCTCAAGGTGAAGGTTGACGACGCCGAGCGCTTCGAGGGAGAGGCGGACCCGGCGTTTACCTCGAGCCTAGAGAGTGCGGTTGATACTTCGGGTGTGAAGGTCGAGTACTCCTGCGATGCCGATGAGAGCTCTCCTGCTGGCAAGTACCAGATCGGCGCGACGGTCACCGATCCGAATTTCGATGTCGACGTCGTGCCCGGAACGCTGACGGTGAAAAAGAAGCAGGAGCCCGTCGGTCCCGACCCGGTGGTTCCGGACCCGGACAATCCGGATAACCCCGACCCGGACAACCCGGATCCCGATCAGCCTGATCCTGGTCCTAACCCCGGCCCGGATAATCCGGAGCCCGATAATCCTAATCCGGATCCCAAGCCTGATCCAGATCCCAAGCCTGATCCAGATCCCAAGCCTGATCCCGATAATCCCGACCCTGATAACCCCGAGCCCGATAACCCGGACAAGCCCGAGCGCTTTGAGGTGACGGCAAAGGCGGTCAACGGTTCGGTCGACAACGCTTCCGTCACCGTTGATGCGGGCGGCGACGTGACGCTCTCGGCGACGCCCGACGAGGGCTGCTACCTCGAGCGGGTGACGGTCACGGAAGCCGGCTCGGACAAGGCCATCGATCTCGATATTTCCGGCTATGAGGGCGGAGCGTACGAGGTCACGCTGAGTGGCGTCACCGCGTCGCACGAGATTACGTTCGAGTTCGCGAAAGCGGACGCTCCGAAGGTGATTGCGCAGCCACAGGACGCGAGTGCCCACGAGGGCGATGCTGTTGTGCTCTCGGTTGCTGCCGAGGCGGGCAAGGGCGTCCTCGACCACACGTCCTCGTCCACGGGTTCCGCCGCCGATGTCGAACTTTCCTATCAGTGGTTCCACATGGTGGGCGGCGAGACCGTGGCGCTCGAGGGCGAGACGGGGGAGACGCTCCTCATCGAGGGCCTTGATGAGGATTGCGCCGGCGAGTATTTCTGCCGCGTCACTCAGCGCTACCTTGGTACCGAGGCGCAGGTGGAAAGCGATCGTGCCGTCGTTTCCGTTGTGCTCCGGGATGCCCTCGTGTTCAACGGCGGTCTGCTGCCGGTCGCACGTGCGCATAGCACGTATCGAGCGACGATTGCGGGTGCCGCGGGTGGCGAAGCTCCATATGAGTACACATGGGACGACGCTAAGCTCCCCGACGGGTTTAAGCTCACCCGCACAGCGGGCGGCCTGACGCTCTCGGGCACCCCGTCCAAGGCCGGAGTGTCTAGCTTTGACATCACGTGCAAGGACGCTCGGGGTGAGACCGGGACCGCGCACTTTGTTCTGGTCGTTCAGGCGAAGCGGGTCAAGCTTGCATTTGAGAGCGGCAACTTCGTCTATAGCGGTGACGCCCAGGCGCCCGAGGTCACGGGGGTTCCCAAGGCCTGCGAAGGTGACCTGAGGGTCAGGTATTACGGGACGGGCGGCACGCACTATTCGTCGAGTGAGGCCCCGACCGATGCCGGCACGTATCGCGCCGTTGCCACGCTGCGAAGCAACGGGTATATCGGCGCCGCCTCGCGCAAGTTCAGGATTGCGCCGACGAAGCTTAAGGTAAAAGTCGACGATGTTGAACGCTTCGAGGGAGAGATGAATCCCGCCTTTACCTCGAGCCTAGAGAGCTCGGCCGATACCTCGGGCGTGAAGGTCGAGTACTCCTGCGTCGCCGATGAGAGTTCTCCGGCGGGCGAGTACCAGATCGAGGCGACGGTCACCGACCCGAACTTTGATGTCACGGTTGAGCCCGGTACGCTGACGGTGAAGAAGAAGCAAGAGCCTGTCGACCCGGACCCGGTGGTTCCCGATCCGGACAAGCCCGATGGACCCGATCCGGACAAGCCGGACCCGGACCAGCCTGACCCGGACCAGCCGGACAAGCCCGAGCCCGACCAGCCTGACCCGGGCAGGCCCGAGCCCGGCAAACCGGAGCCTGATCAGCCGGACAAGCCGGACCCGGATAACCCGGATAAGCCTGAGCCCGACAACCCGAGTAAGCCGGAGCCGGAAAAGCCCGGAACGCCCGATTCGGACCAGCCGGATTCAAAGGATCCGACAAAACCCGGTAGTTCGGATGACTCCGCAGCTGATAAGGCAAAGGCATCGGGCGCGGAAAACTCCGGCAAGAAGGAATCTTCCAAGTCGAGCGCTCAGCAGCTCGCCGATACGGGCGATCACGCGCCATTGGCCGTCGCCGTGGCTGCGGGCGCCGTTGCGCTTATCGCAATAGCGCTCGAGCTGCTGCGTCGTCGTCGCTCGGACGCGTAACGGCTCAAAAGGGGTGGCTAGATTGAAGCTGTGCGCGATTTAGCCTGCTAAAGCGTATATACTTGCGGGACGGGTCTTGTGCCCGTCCCGTTTTGATTCGACCCGAAAGGTGGTCCCATGGCTTCATCCGCCCCGCGCGGTCTGCGCTCCGACCATGTCCTCACCGTCGGCATCGCCCTGTTCTCGATGCTCTTTGGCGCCGGCAACCTTATTATCCCGCCGCTGCTGGCGCTGCAGGCAGGCTCTGCCACGCCGGTTGCCATGCTTGGCTTTCTCATTGCCGCCATCGGCCTGCCCGTCATGGGCTTTATCGCCGTTGCGCTTGCCGGAACGGCGCGCGAGCTTGCCGGCCGCGTGCACCCCAAGTTTGGCGAGTTCTTTGTTGCGGCGGTGTATCTGGCCATTGGCCCGTGCCTGGCCATTCCGCGCACGAGCTCCACGGCCTTCGAGATGCTGGTGCCGCTGCTGCCCGAGGGCGTCTCGCTCAGCACGGCACGCCTGGTGTTTGCCGTTGGATTCTTTATCATCGCGTTTGCGCTCACGCTGCGCCCCGGCGTCATCACGCGCGTGCTCGGCCGCATTACGGGCCCCGCGCTCATTGCCCTTATCGTATTGGTCGTGGGTGCCGCTGTGGTCTCGCCGCTGGGCTCCGCTGCCGCGCCGCAGGCTCCCTATAATGCTGGCGCTGCCGTACAGGGCTTTTTGACCGGCTATCAGACCATGGACCTGCTCGCGTCGCTCGCCTTTGGCATCATCATCGCCGAGACCATCCACGAGCTGGGTGTTACCGATGACAAGCGCGTTGCCTTCGAGATTTCGCGCTCCGGCGTGATCGCCGGTGTGCTCATGGCCATCATCTACTGCGGCTTGGGCCTTGCCGGCGCGCAGCTCAGCACCGTGATGCCCGATGCCACCAACGGTGCCGCCATCCTCGCCCGTTCCGCCTCTATGCACTTTGGCCTCGCCGGCACGGTCGTGGTCTTTGCGATCTTCTTCCTCGCTTGCATGAACGTGTGCATCGGCCTTATCAGCTGCTGTTCGCGCTATTTCTGCGAGACGTATGTGGTCAAAGGGGGAGCGGAGGCTTCCGAGGAGGCCATGCGTCGTCCCTTTGCTGTTCTCGCCTTTGTGTTCGCGGCGTTTTCGTGCGTGCTTTCCAACGTGGGCCTCGACGTGATTCTTATGTTCTCGGTGCCCATGCTCAACGCCCTGTACCCCGTCGCCATCGTGCTGGTGCTTATGGGTCTGGTGCACGGTTTTTGCGACGCGCATCCGCAGGTGTGGGTCTGGGTCGGCGGCGTTGTCGCAGTGCAGAGCGTGATTACCTCGGTCCGCGATGCGTTCTTTACGGGCGCGTGGCTGCCGTTCGATGCGCTGCCGCTGGCAGACATTGGAGCCGCGTGGGCGCCGGTTGCCGTGGTGGCGTTTGTGATCGGCCTGCTCCACAGCTGGTTTGTCGTACATTCGAGGAGCTAGGGTATCGTCGCTTGCACAGGCGGGGAGTCTCCCCTATAATTTCCTTCGCTTTGGGACACGCAAGGTTTAGACCTTAGCTGCTCAACACCTTCGGGACGTGGCGCAGTTTGGTAGCGCGCCTGCTTTGGGAGCAGGATGTCGCAGGTTCAAATCCTGTCGTCCCGACCATATCTTGCGGGCGTAGTTCAATGGTAGAACCCCAGCCTTCCAAGCTGATGACGCGGGTTCGATTCCCGTCGCCCGCTCCATAAGAATTGTTTTAACGGCTTTGGTTTCCTTTGGGGATCAGAGCTGTTTTCGTTTACGCGCCGGGCGACGGGAATCGAACCCGCCAGGGTGCGGAGCTGAGAAAATGCGTGAGCATTTTCCAGCGCAGCACGCAAGGGCCGAAGGCCCGCAGCGAAGCAAATCCTTGGACTTCCCGTCGCCCGCTCCAAGCTATATAATCGCAGGCCAATATGCTAATTTGGCTCGCGTTTATTTTTATACCGTCCGACCTCGCGGGGCAAATGAACCAGGAGCGTTTGTCCCGAATCGTAAGAAAGAAGTGATTTCCATGGCGCAGAGCAAGGCAGAATACCCCACCTCCGATTGCCTGGCGCCCGCCGCGATCGAGGCGAAGACCGAGGCCGCAGGCGTTACCAAGGCCAACCTGCCGGTCTCGAAGGCCTTTTTGCTCGCCATGTTCGCCGGCGCGTTCATCGCCTTCGGCGGCCTGTTCTTCACGGTCTTTCTGAGCGATCCCACGCTTGGCTGGGGCGCCCAGCGCTTCGTGGGCGGTCTTGCTTTTTGCCTGGGACTGGTGCTCGTGCTCATTTGCGGCGCGGAACTGTTTACCGGCAACTCGCTTATGGTCTGCGCGCTTAAGAGCAAAAAGATCACGCTCGTCCAGATGCTCAAGGCTTGGGCTATTGTGTGGATCGGCAACTTTGCCGGCGCCCTGTTCGTTGTCTTTTTGATTTACATGGCAGCCATTTACAAACTCAACGGCGAGGCCGTCGCCAACACCATGGTGAGTGTCGCCGCCGGTAAGGTTACGATCGGCGCCGTTACCATCTTCTTCCGCGGCATTCTGTGCAACATCTTTGTGTGTCTGGCCGTATGGATCGGCACTGCCGGCAAGACCGTGGTCGACAAGGTCGTGGGCATTTTGCTGCCCATCGCTGCCTTTGTAGCCTGCGGTTTTGAGCACTGCGTTGCCAACATGTACTTTTTGCCCATGGGCATTTTGATGCACTCCTGCGGCCATGGAGCCGATGTCGCTGGCGCCGATGCCCTCAACGCTGCCGGGTTGGCGCTCAACCTTACGGTCGCCACGCTGGGCAATATCGTGGGTGGCGCCCTGATCGTGGCGCTGGGCTACTGGTTTATCTACGCCAATAAGGAGGCCTAAAGCCACCAAGCCATAACCGACCAAAAAGGGACAGGTTTATTTTGGCAGGTTTTAGACGAGGCGCTTCGACGTCTTGTCACGAGCTGCCATAATGGACCTGTCCCTTTTGCGTGCGCGCCGGTATTTATTTGCCCGATGACGATCGCGGGGGACCAGCTTTTTATTGAACATGTCGAAAGGCTTTTCATGAGCGACTGCGAATCCATGTCTGCCGAGGTGCGCGGCCGCCTGCGTTCCATTCCCGCCGTTCACGAGCTGCTTGCCGAGTGGCCGGTCATGAAGGCTGCTGGCGATGCAGGCGACACGATGGTACGCGAGGCGATTGACGCCGAGCTCGATGCCGAGCGCGCGGCGATTCGCTCCGGCGCCCCTGCAAGGAACAAGCGCGAGCTCGCCTTGGCAATTGAGCAGCGGACCCATCGCCTGTCGCTGCCGACCCTGCGCCCTGCCGTCAACGCGACGGGCGTTGTGATTCACACCAATCTGGGCCGCGCTCCGCTCGCTCCCGCGGCGGTGCAGGCGGTGACCGATGTCGCCCGAGGCTACAGCACGCTTGAGTATGACGTCTCAACCTGCGCTCGCGGGGGCCGAAAAGAGCATGCCGCGCGTCTGCTGCGCACGCTCACGGGGGCGCAGGATGCCTTAGTTGTCAACAACAATGCCGCCGCGGTGCTGTTGGTGCTTGCCGCGCATGCCTTCGGCAAAGAGGTCATCGTGAGCCGCGGCGAGCTTGTCGAGGTGGGCGGCAGCTTCCGCATCCCCGACATCATGGCGGCTTCGGGTGCCAAGCTTGTCGAGGTTGGCTCTACCAACCGCACACATCTGGATGATTATCGAAACGCCATCACGCCCAACACGGCGATGATCCTCAAAGTCCATCCTTCCAACTACCGTATCGAGGGCTTCCACGAGGAGGCTTCCGTGGCGGAGCTTTCTGCGCTGGCGCATGAGCATGGGCTGTTGCTGTACGAGGACCAAGGCTCAGGCGCTTTGCTTGCAGACGGGGTGCTCGCCGATGCGGGGGAGAAGCCCACGTCCGCATCCCTTTGCGCCGGCGTTGACGTCGTCTCGTGCTCGGGCGACAAACTGCTCGGTGCTTCGCAGGCGGGCATCATCCTTGGCAACGCCCAGGCAATCGCCGCCTGCGCCTCTCATCCGCTTATGCGCGCGCTTCGCCCCGGTAAGCTCACGCTCGCGGCGCTCGAGGCCACCCTGCGTCTGTATGTGGCCGGTCCCGATACGGCACATCGTGAGATCCCGGTGCTCAACATGCTTTCCGGCGCGCCGGTTCCGCTTGATCGTCAGGCCAAGCGCCTGCACGACCGCATGCTGCGCAAGCTTCGCGACTCTCAGTTCGAGGAGGCGGTGGAGCTGCAGGTTGTCGAGGGCGCCTCTGCCCCGGGCGGCGGGTCGCTGCCGACCGTCGAGCTCCCAACTTTTTGCGTTGCCGTTTGCCCCGTCGATGGGCGCCTGTCCGCCGATGGCCTAAAGCGCGCTATGGTACAGGAGCCCGATACGCCGGTCGTGACGCGCGTGCAGCATGGTCAGGTACTGTTTGACGTTCGCACGCTTTTGCACGATACCGACCTTGATCTGTGCGCGTCCGCGTTGGCCGATGCCGTGCGGGCGAGTTTGCATCGATGACTGCGCGTGAGCTTGTCGAGTGTCCCGTTGTCGTTGGAACAGCAGGACACGTCGACCACGGAAAGTCGGCCCTTATCGAGGCGCTGACCGGCAAAAATCCCGACCGTCTGGAGGTCGAACGCCGCCGAGGCATGACTACGGAGCTCGGCTTTGGCGAGCTCGAGCTTCCCAGCGGCAAGCTTGTCGGCCTGGTCGACGTGCCCGGGCATGCGCACTACCTGCGCGCGATGGTACAGGGTGCCACCGGCGTGGGCGTTGCGTTGCTGGTGGTTTCTGCCGTTGAGGGCGTGATGCCGCAGACGCGAGAGCACGTGTACGTGTTGGAGCTGTTGGGCGTGAGGCACCTCGTGGTGGCGCTCACGATGCGCGATCTGGCCGATGACGAGACGGCGGAGCTCGCCGAGCTCGACGTGATGGACTTCCTCAGCGATACCGTCTTTGCCGATGCGCCCGTGGTGCCTGTTTCCTCGCGCACGGGCGTGGGCATCGAGGACGTTCGCCTTGCCCTCGATGCCGCCATCGACTCTTTCCTGGCCGATGCCGCATCCCGCCCGGTGCGCCCCGGTCTGGCCCCGCGCCTGCCCATCGACCGCTGCTTCACCATCAAGGGATCCGGGACGGTCGTCACGGGCACGCTTCACGATGCCCCCGTAGCGGTGGGCGACGAGCTCGTCTCATGTCCCGCGGGCGTGTGCTGCCGCGTGCGCGCGATTCAGGTGCATGGTGATACTCCTCGGGCGTTGCCCGGACAGCGCGCGGCGCTCAACATCGTGGGCGACGGTGCGGGCGACCTTCCGCGTGGCGAGGTCCTCTGCGGGTCTGGTGCCGAGGGCTCGACGCTCAGGCTCATCGCCCGCTTCACGTATCTGGGGCGCGAGGGCACCAAGCCCGCGCCCTTCGAGTCCGGTACGCGCGTGCATGTGATGGCGGGCACGGCGGAGGTCCTCGGCCGAATCATGCTCATGGAGGGTGAGGGTCCTATTGAGGCTGGCGAGACCCGCATCGTGCAGGTCCGTCTGGAGGAGCGCCTTCCCGTGCGATCGGGCGACGGCCTCATTGTGCTCGCGTTCTCGCCGGTGGTGCTTATCGGCGGCGGTCGTGTTCTTCTTTCGCGGTGTCGCCGCTCGCGCGTCCTCTCCGCGGGCGAGTGCGCGCTGCTCGGGGCTCTGGATGCCGACGACCGCGCCGCCGCCGTTGCCGCATGGTTGGGGCTGCAGCGCCTGCCCGTGCCTGCCGCGGCCGCAGCCCGTGCTCTCGATCTTTCGGGTGCCGAGGCGGCTGCGCTCCTGCACGGGGCGGTTTCCTCGGGTGACGCCGTGGCGCTTCGTGCCGAGCGCTCGACCGAGGAGCTCTATGCCGCCCCCGCTGTGCTCGATGCCGCCCTCGCCACGCTCTCCGTCGCGCTGGCCGCCATGCACGGGGCCGCGCCCAAGCAGACGGGTTTCACGCCGGGCGAGGTCGCGCATGCCGCCTGGCCGACAGCGGGCGAAGACATCGCGTCCGCGCTCGTTCTCGAGGGCTGTGCGCGCGGCGTGTGCACCGTCGACGGTGCCGAGGTGTTCGACCCGCACTCTGCCGCTGCGGCGATACGTGTGGTGCGCGAGGCGAGCCAGCGCATCGTGGCCGTCCTCGACGAGGCGGGTCTCGGTGCGGCGACGCTGACCGAGGTGGGTGAGCGTCTGCAGCTCGATCGCGACACCATGACGCGTGCCCTGCGCGAGCTTTCGCTCAACCGCGCGATCGTTAAGATCGAACGCGACGTTGCCTTGTCTGCCGCCGCCGAGGCCCATGCACGTGAGGTCGTCGCCGCGGCTATCGAGGCCGACGGCGGCGCTGCCACGACGAGCGTGCTGCGCGAGGCCCTAGGCGTGTCACGCAAGCGCGCCATTAGCATCTTGGAGCACCTGGATGCCGTGCGCTTTACCGCACTCGACAAGGATGCCGGCGGCCTAAGATCGCTGCGTTAGGGGCTTTGCATCGCTGCCCTGGTCCTCCTTGCAGTTGCGGGCTGTTCGGTTTGGTAAAATACCGCCACGTTTGGGAACGGATGGGCTCCGGTGGGCCCCGCGGTCCTCAAAACCGTTGTGAGGCGTGCAAAACGTCTTGGATGTGTTCGATTCACATACGTTCCCGCCAACGCATCCTGCCAACCACCACAAAGGTGCCTGTCCTCTTTGTGGTGGTATGGACCATGTGGACGAAACAGCTTCGAAACACGCGATTTGTACGTCGGGTGCTCAAAAACGCTTCTACCTGCATCGTAATCAAAACGAAACATCTGCTCGTCGGTTTATGCGAAACTTTGCTGCAACAGTGCGATATTATCCATACTCGATAAAGCTCGCGGCGCATAGGGTGCCGCGACCAACATTTTTCGTTTCCCATCATTGGAGGAAGCATGAGCTACACGCAGAAAGTTCTCGAAGAGCTCAAGGCCCGCTATCCCGAGCAGCCTGAGTTCATCCAGGCCGCGACCGAGATCCTCGGCACCATTCAGCCGGCGCTCGACGCCCACCCCGAGTACGAGGGGGCCGCCCTGCTGGAGCGCCTCGTCGAGCCCGAGCGCATCGTCATGTTCCGTGTTCCCTGGGTCGACGACCAGGGCAAGGTCCAGGTCAACCGCGGCTATCGTGTCGAGTTCAACTCTGCCATTGGACCCTACAAGGGCGGCCTGCGCTTTAACCCGACGGTCACCCTGGGTATGCTCAAGTTCCTGGGCCTGGAGCAGATCCTCAAGAACAGCCTGACCACCCTTCCCATGGGCGGCGGCAAGGGCGGCTCCGACTTTGACCCCAAGGGCAAGTCCAACAACGAGATCATGCACTTCTGCCAGTCCTTCATGACCGAGCTCTATCGTCACATCGGCCCCAACACCGACGTTCCCGCCGGCGACCTGGGCGTTGGCGGCCGCGAGGTTGCCTACCTGTTCGGTCAGTATAAGCGCCTGACCAACGAGTGGACTGGCGTCCTCACCGGCAAGGGCCTCTCCTTTGGCGGCTCGCTCGCCCGTACCGAGGCCACCGGCTACGGTCTGGTCTACTTTGTGGACGAGTACCTCAAGAGCCGCGGCGACTCCTTCGAGGGCAAGAACGTCGTCGTTCACGGCTCCGGCAACGTCGCCATCTACGCCGTCCAGAAGGTCTCCCAGCTCGGCGGCAAGGTGCTCGCCTGCTCCGATACTCACGGCTGGGTCGAGGATCCCGACGGCATCGACTACACCGTGCTCGAGCATGTCTACAACAAGAAGCGCTCCGGCCACGACAAGGGCGTCACGCTCGCTATGTACGTCGACGAGAAGCCTAATGCCACGTGGCACGTGGGCGACGGCCGCGGCGTGTGGCAGCTTCCCTGCGACATCGCGCTGCCCTGCGCTCGCGAGAACACGCTGCTGCTCGAGGATGCCCAGGCACTCGTCGCCAACGGCTGCAAGGTGGTCGGCGAGGGCGCGAACATGCCCACGACCATCGAGGCCACGACCCACTTCCAGGAGAACGGTGTCGCCTTTATGCCCGGCAAGGCTGCCAACGCCGGCGGCGTGCTCGTGTCCGGCCTGGAGATGAGCCAGAACGCCGAGCACCTGTCCTGGACCTTCGAGGAGGTCGACGGCAAGCTCGAGCAGCTCATGCGCGGCATGTTCCACAACGTGGACGACACCGCCAAGGAGTACGGCGAGGAGGGCAACTTCGTCATGGGCGCCAACATCGCCGGCTTCCTGAAGGTTGCCGACGCCATGCTCGCCCAGGGCGTCTGCTAAATTTTCGCTCGACATAGCATCGCAGAAGGCTCCCAGTCATCTTGGCTGGGAGCCTTTTCTATCCCGGAGGACTCCTCATAACTTGCGGTGGAATACGGATTGTTTTGCGTTCCAGAACGGCTAATCAGTCCGTATATCACCGCAAGTTATGGATGGGTGGGTGGATTTTGTCCTAAATCGGTGTGCGGCCCCTCGTTTGGTACACTTAAAAGTACTGGACAAGTGAAGAGATGGGGGAGAACGTGCTCAAGTTCGGTACCTACGTCCGTGTTGGAAACGCGGCCGAAGCCTATGAGCTCTTGCAGAAGAACCGCAACAACAAGATTGTGGGCGGCGGCATCTGGATGCGCCTGGGTTCGCGTCGCGTGGCGACGGCGATTGACCTTTCGGCCTGCGGACTCGATCAGATCGAGGAGACCGAGACCGAGTTTCGCATCGGTGCCATGTGCACCCTGCGCCAGCTCGAGCGCCATGCCGAGCTCAACGCGCTTGTCAACAATGTCTTCGAGTTCGCCGTTCACGATATCGTGGGCGTGCAGCTGCGCAATACCGCCACGGTGGGCGGCAGCATCTATGGCCGCTTTGGCTTCTCGGACGTTCTCTCCGCCTTCCTCGCGCTCGACTCTTACGTTGAGCTGACGGGTGCCGGCCGTGTGCCGCTCGCCGAGTTCGTGGACATGGGCTATGTGCGCGACGTGATCGAGCACGTCGTGGTCGTCAAGCACGATTACCGCGCGAGCTACGAGGCCGTGCGCAAGGCTGCGACCGACTTCCCCTCGCTCAACGTCACCGTCGCCTGGTGGGACAACACCTGGCACGTCACCGTGGGCGCCCGCCCGCTGCGCGCGACCTTGCTGCAGGGCGAGGCATGTGGCCTCACCAGCGAGCAGCCTTCCGAGGACGAGCTGCGCGCCCTGGCCGTGTCCGTACGCGCGTTGAGCTATGGCACCAACCTGTGGGGCTCGGCCGACTACCGCCGCCGCGTCTCGGCCCCGCTTGCCGTGCAGGCCGTTCGCCGCGCCGCTGGCATCGAGCTTTCGGCCGCGCTTGCCCGCGAGCTCGAGACCGTGCAGATCCCCAAGTTCGCCACGGACGAGTATTCCTGCCGCCGCGTGCCCGGCGTCGATTCTAGCGAGGTGCGCTAATGGCTGCCAAACTCATCGATCTTTCCTTTACGCTCAACGGCCGCAAGGTCAAGGTTCAGATTGCCCCTGACACCATGCTCTTTTCGCTTTTGCGTGAGCAGGGTTGCGCGTCGGTGCGCTGCGCCTGCGAAACCACCAACTGCGGTCTGTGCACGGTGTGGCTCGACGGCGACCCGGTGCTGAGCTGCTCGGTTCCCGCCGCGCGCGTCGAGGGCCATACCATCACCACGCTCGAGGGTCTCAAGGCTGAGTCCGAGGCGCTCGCCCGCGCGATGGCTGCCGAAGGCGCCGAGCAGTGCGGTTTTTGCGCCCCCGGCCTTATCATGAACGTGCTGGCGCTTGCCCGCGCCGCCAAGGAGGACCCGAGCCTCGTCGCCACGCGCGAGGAACTGTCGCGCCAGCTCGCCGGCAACCTGTGCCGCTGCAGCGGCTACGAGAGCCAGCTGCGCGCCATTGTCCGCTTCCTCAACGAGTCCGGCGTGCAGGTGGGCTTTGAGATGCCCGAGCTGCCGGTCAACGACACCAGCTGCGACGGTGTCTCGTACAAGCAGATTACCCATAAGCAGCCTAAGAAGGACTCGAAGGCGCTGCTCGAGGGCCGTCCCGTCTACACGGGCGATATGGTGCCCGCCGGCGCCCTGATCGTCAAACTCAAGCGCAGCCCCTATGCCCGCGCCAAGATCTGCTCCATCGACACGTCTCGCGCCCTGAAGGTGCCGGGCGTCGTGGGCGTCTACACCTATGAGGACGTGCCCAAGCGCCGCTTTACCATCGCCGGTCAGAGCTATCCGCAGCCGAGTCCCTACGACCGCTTGATCCTCGAGAACCTCGTCCGTTACCAAAACGAAGAGGTGGCGATCGTCGCCGCCGAGACCGAGGAGGCCGCAGACAAGGCGCTCAAGCTCATCAAGGTCGACTACGAGGTGCTCGAGCCCCTGCTCGACTTTACCCAGGCGCTCGATAACGACATCGTGGTCCACCCCGAGGGCGACGTGACCTTTATGTTCCCGCAGGGCGGCGACGTCCCGCGCAACTTGGTATGCAGCGGCACGAGCGACTTTGGTGACTTGGATGAGGCCTTCGCCCAGAGCGATATCGTCTTTGAGCGCACCTACACCAGCCAGGCCACGCAGACCGCGCCCATGGAGACCTTCCGCGCCTTCGCGACGACCGACGCGTTTGGGCGCATCTCGGTGACCACCTCTACGCAGGTGCCCTTCCACGTGCGCCGCATGGTCGCTCAGTCGCTCGATATTCCGCAGTCGCAGGTGCAGGTCATTAAGCCGCGCATCGGCGGCGGCTTTGGCTCCAAGCAGACGGGCTGCTGCGAGATCTTCGTGGCATTCGTTACCCAGCAGACCGGCCGTCCGAGCTACTGCTGCTACACCCGTGAGGAGACAATCACCGCGGGCAACTCGCGCCACCAGATGCAGATGACCGTCAAGTTGGGCGCCATGAACGACGGCACCATCACGGCCATCGACCTGCACACGCTGTCCAACGCCGGTGCGTATGGCGAGCACGCCACCACGACGATCGGCCTCTCGGGCCACAAGAGCCTGCCTATCTACAACCATGTGAAGGCGAGCCGCTTTAGCTGGGACGCCGTCTACACCAACACCAACCGCGGCGGCGCGTATCGCGGCTACGGTGCCACCCAGGGCCAGTTTGCCGTGGAGAGCGCCGTCAACGAGCTCGCCGACATGCTGCACATGGACCCCGCCGACCTGCGCCTTAAGAACATCGTGCGCGAGGGCGAGATCATGCCGCAGTACTACAACGAGAAGCTCAACGCCTGCGCGCTCGACCGCTGCCTGCTGCGCGCGATGGACATGATCGGCTGGCGCGACAAGCCGCTGGCCGTCGATCTGGGCGACCGCGTGCGCGCCCTGGGCTGCGCGCTCACCATGCAGGGCTCGGGCATTTCCAACGTGGACATCGCCGGCATCGACATGCGCCTGGAAGAGGACGGCTTCATTACCATCGGCACCGGCGCCACCGATAACGGCATGGGCGTCGACACGATCCTGGCGCAGATTGCCGCCGAGGAGCTGGGCGTGGAGAGCTCGCTGATCGTGGTGCGCGGCGTGGACACCGACGTGTCGCCGTTCGACGCCGGCTCGTACGCGAGCTCCGGTACCTACGTGACGGGCCTTGCCGCCAAGAACGCCGCGACCGAGCTGCGCGAGAAGATTTGCGCCAAGGCCGCTCAGATGTGGGACGTTGACGCCGCCGACGTGGTCTTCGACGGCCAGTACGTGCGCCTGTCCGACGAGCGTGCCGCTCGTGAGCAGAACCGCTACCTCACGCTGCGCGAATTTGCCAACCTATGCGTCAAGAACATCGCGGGCGGCGACGCGCTCACCTCGCATGCTTCTGCCTGCCTGCCCGTTTCGCCTCCGCCGTTTATGGCCGGCATTGCCGAGGTCGAGGTCGACAAGGCCACCGGCAAGGTGACCGTGGTGGACTATGCGGCGGCCGTCGACTGCGGCACCGTGATCAACGAGGCGCTCGCGCGCGTTCAGGCCGAGGGCGGCATTGCCCAGGGCATCGGCCACGCGCTCTACGAGATTGTCGAGCATGACGATCGCGGCCGTCTGCGCACCGGCAACTTTATGAGCTACAAGCTGCCCACGCGCCTGGATATCGGCAGCATTCGCGTGGCCTTTGAGCCGAGCTACGAGCCGACGGGCCCGTTTGGCGCCAAGTCGATCGGCGAGGTCGTCATCAACACGCCGCTCGCCGCCGTTGCCTCGGCCGTGGCACACGCCACCGGCCACCAGGTGCGCTCGCTGCCCATCACACCGGAGAAGGCTCTGCTGGGGGAGTAGCGGGTCAGCGAACAAGTCGTAGTTGGCGGGACGGGACAACTCGCCCCGCCTTTTGCACTCGTGGTGAGGTCGTGAGCCTGTAAAAGGTGTGCGTGCGCTTGCCGCTCGTATCTGCTATCATTCCTAATCTGTGCGCTCATGCGGGCGTGGCGGAATTGGTAGACGCGCCAGATTTAGGTTCTGGTGGGATTCCCGTGAAGGTTCGAGTCCTTTCGCCCGCACCAACGCATCTGCGTCGGCTTCGGCCGTCGCGACTCTTTGTTGCATAAAGGTACCAGCACCTCAGATAAGCTGGGCAGTATGAGGAGGAACGTGTTGAACATCACCGCTTCTGACGTCAAGGACGCCAAGCTCACCGCTACGGTCACCATCCCGGCCGCCGACGTCGACGCCGCGATCAAGAAGGCCTACAAGGACACCGCCAAGAAGTACCGCTTCCCGGGCTTCCGCGCCGGCAAGGCTCCCCGTCCGGTCATCGATTCCGCTCTTGGCGCCGAGGCTACCCTCGCTCAGGCCACTAACGACCTGATCGCCGCCAACGAGCCCGCCGTCCTCAACGAGCTGGACATCGTCCCCACCAAGAACGGTGACTACAAGGAGCTCGACCTCGCCAAGGATCACGAGGACTACACCTACACCGTCGAGTTCTCCCTGCGTCCTGCTGCCGAGCTCTCTTCCTTCGACGCCGTCGAGATCGAGATGCCCCCTGCGGAGGTCACCGAGTCCGAGATCAACAACCAGGTCGAGATGCTCCTCAACTACCGTGCCACCTTCGAGGACGTCGAGGGTCGCGCCGTCGAGGCTGACGACTATGTGACCGTCGACCTCAAGGCCGTCGAGAACGCCGACAACTTTGCCGCCGAGGGTCGCATGCTCATCGCCGGTAGCGACAGCAACCCCAAGGAGTTCAACGAGGCCCTGATCGGCGCTAACGTTGACGACGTCAAGACCGTCACCTGGACCGACGAGGTCGAGGAGGGCGAGGAGGCCGAGACCCACACCGTCGAGGTCACCGTCAAGGGCATCAAGGTCCGCAACACCCCCGAGCTCACCGACGAGCTTGTCAAGTCCGACTTCGGCTTCGACAGCATCGACGCCATGCGCGACGCCATCAAGATCGAGATCGAGCAGGACAAGGCTTCCCGCCTCCCTGCCGAGAAGGAGAACCGTTGCGTCTCCGCTCTCGCTGAGCGCCTGCAGCTCGACGAGATGGATGCCGACTACGAGCAGTCCGTCTTTGAGGAGCTTGGCCAGAACTTCCTGTCCAACCTCGCTGCCCGCGGCATGACGCTCGACACCTGGCTGCCCGCTTCCGGTCTGACCATGGAGCAGTTCATCGGCGACCTGCATAAGCAGGCCAACGACGTTGCCCGTGAGTCCCTGGCCCTCGACGCCCTCGCCCGTGAGCTCAAGATTGAGGTCACCGAGGACGACATCAACGCCGAGTTCGAGAAGGCCGGCGTCAAGGACGTCGAGGCTTCCAAGGCCGAGTTCATCGCCGATGGCCGCATGCCTGCCGTCCGCGAGTCCATCCGTCGCTCCAAGGCCGTCGACCACCTGGTCGAGAACGCCAAGGTGACCGAGGTCGACGAGACCGCCAAGGACGCCGAGTAATTCTCGCCACCTTGCCCACGAGCGCTTGCGTGCGCCCATGATGGGGTAAAGTTATAAGCCGGTTATCCGGTTGCTTCGTACGGTGCCAGCCAATGCATAGCATGCGGGCACCGTACGTTTATCTAGAACCAATTTGGTCCGCAAGAGAGAAATGGAGATGCGTATGATCGCTAAGTTCGATTCCGCCCTCGTGCCATACGTTATCGAGCAGACGCCGCGCGGCGAGCGCAGCTACGATATCTATTCACGCCTGCTCAACGACCGCATCATCTTCTTGGGCGAGGAGATCAACTCCGTCAGCGCCAACCTGGTCGTTGCCCAGCTGCTGCATCTTGAGAGCCAGGATGCCGAGAAGGATATCTCGCTCTATATCAATTCGCCCGGTGGCGAGGTCTACTCCGGCCTGGCGATTCTGGACACCATGAACTTTATCAAGCCGCAGGTCTCCACCATTTGCGTCGGTATGGCCGCGTCTATGGCCGCCGTGCTGCTTTCGGCCGGCGCCAAGGGCAAGCGCTTCTGCCTGCCGCACTCCAAGGTCATGATTCACCAGCCCAGCGGCGGTGCCCAGGGTCAGCAGACCGAGATTGAGATCGTGGCCGAGGAGATCAAGAAGACCCGCCGCGAGCTCAACCAGATTCTGTCCGATGCCTCGGGCCAGCCGATCGAGAAGGTCCAGGCCGATACCGAGCGCGACAACTACCTGACCGCTGCCGAGGCCCTCGACTACGGCCTGATCGACCGTATCGTCACCTCGCGCGACCTCGCCGCGAAGGATGCCTAGGATGGCCGGTAACATGCAGGACGGCTTCGACGAGAACGGCAACCCCATCCGCTGTTCCTTCTGCGGAAAAGAGCAGGGTCAGGTTCGCCGCCTTGTTAAGGGCCCGACCAACATCTTTATCTGTGACGAGTGCGTCGCCGCCTGCTCCGAAATCCTTGAGGAGTCGCTGGCTTCGGACTTTATGGACGCCGCCCGCAACGGCAAGCTGCCGGGTTTCCTCAACGATCACGGCCAGGCTGCGTCCCAGCCTGCCGTTGACCCCGAGGCCGAGGGCTTTGAGCTCGAGGACGACCGTCAGGTCATCACGCACGTGCCGACGCCGCACGAGATCTATGACGAGCTTTCGGCCTATGTTATGGGCCAGGAGGACGCCAAGCGCGCCATGTCGGTGGCCGTGTACAACCACTACCGTCGCGTGATCGAGGGCGGCGCTGCGCTTTCGGCCTTTGATGACGGCCTGGACTCGCAGCTCGACGACGATATGGACGAGGTAGAGCTCGCCAAGTCCAACATCCTGCTGCTCGGCCCCACCGGTACCGGTAAGACCCTGCTCGCCCAGACGCTCGCGCGCATCCTCGAGGTGCCGTTTGCTATCGCCGACGCCACCGCGCTCACCGAGGCTGGTTACGTGGGCGAGGACGTGGAGAACATCCTGCTCAAGCTCATCAACGCCGCTGATGGCGACATTGAGCGTGCACAGGTCGGTATTATCTATGTGGACGAGATCGACAAGATCGCCCGCAAGGCAGAGAACCTCTCCATCACCCGCGATGTCTCGGGCGAGGGCGTTCAGCAGGCACTGCTGAAGATTCTTGAGGGCACGGTGGCAAGCGTTCCGCCCACCGGCGGCCGCAAGCATCCCCAGCAGGAGCTGCTGCAGATCGACACGACCAACATCCTGTTCATCTGCGGCGGTGCCTTTGTAGGCCTGGATAAGATCATCGCCGACCGTGTTGGCAACAAGGGCGTGGGCTTTAACTCAGAGATCGCTGGCCCCACCTCGGTCGACGAGAACGACCTGCTGCGCCAGGTGCTCCCGCAGGATCTCAACGCCTTTGGTATGATCCCCGAGTTTGTGGGACGTACGCCCGTCGTCACCCAGACGCAGGCGCTCGACGAGGACGACCTGGTGTCGATCCTGACCGAGCCCAAGAACGCCGTGGTGCGTCAGTACCGCAAGATGTTCCAGCTCGAGGACGTTGAGCTTGAGTTTGAGGTCGCCGCCCTGCACGAGATCGCCCACATGGCGCTCGCCCGCAAGACCGGCGCCCGCGGCCTGCGCTCCATCTGCGAGGACGTGCTGCAGCAGACGATGTTCGACCTTCCCAGCGAGGAGGGCGTCACCAAGATCATCGTAACCGAAGCCTCCGTAAAGGGTGAAGAGCAGCCCCAACGTATCTACGGCTAGACCTGCCTAAAACGTGTTTGCAAATAGCCTCCGGCCACCCGCGGTCGGAGGCTATTTTATATATACGCAATAACCCCAACTACCTGTGTTATTCTGTGTGTTTGTTTAAGCCTCAGCGAAGTCATTCAGACTGAAGTAATCGATACCTAAGGGGAGGAATGTAGGCCCGATTTTCGTAGATTCCGCACGAGCCGAAGACCACTTAATGTGGTCTTCGAGCGAGCCCAGGACTTGACCGAGCGAAAATCGGGCCTACATTCCTCCCCGGCGGGACAGGGAGAGATATATGGAAGAAATGCCCAAGAACTACGATCCGTCGACCAACGAGCCGGCGATCCTGCAGAAGTGGCTTGACGGCGGCTACTACAAGCGCCGTGAGGGCGTGGGCGACTGCACCGTCACCATTCCGCCTCCCAACGTGACCGGCAAGCTCCACATGGGCCATGCCACCGACGACTCCATCCAGGACGCCATCATCCGTATGGCCCGCATGCGCGGCAAGTCCACGCGCTGGGTGTTGGGCACCGATCACGCCGGTATCGCCACGCAGACCAAGGTCGACAAGAAGCTCAAGAGCGAGGGCATCAGCCGCCTGGAGATCGGTCGCGACAAGTTTGTCGACGCCTGCTGGGATTGGACCCACGAGTACGGCGGCATCATCGTCGAGCAGATCAAGCGCATGGGCTGCTCCGTCGACTTCGATAACGAGCGCTTCACCATGGACGAGGATTACGCCCAGGCCGTGCGTAAGGTCTTTTGCGACTGGTACCACGACGGCCTGATCTATCGTGGCAAGCGCATCGTCAACTGGTGCCCCAACTGCACCACCGCTATCTCGGACGACGAGGCCGAGTACAAGGACGAGAAGGGCCACCTGTGGCACCTGCGCTACCCGCTGACCGAGCCGGTCAACGGCCAGGACTACATCGTCGTCGCCACCACGCGCCCCGAGACCATGCTCGGCGACACGGGCGTCGCCGTCTCCCCGAAGGACCCCGAGAAGGCCGCCTTTGTGGGTAAGACCGTCAAGCTCCCCATCGTCGACCGCGAGATTCCCATCTTTGAGGATTGGCACGTCGACGCCAACTTCGGTTCCGGTTTTGTCAAGGTCACCCCGGCCCACGACCCCAACGACTACGCCATGGGTCAGGCCCACGACCTGCCGCAGATCAACATCTTCGACGAGCACGCGGTGGTCGTCGAGGGCTACGGCGAGTTCACCGGCATGAACCGCGACGAGTGCCGCGAGGCCGTCATCAAGTGGTTCGAGGAGCACGGTCTGCTCGATCACGTCGAAGAGCTCGATCACTCCGTCATGCACTGCTACCGTTGCGACTCCGCCCTGGAGCCGTGGCTGTCCGAGCAGTGGTTCGTCGCCGTCGACAAGCTCAAGGGGCCGGCACTCGACGCCGTTAACTCCGGCAAGGTCACCTTCCACCCCGCGCGCTGGACGCAGACCTACACCACCTGGATGGAGAACCTCAAGGACTGGTGCATCAGCCGCCAGCTGTGGTGGGGCCACCGCATCCCCGTGTTCTACTGCGAGGACTGCGGCTGGGAGGACGCCCTTACCGAGGACACCGACGTGTGCCCCAAGTGCGGCGGTCATCACGTGCATCAGGACGAGAACGTGCTGGACACCTGGTTCAGCTCGCAGCTGTGGACCTTCGCTACGCAGGGCTGGCCGCAAAAGCCGGAGCTGCTCGAGGGCCATCATCCCACGACGGCGCTTGTTACCGCGCGCGACATCATCGCGCTGTGGGTCGCCCGCATGGTCATGAGCTCGCTGTACTTCCTGGATGAGGTGCCGTTTAAGGACGTCGTCATCTACCCGACGATCCTTGCCAAGGACGGCAGCCGCATGTCCAAGTCCAAGGGCAACGGCGTTGACCCCATGGACCTCATTGGCATGTACGGTGCCGATGCCATGCGTTACAACCTGCTCACACTGTGCACCAACAACCAGGACGTCAAGTTCGACGCGAACATCGATAAGAAGACCAAGAAGCTCATCGACAGCCCGCGCACCGACCAGGCCAAGTCGTTTGTGACCAAGATCTGGAACGCCAGCCGCTTCCTGCTTATGAACATGGAGGGCTACACGCCCGGCGAGCCCGTCGTGGAGACGCCGGCCGACGCCTGGATGTTCAGCCGCTTGGCCAAGGCCGTGAAGATGGTCACCGAGGGCATCGAGAACTACACCTTTGGCGACATGGCCCGCGGCGTGCAGCAGTTCTTCTGGAACGAGGTCTGCGACTGGTACGTCGAGGTCACCAAGTCCCGCCTGAAGGGCGAGGGCCGTTTGCAAGCTCAGCGCAATCTGATCTTTGTGCTCGACACCTCCATTCGTCTGATGCACCCGCTTATGCCGTTTGTCACCGAGGAGATTTGGGACAACATGCCGGCGAGCGTGCTCGATCTGGATGCCGAGGGCAACGTGGACCGCGCCGAGGCGCTCATGATCGCCAAGTGGCCGGAGCCCGCCGACTACGCCAAGTACGTCGACGAGCCCGCGGAGCGCGCGTTTGAACTGTGCCGCACCGTCGTTTCCGCTGCCCGCGCCACGCGTTCGCGCTACCGCTTGAGCCCCAAGGCCGAGCTCGACGTGGTCGTGCGCGCCAGTGGCGAGGACATCGAGAAGCTCGAGAGCCTGCGCTCCACGATTGAGCCGCTGGCCAACACGTCTTCGCTGGTTATGGGCACCGACGTTGAGAAGCCGGCTGCGAGCATCGCCGTGGTCGACAGCGGCGTCGAGGTCTTTGTGGTGCTCGAGGGCAAGGTTGATCTTTCGGCCGAGAAGGCGCGCCTGGAGAAGGAGATCGCCGCTGCGCAGAAGGAGCTCGCCGGCTGCGAGAAGACGCTCGCCAACGAGGGCTTTGTGGCTAAGGCCGCGCCTGCGGTGGTCCAGAAGAAGAGGGACCGTGCAGCTGAGCTCAAGGAGATCCTTGCGGCGCTGACCTCGCAGGTTGCTGACTTCTCGTAGGCGTTACTGGGGGACGCGGTTTGGGGCATTGCTCGCTACTGCGGACACCTATTCCGCCGTTCTAACGAACGGCGGCTGGCTCGACGCTGCAAACGCCTCTGATGGCCAATCTGCCGTTCAACTTCGGGCGCATGGGCATAAGCCCTATGCGCCCTTGTTTCACGGCACCTTGGCTCATCAGAGGCGTTTTCGCTGACTATCCTCAACCTATATTGTTTTATTTTTCTATGAATGGCGGTTCTGAAAATGCCTAAGCGTTCTGGCTTGTATACCGTTCCTTTTGAGTTTGATTTGCTTTCGTTTGGTGAAGCTGTGGGGCTGGCTGCTGATACGGGGCGGATTTCTGGGGATGCTGGGCCTCTGCTTGAGACGGTTGTCGATATGCTCGATGAGCTGGGACGTCCGGATGAGTATTTCGATTGCATTCAGGTTGCCGGTACCAATGGCAAGACTTCGACTACGCGTTTTTCGGCTGCCATTCTTCGTGGTGAGGGGCTCAAGACCGCGCTGTATACGTCGCCACAGCTGGTACGCTATCCCGAGCGCATGGAAGTCGATGGATGCGTCGTGAGCGATGAGGCATTCGCCCGTGGCGTTTCGGCCGCTGTTGAGGCGGGGCATCGAGTGAATGCCCGTCGTGTGGCGGCGGGGGAGCGCGCCTATACCATCACGCCGTTTGACCTTTTGACGGCTGCCGCACTTGTCGTGTTTGCCGAGGCCGCGGTGGATGTTGCCGTGCTCGAGGTCGGCATGGGCGGACGCTGGGACGCCACGAGTGCGACCGATCCCGTCGCCGTTGCCATTACGGGCATTGGGCTCGATCACACACGCATTTTGGGCGATACGCTCGAGGCCATTGCGGGGGAGAAGGCTGCGGTTATTAAGCCTGGGCGATTGGTTGTTTTGGGCGATGGCACGCATGAGCCGAGCGTTCAGCGCGTAATGGATACGCGCTGCCGCGAGTGCGGTGTGGTGCCGCTGGTTGTGAGCCATTCCACGACCAAGGTACCGGCGCATGTAGGCGATACCGTGGAGTTTAGCTGTACTACGCCGTGTGCCATCTATACGTCGAGTATGGTTAAGCCGGCGTATCAGCCGCAGAATGCTGCGTGCGCGATTATGCTGTGCGAGGGCTATCTTGGCCGCGAGCTCGACCACGATGCGCTCGACGCTTCGCTTATGGGCTGCCCCACGCCGGGTCGCTTTGATGTGCTGGGAACCGATCCGCTCAAGCTGATCGACGCCTGCCATAACCCTCAGAGCTGCGAGAACTTTGTGAGCGCGCTGGACGAGATCGATCCGTGCGTGGAGAATCGCCCCACGCTGCTGTGCGCTGCGCTGGCCGACAAGGACGTGGCAGGCATCGTTGACGTACTGATCCCGGCCTTCCCGCGCGTGGTTGTGACCCAGACCGATTCCGACCGCGCCCTGCCGGCAGAGGAGCTTGCCGCACTTGTGGACGCCGACAAGCTCGCGGGCGTGTATCCGAGCGTGTCCGAGGCCCTCGCTGCCTTCGATGCCGCGGGCGAGCCCTTCGTAGCCGCCGGCACCATCACCCTAGCCGGCGAAGTAGCCGGCCTGCTGCGTTAACCCATCCCCTCATCAGTTGCGGTGAAATACGGACTGTTTTACAAGCCAGAAGCCTCAAACGGTCCGT
>NZ_QSCW01000008.1:0-2292 GCF_003463445.1 Collinsella sp. OF02-10
GCCATCGAAATTTATCGATGGCCTATTTCAGACTGTAATGGGGTAAGTCTTCCGTTCTTTTCACTAATCGATCGATTCGTCCCAGGAGGCTCGAACCCGAGGGGGAGCGAGCGTTTTGGGGCGTGGCTGTGGCGTTGTTTGCCGCGAATGTCCGCTTTGGGCGTATCATCGTGGACATCTCGCAAAACCTCGTTGCAAGGGAGTCGCACCCCATGGCTACAGAAAAGTCCTCTTCGCGCCCATGGATGTCCGATGCCGCGATTTATCAAATCTACCCGCGCTCGTTTAAGGATTCGACTGGTTCGGGTCTGGGCGATATCGCGGGCATTACCCAGCAGATGGACTATCTTGAGCGGCTGGGTATCGAGGCCATCTGGCTGAGCCCGTTTTACCCATCGCCTCTCGTCGATGGCGGCTATGATGTGGCGGACTACTGCGATGTCGACCCACGTCTCGGCTCGCTTGACGACTTCGATGACATGATCGCCGCGGCTCATGCGCACGGCATCAAGGTCATCGTCGACATCGTGCCCAACCATTCGTCCAACCAGCACCCCTGGTTCAAAGCCGCTCTTGCCGCCGGCCCCGGATCGCCCGAGCGCGCCCGTTATATCTTCCGCGATGGTCGCGGCGAGCACGGCGAGCTGCCTCCCACCAATTGGAATGCCAACTTTGGTGGCCCCGCCTGGACGCGCGTCGCGGACGGTCAGTGGTATCTGCACATGTTTACGCCCGAGCAGCCGGACTTTGACTGGTCGTGCCCCGAGGTTCATGCGTTCTTTTGCGACGTCCTGGCGTTTTGGAGCGATCGAGGCGTCGATGGCTTTCGCATTGATGTGGCGCACGGTCTCGCCAAGGATCTCGACCGCGATGACCTCGACCGGTGGCATCTCGCCGAGGGCGATGACATGGTTGAGGACGGCACCCATCCGCTGTGGGACCGCAACGAGGTCCACGAGATCTATCGCGAGTGGCGCCGCGTGTTCGACCGCTATGATCCGCCACGCAGCGCCGTTGCCGAGGCGTGGGTGCTGCCCGAGCGCCAGTATCTCTACGCGCGTCCCAGCGAGCTTGGCCAGACATTCAACTTTGAGTTTGCCAAGGCCACTTGGACCTATGATGACATGCACGCTGCAATCGAGGAGGGCTTGAAGGCAGCTATAGAATCCGATTCCGCCTCGACCTGGGTGCTCTCCAACCACGACGTGCCGCGCGTGGCGACGCGCTATGCCCTGCCGCAGATCAAGGCGACGCGCTACTACCAGATTGCGCTCGACTGGCTCTTACGCGACGGGTCGTCTTATGACGAGGACCGTGAACTCGGCGAGCGCCGCGCGCGGGCGGCCCTTTTGCTCGAGCTGGCGCTTCCGGGCTCGACATACGTGTATCAGGGTGAGGAGCTCGGCCTTTTTGAGGTGGCCGATATCCCGTGGGCCGCACTCGAAGATCCTACTGCGACTAATACGCACGGACCGAAGCGCGAGAAGGGGCGCGACGGCTGCCGTGTGCCCCTGCCGTGGGTGGCAGCGGACGATCCCGTGCAGGGCGGATCGTTTGGGTTTTCACCGGCGGACGCCGATGCGGCGCCCCATCTGCCGCAGCCTGCATGGTTTTCCGATTACGCTGCCGATAGGGAAGAAGCGGACCCGACATCGATGCTTGCGCTCTATCGTGACGCCCTCTGGCTGCGGCGCAAGCTGCGCGGGTGCGCCAACGATCTCGCGTGGCTCGATCTTGACGGGCGCACCGGCCTTGCGGATGGTGCCGAGGGCGCTGAGGGCGGCGTCATCGCCTATCGCCGCGACAACGGCTGGGCGTGTGTGACGAACTTCGGTGCAGCACCCGTGGAGCTGCCGGCGGGCAGGGTCCTGCTCACCTCATCACCGCTTGCAGACGGCAGGCTCGCGCAGGACAGTTCTGCCTGGATCATGCTTGCTGAGTTGTAGGGGCCTCTTGCGGCGAGTTTGCGTTTGACTGCGCTTTCCGTGGTGGCTGATGTCTTCGCGAGGTTCGCGAGGGTGTCGCAAAACTTTTCAAAAAAAGTTCTTGCATTTGGGTGGATTATCCCGTATATTAAATCCTCGCAGGCGGACATGGCTCAGTTGGTAGAGCACAACCTTGCCAAGGTTGGGGTCGCGGGTTCGAGCCCCGTTGTCCGCTCCATTTGGGCGTTTAGCTCAGGGGGAGAGCGCTTCCCTGACACGGAAGAGGTCAGAAGTTCAAATCTTCTAACGCCCACCAAATGTTCGCAGCTCAGAGGCTTAGCCTCTGAGCTGTTTTGTTTTGGTCGCC
>NZ_QSCW01000008.1:2302-112630 GCF_003463445.1 Collinsella sp. OF02-10
GCTTAGCCTCTGAGCTGTTTTGTTTTGGTCGCCAAATAGGTCGCCAAATCGCCGGCAAAAGGTACCTCGCTTCATGAAAGAGCGGTTCTGAACGTCAGTTTAGCCTTGTCATCTCAATCGAGTGGGGGTTGACCATTTTGAACATAACCATGCATCTCGTTGACGTTTCTGCGATCGATCCCGGCGAGACCGTTGATATGGCATCAATCGCGAGACGTTATGCCTCGCGTGCCTCCAATGGAGATCTCCCCATTGCGTCTCGGAGGGAAGCTGCGGGCGTGGGTCTGCTGCTTCGCGACGCCCTGGGTGTCTTCGACGACACCCAGCTTGCGCGTTTTGCTTTCGGCAAGATCGAGCTTGCGGATGGGGAGGCCCCCTCTATTTCCATTTCACATGGCGGAAGCGTGGCCGTCCTCGCTGTTTCCGATGTTGCTCGGTCGGTCGGAGGACCTATTGGCGTGGATATCGAGGCGGTCGATGAGATTGTACCTATTGCGGTTGAGCGTATGGCGAGCTCAAGGGAACGGGCGTGGATTGACGCTGCGGCAGATTCGCGGGAACGCGCCTTTCGGCTGTGTCGGGTTTGGACGCGTATCGAAGCCGTCCTGAAGGCGGAGGGGTCCGGCTTTTCAATCGATCCCCGCAAAGACGGGTTGCCGAGCGGATGGTTTACTTCCTCGGTGGTGTTTGGCCAGTGTGTCATCTCTTGTGCAGCGCGTTCTATGCCCCATATCGCTATTGAGGAGCATGCCTTTCGGGTAGCATAGTAGCCAATCGCCAACAGGGGAGGCCTTCTATGTCACTGAACGCTCAAAACGATATTGCTTCGCGGATCGAAGGCGCCGTCTTTGAACTTATGGCGACAACGCCTGTGCAATCGATTAAGGTCACCGACGTACTCCGTCTTGCCCATACATCAAAATCAACCTTCTATCGTTGCTACCGCTCTGTCGATGATGTGGTCAAGCGCTTTGAAGATGAGCTGCTCCAGAACATGCAAGACATTAACGACGTTGCCCTTGAGGCTCGTTTTGGTGATGCGCAGCTTGATCCCACGCCCACGATGATCAAGCGCATGGAAATCCTCAAGGCCAATCGCTCGAAAGTCCTGGCGCTTAACAGCGATAACGGTGATCCCGTGTTTGCACACAAGGCAACGATCTTCATGCATGACTATTTTCGCGATCGTTTGCGGTCGACGTTTTCGGACGAGACGGACCTCGATCTGTATCTTGCTTTTGCGCTTGCGGGCCACCATAACCTCATCCAGTATTGGCTCGAAGTCCGGCCTGACCTTGAGGCACGAACCGTTGCCGCCGCGCTCAATCGCATGTTCTACGCACCGCTCTTTGTCGACGATGCATCGCGCCATTGGCATCCGCGGATCCCTGATTTCGATAATACGCTCGGATGAACGGTCGCTATTTACGGGTAAATGGTTAGATTCATGGCGGTGTCATAATGATTTGCCGAATCCTTGCATTATTGATAAGACCATTTACCTGCTATTTGGAACGCTTTTGCCCTATGGGTCTCAAATGATGGGACACATAGGGCCTTTTTGTCCCATACGTCCTGTCTTGCCCCTCGTAAACTAAAGTCACGTTCAAGAGAACCACTGCAGTAGTTCAACGTGTGACGGCACAGAAAAGCCGCGAGCGCTCTCTCACCTTCGCTCGCGGCCGGACTGCGCCATCACTCCGTACACCTTCACATGATTAGGATGTGATATTCAGTGGTTACGCTCGGAAAGAACATGCGCAGCGTCTCGATTGTAGGCGTAGGCTGCACCCCGTTCAAGGATTTTGAGGAGCATCCCGAGACCCAGGGTATTGGCGAGGGCGAGGCGTTTGGCTATGCGGCCCTCGAGGCAATTGCCGATGCCGGTCTTGAGCCCCGCGATATCGATTTTTTCTATCACGGCAGCGCCAATCCCTATCTCGTTGGCGATTGCATTACCCCCAACATGCAGGTTGCCGATTGGTTTGGCGTTCGCGCCAAGGGTTCCGTCCATCATTCCGAGGCTTGCTGCACGGGCTACGTCGCCCTTGAGCAGGCCGTGATGGCAGTCGCCTCCGGTGCCTACGATGTCGTCCTTACGGGTGCCTGCGATTTGGCTTCGACCCTTCCCGTTGAGCACATGCCCTCGCATATTCGCCAGGACTTTACGCTCGACGTCATGATTCCCTCGCTCGATAAGATCTATGACCGCGCGTATGGTCGCCCGCTCGATGGTGCCTTTGGCGTGTCGTTCGACAACTGGATCAACGAGTATTCGATGCAGTACGACCTTACTGCCGATCAGATCGATGACGCCCTGAACGGCCTTACCAAGAGCCTTCGCCGCGGTGCCGTCCTGAATCCCCTTGCCTGGTACGAGACCACGGTCGAGGAGGATGCGAAGGCAGCTGGGTTCGATACCGCCGACGAGTATCTCAAGAGCATGTACAACCCGCGCGTTACGCAGTACCTGCGCGTTACCGGCTTTGAGAAGAAGTGCGACGGTGCCGCCGCTGTTGTCGTGATGCCCACGGAGAAGGCCAAGGCCATGGGTGTCCCGTATGCACCTATCGAGGTTCTGGGCACGGGCGCCTCTGCCGTCGAAGCCGGCCTGCTTCACAACGAGCACTGGGCTACCGAGCTTGCTGCCAAGCAGGTCTACGACCTTACCGGCGTGAGCCCCGATGAGATCGACCTGTTTATGTGCAATGACTTCTTCCTGGCTTCCGAGATCGTCTCGGCCGAGGAGTGCGGCTATATTCCGCGCGGCGAGGCTTGGAAGTATGCGATCGATGGCCGCACCGCTTTTGACGGCGATAAGCCCATCAACCCGCACGGTGGCCGTTGCAACTTCGGCCACGCTCATGGCGCATCCGGTATCGCCGATATCGTCGAGGCCGTCAAGCAGATGCGCGGCGTCGCCGGTGCAACCCAGATGAAGAAGATTCCTGAGACGGCCTTCCTGCGCGGTTTTGGCGGTTCTCAGAATGTGCGCTGCCAGATTCTTCGTACCGTCGCCTAAGCGACCGCGGTTTTCGATTTCCCATAAGGAGTATTCTCATGCAACTCAAAGATATGGAGCCCGTGGTCAAGAAGTTCTACACGGGTCTTGAAGAGGGCATCTATTGGGCACGTCAGTGCCCCGAGTGCGGAGCCGTCGAGTTTCCGCCTCACCTTGCCTGCAATGCCTGCGGCTACCACAAGACCGATTGGGTCCAGGTTTCCGGTCACGGCCATCTGATCGATTTTACCCTGCCTGGTCCGCAGAACGACAAGCCCTACCTCAAGGAGTATGGCAAGTACGCCTACGGCGCCGTCGATATTGACGAGGGTTCTCAGTACACCTACGTCATCTACGGCATTACCAAGAAGAAGGCCCCCGAGATCCGCGCCAAGCTCATGGCGGGCGAGACCGTTGGTGTCCATGCCAAGGTCATCGATCGACCGGGTTACAAAGAGCTCACGTTCGAGCTTGACGACTAGGCTTTCACACTAGGCTTTCACCCCTATAACAATTCGCTTCCTCTCTTAGGCCACGGCGGGACCCATGTCTCCAGCCCGCCGTGGCTACCCCTCTTTTTAATTAGAAAGGCACCATCATGAACGAAGAACTCACTCAGCAGATCTGCGATTTTGCCAAGTCCGCTTACAACTACGATGGCGATGTGACCCCCGAGACGACGTTTGAGACCCTGGGCAAGGGCTCGATGAAGATGATCGCCCTGACCTCCATGATCGAGAACGAGCTCGATGCCGAGGTCCCCGTTCGCGAGGTCATGGTCATGAAGACCATCCGCGAGCTTATCGAGCGCACTGCCGAAGAGATGGAGTAGCTGCCATGGACCTGATGCAGACCCTGCGCGAGCAGGCTGCCGCCAAGCCTATGCGCGTTGCTTTTCCCGAGGGCGAAAACGAGACCATGATGCAGGCGGTCGCAAAGATCGCCGCCGAGCATCTTGCCGAATGTGTGCTGGTCGGCGACGGCGGTAAGCTCAAGGAGCTTGCCGATGAGCGCGACATCTCCCTTGACGGCATCGAGATTGTCGATGTGACCGACGAGGAGGCGAACACCGCTTGCTGCGAGCGCTATCTTTCGCATCCGGATTGCAAGTTTAAGCCCAAGGGCGCCGCGCGCCGTATGACGCGTCCGCTTGAGCGCGCCCTGATTTTGCAGGTGCTCGGCGATGTCGACGTAATGTTCGCCGGCATCGATAACGCCACGGGCGACATCATCCTGGCGGGTCAAACCATCGTCGGCCTTGCCGACGGGGTGGACACCGTGAGCTCGTGCGGTATCGCCGACATTCCCAACTGGAACGGCGGCGAAGGTGGCCTTTTGGCTTTTGGCGATTCCGCCGTTTGCGTTGACCCCACGAGCGAGGAGCTTGCCTCGATCGCGATTTCGTCGAGCGAAACGGTACGCTCGCTGACCGGATGGGATATCCGTTGCGCGCTGCTTTCGCATTCGACTGACGGCTCGATGGATAACGAGCTTGTCGACAAAGTACGTCGCGCTCGCGAGATTGCCAACGATCGCCGTCCCGACCTTGCCATCGACGGCGAGTTCCAGTTTGATTCGGCGATTAACCACAAGGTTGCGGCCAAGAAGGTTCATCGCGAGTCTGCTGTTGCGGGACAGGCCAATGTGGTCATCTGGCCCGATATCAACGTGGGCAATATCGGCGTCAAGATCATCCAGAACCTGACCGGCGCCAATGCTTACGGCCCCATGCTTCAGGGCTTCAAGAAGATCGTGTGCGATTGCTCGCGCTCTGCGCCCGTCGACGAGATCGTCGGCAACGTGGTGATGAGCTGCGTGCGCGCCCAAGCGCTTAAGGAGGCTTAAGATATGTCCGATAAAAAGACTCCCTGGCGCATCCTGGTAATCAACCCGGGCTCCACTTCCACGAAGGTGGGCGTTTTTGAGGGTGATGAGTGCAAGCTCAGCAAGAACGTTGCGCACGATGCGAAGGACCTCGCCCAGTTCGATGGGGTTTCGGCTCAGATGCCGTATCGCTGCGATCTGATTCTTGGAGCACTGGATGAGGCGGGCCTGAAGCTCGAGGACTTTGATGCATTTGTCGGTCGCGGCGGCGGCTTGCTTTCGCTGCCCGGCGGCACGTATGCCATCAATGAGGTCATGCTCGAGCATGCCCGCGTCGGTGCGAACGGCATTCAGCACCCGGCGCAGCTGGGTCCCCAGATTGCCCATGAGTTCGCTTCAAAGACGGGCAAGCCCTCTTTTGTGGTGAATCCTCCCGATACCGATGAGCTGTGCGACCTCGCACGTATGACGGGCATTAAGGGCGTGTATCGAAACGTGCACCTGCACGCCCTTAATCTTAAAGAGACCGCCATCCGCCATGCGGCAAAGCTCGGTCGCCCCTATGATGAGTGCAACTTCATCGTTTGCCATATTGGCGGCGGCATCTCTATCTCGGCTCACCTTAAGGGCAAGATGGTCGACGGCAACGACATCGTCGGCGGCGAGGGCCCCATGGCGCCGACGCGCTGTGGCTCGGTCCCCGCAATCGAGGTCGCGAAGTATACGGCGGAACATGGCCTCGACGTCGCCCGCGCCCATTGCATGAAGACCGGTGGCTTCGTTGACCTTTTGGGTACGTCCGATGCCATCGAGGTGTGTGAACGTGCCGCTGCGGGCGATAAGGCTGCAGCACGCGCCTGGGATGCAATGGTTTACCAAATCTGCAAGTGGATTGGCGAGATGGCCTGCGTGCTGAAGGGCGACGTCGACGGCATCTTGCTCGGAGGCGGCATGGTCCACAGCAAGGAGCTCGTTGCTTCGATTGAGGAATGCTGCTCTTGGATCGCTCCCGTATCGGCTTATCCCGGCGAGTTTGAGCTCGAGGCGATGGCGTCTGGCGCCTGCCGCGTGCTCGATGGTGTCGAGGAAGCGCTCGTGTACAGCGGAGAACCCGTGTTCACCGGATTCAACGACTGATAGTGCTGTGTTTGGGGCGGCCGCTGGTGATGCCTGGCCGCTCCGACCCTTTTCTTTAAGTGTAAGGATGGATCATGGATAAAACCAAGATCAAGTACCTGGTGGGCATTTACGCAGCCGCCATGTGCATCATGGGCATGCTCGTGCCCGTCCCTATCGTGGCCTCTGTTGCGGCGGCATTTCCCAACGAAAACATCGCTGCCGTCCAGATGATCATCGGCATCATCCCGTTGATGATGGCGTTGTCCGCCATGCTCGTCTCTTCACAGCTTGCCTCTCGCGTGTCCAAGAAGAAGACGACGCTCGTCGGTCACATTATCGTGATGCTGGCAGGCGCCTCGGTGCTGGTGTTCCACGACTCGCTCGGCCAAGTCTTGGCGGCTTCTGCTGTCATGGGCCTTGGTCTCGGCGCCGTGCAGAATTCAACGGACGCTCTTATTGCGGATTACTTTGGCGGAAAGCAGCGCTCGTTCGTCATGGGCATCTACTCCACTTTTGTTGCACTGGGCGGCATTATCTGGACGATGGTTTCCGGCATCTTGGGTTCTGCCGGGTGGTTCCACAGCTATGCGGCGTACTTCATCATGATCATTTTCATCGTGATCGAGGCTGTTTGCCTTCCCGAGGGTCATCTTGAGCCCAAGCGCAAGGTCAACGTGTTTGCCAATATGCCTAAAGAGGTCGCGATTATCACGCTCATGAGCTTTGTGTTCGTACTCACGTTCCAGCTCTTCAGCTCCAACGTTTCGCTGCTTGTTGTGGGTCGCGGCTTTGGCGGTACCGTGGAGGCCGGTCTTGCCTCTACCGTTATGACCGTTGCCGGTATTGCGGCTGGTCTTTTGGTCGGTCCGTTGTTTGCCAAGTTCAAGAACCTGGCTATGCCGATCGCATGGGGCGTGACGCTCGTTGGCCTGGGCCTGACGCTGGTTGCGCCCGCCTTTATGGTACTGTGCGTTGCGGGCTTTGTCGTTGCGCTGGGCAAGGAGACCTATGTGCCGCTGGAGGGCAATTTTGCCGCCGGCAACTCTGCCCCCGAGGGACGTGCGTTTAACCTTGCCATTGGCATGGCAGGCATCAACTTTGGCATGGCACTGTCTCCCATTGTGTTTGAGGCCGTGACGTCGCCGTTTGGTGCAACGATTGACCAGAAGTTCATCGCCGGCATGATCGTCTGTGCGGCTTGTGTCGTCTTTGGCGCCATTAAGTATCGCAAGCTCACCCCGGCCCAGCTTGCCGAGGCCGAGAAGATGGCGGCCGGCGGCGAGGCGGAGTAGCCGCTCGAGTAGTTGCTTTGCCGTACATCATGTTTTATCGGGGCCGCCGACATATGCCGGCGGCCCTCTTTCTATCAATGACTTTGAAAGGTTTACGGCTATGAAGTTACCTGTCAGGCGCGTTATCGGTATTCTCAACGGCTTCTTTAACCCGCTATTGCTCTGCGCGTTTCTCCCCATCATTGAAGGGGCGCCTGGCTTGGATCTGACGGGCCCCACGGGCTTTTGGGGACAACTCATCGTGGCCACGGTGATCGCCGAGGTTCTGAGCGCACTCCCGCTGTTTGGCAAAACAGTTGGTATGTGCCTGGACTTTTTTGGTTTTGAGCAGGGGAGTGCATCACACAAGATCGCCGGTACTGTCATCGGTGCCACGCTCCTTTTTATGGTGATCGGTTTTGGCGAGATTGCCTTCCAGGGAGGATTCGGAACGATTGAAGGCCGTACGTTCTTCGCGCGTTGGGCCGGCCTCGTCACAAAGGGATGGGCCTTTGTGGTTATCGCCGGCGTGCTGCTCGATCCCTTTACAGCGGCTCTCGGCCGCATGATAGTTCGCGAAGAGAAGTAATAGATCCTCGCCTATCGAATGCCGGCGGACGGGGCGCCGGGGCTGTAGTCTTCCGAGCGTTTACAGTCCTGTCGCTCCGTCCGCCGGCATTCGACCGCAACATGTTGGTCAAGCATAATCTTTTGGATTCTTTTGGCGTGAGCGGCTTGGTTTTGGTAGGATTTGTCAGCGGCTTGACTAAGGGGGTTTTATAACTGCCATGCAGGTAGCCGTGTTGGTAACGTTTTACCGACTTGTCAAATACCCCTCATTTTTAATGCGTCTGCAAAATGACTAATTGCTTTGACCTGCTGAAACACTATATGTTGTGTTTGACCTAAAAAAAGAATACAGGATATAGATGCCTCTTTGTCGTATGATAGATGGCGGACAGAGAACGAAGACCTTAACTGCCTCTTTTGAACGTGTCCTTGAGCCGCTTGATCGGCTCTTGGGAATGTCCGCATGGAGGCTTATGGTTTATCGAGAACACAGATTGCGCGACGGCGCCGCAAGACGGGGGCAAGCCCTGCCGGGCATCGTTTGGCTCTGAAACGCAATGAGACTACGACGCGAAAGAGGCAAGAGGATGAAGATCATCAAGCGCAGCGGCACCGAGGTTGTCTTTGACATCGATAAGATCGTCAATGCGATTCGCGCCGCCAACTTGGAGGTCGAGGAGGGCTCTCGTCTTACCGACCGCCAGGTGGTTTATGCGGCGCAAAACGTCGCCGAGGCATGCGAGAACGCGGGCCACACCGTGTCGGTCGAGGAGATTCAGGATCTGGTCGAGGACGAGATCATGCGTCTCGACTGCTACGAGGTCGCTCGCCATTACATCATCTATCGCTATGTTCAGAGCCTGAAGCGCCAGAAGAACACGACCGACGACAAGATTCTGTCGCTCATCGAGTGCAACAACGAAGAGGTCAAGCAGGAGAACTCCAACAAGAACCCGACCGTCAATTCCGTTCAGCGTGACTACATGGCCGGCGAGATTTCCAAGGACCTGACTCAGCGTGTGCTGCTGCCCCAGGAGATCGTGGATGCTCACAATGAGGGTCTGATCCACTTCCATGATTCGGACTACTTTGCCCAGCACATGCATAACTGCGACCTGGTGAACCTGGAGGATATGCTCCAGAACGGTACTGTTATCTCGGGTACGCTGATTGAGAAGCCGCACAGCTTCTCGACGGCTTGCAACATCGCGACGCAGATCATCGCCCAGGTTGCTTCCTCCCAGTACGGTGGCCAGTCGATTTCGCTGACCCATCTTGCCCCGTTCGTCGAGGTGAGCCGTCAAAAGATTCGCGGCGAGGTCGCCCGCGAGCTCGAGGAGCTCGGCGTTTCCGCATCTCCCGAAAAGGTCCGCGAGGTTGTTGAGGACCGCCTGCGTGACGAGATCCGTCGCGGCGTCCAGACGATTCAGTATCAGGTCGTGACCCTTATGACCACCAACGGCCAAGCGCCGTTCGTGACGGTCTTCATGTATCTCAACGAGGCTCGCTCAGCGCAGGAGAAGCACGACCTTGCCATGATCGTGGAGGAGACGCTTCGTCAGCGCTACGAGGGCGTTAAGAACGAAGCCGGCGTGTGGATTACCCCGGCATTCCCCAAGCTTATCTATGTACTCGAGGACGATAACGTTCACGAGAATTCCCCGTACTTCTACCTGACCCAGCTGGCTGCCAAGTGCACCGCCAAGCGCATGGTGCCCGACTACATCTCCGAGAAGAAGATGCGCGAGCTCAAGCTGTCTAAGGGCGAGACCGCCGGCAACGGCGATTGCTACACCTGCATGGGTTGCCGCAGCTTCTTGACGCCCGACCGCTCGGGCAACGGCTTTAACAATGTCGCCAACGCGCTGAACTATGACCCGACCAAACCTAAGTACTATGGCCGCTTTAACCAGGGTGTTGTGACCATCAACCTGCCCGATGTCGCGCTGAGCTCGCATCAGGACATGGACAAGTTCTGGAAGATCTTCGACGAGCGCCTTGAGCTGTGCCACCGTGCCCTGCTGTGCCGTCATGAGCGCCTGATGGGTACGCTTTCGGATGCCGCACCGATTTTGTGGCAGTACGGCGCCCTCGCTCGTCTGAAGAAGGGCGAGACGATCGACAAACTGCTCGTGGGCGGATACTCTACCATCAGCCTGGGCTATGCTGGCCTGTATGAGTGCGTCAAGTACATGACGGGCCACAGCCACACCGAGAAGGAAGGCACGCCGTTTGCCATGGCCGTCATGCAGCGCATGAACGACAAGTGCGCCGAGTGGAAGGCCGAAAGCGATATCGATTTCTCGCTGTACGGTACGCCGTTGGAGTCGACGACCTACAAGTTCGCCAAGTGCCTGCAGCGTCGTTTTGGCATTATTCCGGGCGTGACGGACAAGGGCTACATTACCAACAGCTATCACGTCCACGTGTCCGAGGAGATTGATGCTTTCGACAAGCTTAAGTTTGAGGGCATGTTCCAGCAGCTTTCGCCGGGCGGTGCTATCTCCTACGTTGAGGTTCCCAACATGCAGGACAACCTCAAGGCTGTCATTCGCGTGATGCAGTACATCTACGACAACATCATGTACGCCGAGCTCAACACCAAGAGCGACTACTGCCAGGTGTGCGGCTACGATGGCGAGATCAAGATTGTTGAGGACGATGGCAAGCTGGTGTGGGAGTGCCCCAACTGCGGCAACCGAGACCAGGAGAAGATGAACGTCGCTCGTCGTACGTGCGGCTACATCGGTACCCAGTTCTGGAACCAGGGCCGAACCGAGGAGATCCGCGACCGCGTGCTGCATCTCTAATAACCATCCCAGGCTGCCCCGTAGCGAGGCCCCGGACCTTTACTCGCTATTTCGGACAGTCCTGACTCACGACGGAGGCGCCACTGGCGCCTCCTGTTCGTGTGGAACTCATATCGAGCAAAGGTCCGGGGCCTCGCTACGGGGCAGCCAAGTTGACGTAGCTGAGATGCAGTACGCGGTCTGCTCACTCCTCGAAGTTCTTAGCGGAAATAATTCGGGCTGCAGCTGCGATTTACTTGCGATGGCGGTTGAGCCGCAACTCAGTTTTTATTAGACCACGAACCCTATACTCGATGTTCGCTTCGTTCATTGAGTTACCCTTTGCATGAGGTCGGGACATATCGTCCCGCCCGCAGTTTCGCAGGCCGCAGGCCGAGAATGTTTGAGGACGGGATGATATGTCCCGGCCTCCCGGGAGAGTTACCTATGAACTACGCGAACATTAAGTATTTCGACATTGCTGATGGAGAAGGCGTCCGCACTTCTCTGTTTGTGAGCGGGTGCCGTCGTGGCTGCAAGAATTGCTTTAACTCCGTCGCGTGGGACTTTGCCGCGGGCGAGCCGTTTGATCGTGCCGTCGAGGACAAGATTATCGAGAGCCTCGATCATCCCTTTATTGACGGCCTGACGATTCTGGGCGGCGAGCCTATGGAGCCCGAGAATCAGGCGGGACTCGTTGATTTTGTCGAGCGTGTTCGCGCGGCCTATCCAGCGGGGTCGGGGAAGACTATTTGGTGCTTCACCGGCGATGTGCTCGAGGAGCTTATGCCGGGAGGCCGCCACCATACCGAGGTCACGGACCGTATCCTTGCCTGTCTCGACATGTTGGTGGATGGCCCGTTTGTTCAGGATCTGTATGATATCTCATTGCGTTTTAGGGGCTCGAGTAACCAGCGCGTGATCGATATGAACGCTACGCGCGCCCGTGCTGAGCGTGAGGGCGTTGCGCTTTGTGATGCGGTTGAACTTTGGCGTGATGATCCGGTCTATTCGACCCATACTATGTAGCTTGTGGTCGATGCCGAAGGGCGTGGTACCATAGCGCGAACGTGAAATCGGAAAAGTGAGGCCCAGATGGTCGATCAGGAAAAAGTCGAGGCCGCCATTGAGCTGTTGCTTGAGGGCATAGGCGAGGATCCAGCTCGTGAGGGCCTGCTGGAGACCCCGGCGCGCGTTGCCCGTATGTATGGTGAGATTGCCGGCGGTATGGACCAGAGTGCCGAGGAACACCTGTCCAAAACCTTTGCCGTCGCTTCGAACGATTTGGTTATCGAGCGCGACATCACGTTCTACTCGCTGTGCGAACATCATCTGCTGCCGTTTTATGGCAAGGCCGCCATTGGTTATATCCCTAACGGTCGGGTGGCTGGGCTTTCCAAGCTCGCCCGCACGGTTGAGGTTTATGCCCGCCGTCTTCAGCTGCAGGAGCAACTGTGCGCACAGGTTGCCGATGCCCTCATGGATTATCTCGCTCCCCAGGGAGCGATTGTGTTGATGGAGGCCGAGCATATGTGCATGACGATGCGTGGCGTGCAAAAGCCCGGCACCAAGACCGTGACGCTTGCTCGCCGCGGCGTCTTTGAGACCGATCCCGCGCTCGAGGAGCGTTTCTTTAGGATGCTGGGCCGCTAACCATGAGAGTCGTCAACGACTTTACATCGAAGACCGATGAGGGGACGTCGCGTCGCGGCTTTATGGCTTCGGGCCTGGCCCCCTTTGGTGCCATGCCTCGCATTGATTACATTTGTGCCAACGGGCTGTTCCGGCGGCACCTGGGCAACATCGTACAGTTGGAATCGGGGCGCATCTTCTGCCGCCACGGTATTGACCATCTGCTCGATGTCGCTCGCATTATGTGGATCAAGAATCTCGAGGAACAGCTCGAATTTGACCGCGAGGTCATCTACGCCACGGCACTTCTTCACGATATCGGCAAAGATGAACAGTATGAATCGGGTATATCCCATGATGTTGCAAGCGAACGCGTCGCTGATGCGATTCTCGGCGGCATGCCCGATGACGTGGCGTTTGAGCCGGCCGATGCCGCAGCCATTAAGACGGCCATTCTGGGCCATCGAAAGCTGCGCGTGAACAGCCAACCGCTTGAGCGTCTGCTCTATGCAGCCGACAAAGCGTCGCGCGCCTGCTTTGCATGCCCCGCGCGCAATGCTTGCAACTGGAGCGATGATAAAAAGAACCTGTCGATTCGCGTGTAGTTAGTTTGCGCGGTCGGGGTTCTAAACGAAGGAGACGATCGCGTTGAGTAACAAAAAACTGCCCGAGAATGCAACCAAGACTGAAGGTGCTGAGCTCGCCCGCCGTGGAAGGGGCGAAATATCCACCGCAACGGCGGTGCCTCACGTGAGCTATGACGATCTGCGCCATGCCGATCGTATTGTCATTGACGGCCTTGAGGTTTTTGCCAACCATGGCGTGTATCCCGAGGAGAACGCGCTGGGTCAGAAGTTCATCGTTTCTCTGGTGCTCTATGCCGACCTGCGCGCGGCGGGGGAGCACGATAACCTGGATGCCTCGATTGACTACGGCTCGGTGTGCCACGATGTCGATGGCTATCTGCGCGAGCATACGTTTAAGCTCATCGAGGCGGCAGCCGAGGGGACAGCCCAGATGCTGCTGCGCCGTTATCCCTCGCTGCTTGGTGTGCGCATAAAGCTCGATAAGCCGTGGGCTCCTGTTGGCCTGCCCCTGGCAAGCTGCGGCGTCGAGATCGAGCGCGTGCGCTAGTCGGCGCTAGAGCTTGTTGAGGGGTGGCTGCTTGAGCCGCTGAGACAGTGCTCTATTGTTGGGACAGTACGTGTCGAGCAGGGCGTGAAAGCGCTGATTGTGGCTCGGCTCGAGCAGATGGACGAGCTCGTGGGCGACAACCATGTCGAGGCATTCGACAGGGTAGGCGGCGAGCTCGCGCGCGATGCGAATGGCGCCGGTCTTGGGCGTGCATGATCCCCAGCGCGTTTTCATGCTGCGCACGGAGACGCGGGCCACGGTGACGCCCATTGCGATTTCGTACGCGTGCACCATATCGTACAGTGCCGTGGTGACCTCGGTTGCATAGAGCTGGTCGATACGGGCTTGGAGCTCATCGGACGTTAGGCCGTCGAGGATTGCGTGCCGCTTGGCCTGTGGGCCTTCGTCCGATTCATCGGTACCCATAAAACTTGCGAAGGTGGCCTGTTTGGGTCGCGGTGCGGGTGATGCAAAGTTGTGATCGAGTGCATCCTGTACCGTGATGGGCTTGCCCCAAAGTGCAATGATGGACGAGGGGCTGAGCGGCTCTCGTGCCGTCGCCTGACGTTGCTCGCGCTGGGCAAGTCGGCTGATAATCCAGGCGCTGTTGCGCTTCACAAACGCTTCGATACGCTCGCGGCTGGCGCCGATCGGTGCGCTGGCGTGGACCTCGCCGCTCGATGTGACGCGTAGGTTGAAGTTCTTGACGCGCTTTTTGGTAACGACGACGGGGATGGTCGTCCCATCCGGTCGGGATGCGGAAATCGTAAACTGCTGCGTCAAAAGCGGTCCTTCAGATCGGGGACGGGCCGGCATGTCGACCGTTCGGCATGCCGGCCCGCTCAAGGGATGTGAAATTAATAACGCTCGAAGAAGGCAAGCGCGTTGTCGCTGCAGAGCTTTTGCATCACGGTCTTGCCAAAATGCTTGGAAAGCATGTTCTGGAACTCGGGCATCTTGCTGGCATCGGAGAGGAAAGCGGGCACCGTGGCGCCGTCCCAGTCGCCGCCGAGCGCGATGACGTCCTCGCCGCCCAGGTCGAGCCAGTGCTCGATATGCGCCGCCAGCTGGTCGAAGGTGACGTCTGCGGCGGTCTTGTCGGTTGCGTCGTTGGAAAGGAACTCGCTGCAGTAGTTGAGGCCGACGATGCCACCCATGTCGCGAATGGTGCGGAACTGGTCGTCGGTAAGGTTGCGTTTGGCGCCGCAAACCGCACGGGAGTTGGAGTGGCTGGCGACGAAGGGACGCGTGGCGCGGGCGGCGGCCTCGTCAAAGCACTCATCGTTGAGGTGGGAGACGTCGAGCACCATGCCGGCGTGCTCCATCTGCGTAAGCGCCTCGATGCCGGCGGCGGTGAGGCCGGCGTGGGTGTCGTGGCCGCTCGCGAGCGGTCCCTGCGCGTTCCAGCTGAGTGACGACATAAGCACGCCCAGGCTCTTGAGCACCTCGATCAGCGCGGGGTCCTCGGCAAAGAACGTGGCGTTTTCGATGGTGTGGATGCAAGCGACCTTGCCGTCCTTGAGCGCGGGGCGAATGTCTGCGGCGCTGCGCACGTTGACCATACGGTCGTGGTTGAGCATTGCCTGGCCGCTCATATGCGCCATGATCTGCGCCTGGAAGCGCGCGGCGTGGGCGGTGGGAATCTCGTCGGGGACAAACGTGGCGAAGCACTGTGCCCACGGCGTGTTGCCGATCTTTGCGAGCGAGATGGCACAGGCGTTACCCTCGATGAGGTCGAAATCTTGCGGATGCGTTTCGTCGCCGGGGAAATAACCGTCGGTGCCGGCGGTAAAGCGCAGGTCGAGATCGAGCGTGGCCCAGCCGATTCGGTCGGCAGTGTCGCAGTGTAGGTCAAATACGGGATATGCCATGGTTCCTCCGGTTGCAGCGTTTCTTTGCAAACTGTCATTGAATTGTATGACTAGGGTATAGTTAGCGCCATATGTTCACGGCGGCCCGCGTTGTGCGCCGCCCTTATCACGGAGGTTACCATGTCCAACCAGGGCAAGAAGGTCAAGACCCATTATCGCGGCACGCTCGATGACGGCACGCAGTTCGATAGCTCCTACGATCGCGGCGAGCCGCTGGAGTTCACCTGCGGCGCCGGTCAGATGATCAAGGGCTTCGACGCCGCTGTTGTCGACATGCAGGTGGGCGAGAAGAAGACCGTGCACATTCCTGCTGCCGATGCCTACGGCGAGCACAATCCCGAGATGGTTCTGACCTTCCCGGCCGAACAGGTTCCCAACATCGAGCAGATCGAGAAGGGCATGAAGCTTTTCCTGTCCACGCCGAGCGGTATGCCCGTTCCCGCCGTGGTCATCGACGTAACGCCCGAGGCTGTGACGCTCGACGCCAACCACGAGCTGGCCGGCAAGGACCTCAACTTTGATATCGAGCTCGTTGAGGTCGAGGGTTAGAGTATGCCTGAACGCTTGGTTTCGACGACATGCTTGGGAAATCTCAACGATCCGTCCTATGAACTCCTGCTTCGCCGGAAGTTGGGCGGCGTCTTTGAAGTTGACGAGCTACTGTTCGATTGGGACCGGGCTGATGTATGCGCGTTTGCGGGCGTGACGGAGCTGGGGCGCACGATCGATGTTCGGCTGGATGCTGCCGACGGCGGTCGTCTTGCCGATGGCGACGTGCTCGCCATCGACCGTTCGGGCATGGTGCCCGTGGCGGTTGTCGTGCGCCTGCGCAGCGCCGAGGTTTATTTGGTCGAAGTCGACCGCATGGATCCGATTGCGCTCGCGCATGCGTGCTGGGAGATCGGCAATATGCACGCGCCGCTTTTCCGAGGCGATTCGGACGAGCATACCGTGCGCATGTATACGCCGGTGCAGCCTGTTTTGGGCCGCATGCTCCGGGGCGTCGAGGGTGTTCGGCTCTCGGTGGTTACCCGTGAACTCGATGCGGACCGGCGCTTTGCATCGAGTGCGGCGGAGGCCGTCGTGAGCATGGCTCCCGACTTTACCATCGTAAAAAAGACGCGCGGCTAAGCGCGTATATACGCAAGGCGGGCTTTGAGGGGCGACCAATCAAGGTCCGTCTTGCTGTTGATAGGAGGCTTTGGGGAAGCATATGGGTCTTGAGGGAATCAAGCTGATTGCATGCGATTTGGACGGCACGTTGCTGCATCCGGGGGAGCGCGAGCCGCGTTCCGAGGCCTTTGAACTCATCGATGAACTGCATCGTCGCGGTATCGTGTTTATGCCGGCGAGCGGCCGTCAATATGCGAGCTTGCGCTACCTGTTTGCCCCGGTGGCCGATGAGCTCGCCTATGTATGCGAAAACGGAGCCCTGGTGATGAGCGAGGGGCGTGCCGTTGTCAAGCGCTCTATGGAGCGTGACCTGGCGATGGATATCGCGAATGCCGTGGTCGCCTACCCCCATGCCGACGTTACCCTTTCCTGCGAGGGGCACCTCTACACCATAAGCGGCAACGATGCGTTCGTCGACCATTTGCGCTATGAGGTCCACTGCGATGTGGCGGTGGTCGGCCGTCCCGAGGACATCGACGAGGACGTCATTAAGATTGCCTTCCAGATGCCCGAGGTGGATCAGCCGGCGGCCCTGGAGTATTTCGAGCGCCTCTTTAGCGACCGTGTTGACGTGATGACGTCGGGAACCGAATGGACTGACTTTATCGGCTTTGACTCGGGCAAGGGGTCCGCGCTTGCCGATTATGGTCGTGCCCTGGGGATCTCGCCCGATGCGATGATGGCGTTTGGCGACAATGAGAACGATCGCGACATGCTCAACGTCGTGGGCCATCCCTATCTGATGGAGAGCTGCAACCCTACCATGCGCGGTGTCAATGACCGTGTCCGCTACGTGCGCACGGTCGAAGAGGAACTGCATCGCCTGCTCGCCGAGTAGATATATGTGGCATGCCTAGAAATCGACTTTTTGCTGCAGAGTGCAGAAAGGTGGATTTTAAGGCATGTTCCAAACATTTACCGGCAGTCGGGGCAGAGACCCTCGAAGATGGTGTAGTGCGACGTGACGTGCCAGCCGATTTGCTCGGACGCCTTGGCGTCGATCTGGGCATCGAAGGGGAGCGGTACGTCGATGACGCGGCTGCACGAGGTGCAGATGATATGTGCGTGCGGCTCGATGGTGCGATCGAAGCGACTTCCGCCCGGCGTCTTGATGGAGAGAATCTCGCCGGCGTCGGCCAAGAGATTGAGGTTGCGGTAGACCGTACCGCGGCTGATTTTGTCATCCTGCGCGCGCACGACGTTGTAGATTTCGTCGGCGGTGGGATGGTTATAGCTTTGGCGCACGGCGTCAAGAACCAGCTTTCGCTGCCTGGTATTCCTTCTTTGCACCGCCATGCGCCTCGCCTCTTTTCTATTAACGGTCGTAGGTAAATGATACCGTATTTAGCACACAATACTAATAACGAGGCGTGAAACCGTCTTCATTGGCAAGTGGGGCTCGAGCCTGGGCGTCTGCGAGGCGAAAACGCGTTCCCATGCGCTCGTAGGAGGCATGAAGCGCTTCGAGATGAGATAGGATATTTGCCGGAGCTCCCTGTATCTCCATCTCGACTGAGCCGTCTTCCATGTTACGCACCCAGCCGGTGAGCGCGCGTGCCTGCGCGAGGTTGGTGTTGGTAAAGCGAAAGCCAACGCCCTGGACTTGCCCCGCCCAGCGCAGGAAATAGCGCAGGGGAGTGTCTTGAGTGGCCTCGTCGCTTGCGAGCACAGTAAGCCTGCGGCGCAGCTCGAGCTCGACGTTTGATGGTTTTTGAGGTTCTCGACTGCCGCCGGTGACGCTGGAGAAGAACGTATCGAAGAGGCCCATCGCTATGCCTGCTTGCCTGCGTCGGCCGGGAAGGTTATGCCGGCCTGCTGGCGCACGGCATCCATGATGCGCAGCGAGACGAGCGTGACATCGCGGTAGTGACCAAGTTCGTGACGTCCCGCCGGGGTCTCCCAAATCTCTTCCTTAACGTTATCGATGCCGCCGATGGCGGTGATAAAGTCTGTGAGTTCGTATTCCATAGTGTTGCTCGATTTGGGCAGGTCGAGCACGCGGCCGTTGTCGCCCTGTTCGCGCGGTGCCTCGGTCGCCGAGCCGCGTACGACATCGCCGCGATAGTCGATGCGGACGTTGCGGGGCGTGGACAGATGGTCGATCTGGATAGTGCCACGCTCGCCTTCGATCTGCGAGGGCAGCAGGTCATTCGTTATTTTGGAGTGCGCGAGCTCGACGGAGATACGGCCACCGCCGTAGCTGGCGAGGATGGAACCGCAGCCGTCGATGGGGCCGTGCGTGAGCTGTCGCGTGGCGGGGTCGAGCAGAGTAGCCATGCTCGTAAGGCCGGAGGGCATGCCGAAAATCTCGACCATGGGCTCGACGGTGTAGACGCCAATGTCCATGAGGGAACCCGATGCCATATTGCAGTCGAAGATATTGGTGGCGCGTCCCGCGAGAATCTCGTTGTAGCGCGAGGAATATTTGCCAAAGCGCAATGAGGCGCGGCGGATGGGGGCGATCTCGCCTAGGGCGTCCTCGATGGCGTGGAAGGCGGGGTCGTGGAGGGGACGCATGGCCTCGAGGGCCACGACACCTGCTGCCTCGGCAGCGCGGAAGACTTCCAGCGCCTGCGCTTCGGTGGCGCAGAAGGGCTTCTCGACGATGACGTGCTTGCCACCGGCGATGCAGGCAAGGGCCTGCTCGTAGTGAAGTGCGTTAGGGCTGCCGATATAGACGGCGTCGACGTCGGCGGCTGCCGCGAGCTCATCGAGTGAAGTAAAGTTTCGCTCGCCACCGCGCTCGGCGGTAAAGGCGGCGCCGCGATCTGCATCGCGCGAGAGCGTGCCCACAAACGCAGCTTGGTCGTTGGCGTTGACGACCTGGATAAAGTCGTCGGTGATCATGGATGTGCCGATGGTCGCTATACGCAGCATGTATCCCCCTCGTGCCGTTCGGTTTACAGGATGAGTGTAGCGCGAGGAGGCAGGAAATAGCGTGCGAAAACGCCGTTACAGGTCGCTCTCGTTAAAGCCAGTGTCGATATCGAGGTTGCTGCCGTCGGCCGCCGTGGTGGCAAGTTCGTCGCAGCGCTCGTTGAGCTCATGGCCGGCGTGACCCTTAACCCAGATGAACTCAATCTTGTGTTTGCTTTTGGCGGTGAGTAGGCGCTCCCACAGATCGCGGTTCTTGACAGGCTGCTTGTTGGCGGTCTTCCAACCGCGTTTTTTCCATCCGTCAATCCAGTGCTTGTTGAAGGCGTTGACGACGTATTGCGAATCGGAATGGACTTCGACCTCGCAGGGGCGGTTGAGTGCCTCGAGCGCCACGATAACCGCCATGAGTTCCATGCGGTTGTTGGTGGTCTTGGCGTAGCCGCGCGAAAGCTCGGAGGTAAAGGTCTTGCCGGCGGGGTTGGTGTATTTGAGCACGGCGCCGTAGCCGCCGCGCCCCGGATTTGATCGGGCCGAGCCGTCGGTATAGATGATGACCTTCACGGGCTTCCTTTCGTTGAGTGCGTTTCATGTGAGTGACCATTGTAGCGCCATGCCCGCCGGGGGCTAGCAATCTATGATTTCTGCCCCGTCTTCCGACAGTTGGTTGGCATGGATGATGCGGTTGAGCTCGTCGAGGTATTGTTGCAAGAGGGGAGAGGGCTTGCGCTCGTCGTGCATGATATAGCCTACGTGCATCGTTGGGGCGTCTGCTAACGGGATCGATGCCATACCCCATTGCATTTCATTGGAGAGGACGCCGGTCGACAGGGTGTAACCGTTCGACGTGATAAGTAAGTTGGTAAGTGTTCCGCGGTCCGAGATTCGTATGTTGCGGTCGCAAGGGATATAGCTAAAAGGTTCCTCGGCGTAATAGAAGGAGTTTGAGGTTCCCTGCTCAAAGCTGTAGCGCGTATAGGGCGTGAGGTCGGCAAGGGACAGCTGCGGGCGGCGTGCGAGCGGGTGGCGCTCGCTAACGAAGACGTGGACCGTCGCGTCGAATAGGGGATGGAAGCTTGCGCGGGCATCGGCGAAGGCCTTCTGCAGAACGCGGGCGTTAAAGTCATCCAGATACAGAATGCCGATATCGCTGCGAAACGCACGGACGTCATCGATGATCTGCGATGTGGTGGTCTCGCGCATGATGAACTCGAACTTGCTGTCGCGGCAGCGCTCGACTACGTTGACAAAGGCCTCGACCGAAAAGGCGTAGTGCTGGGCGGAAATGGCGAGGCGGGCTTGCGGGGTGCCACCGTCCTCGTAGCGTGCCTCGAGCATGTCGGCCTGCTCTACGACCTGGCGCGCATAGCCCAAAAGCTCGGTGCCGTCGTTGGTGAGCGTGACGCCGCGGCTGGAGCGCGTAAAGATCTCCAGATGGAGCTCTTGTTCTAGGCTTTTGACGGCGTTTGAGATGTTGGACTGAGCGGTATAGAGGCGCTGAGCTGCGGCGTTGATTGAGCCGGACTCTGCCACGGCGATAAGAAAACGAAGCTGCTGGAGTGTCATCGGTGCCCGTCCTTTCGATAGCTATCTAAAAAACCGATAACAGGTTAGCGCTTTTAAGTGATTGACCGAGCGAAACAATGCTCGTACTATTCAAAACACACAAAGGCGGTAGGTAATTAAGCCGACCACGGAACCGGGATGTCAAAAGGAGGACCGCATATGAACTGCTTACCAAGACGAATGCCGGGCTCCTGTTTGCGCCCGTCGGCGTGATCAGGAGACAGCGACTTACTTCTCTCTTTTTTATTTACTTTCGTTCGATCAAGGAGATCATCATGAGCCAGTTCATCAACAACCCCGAGCACACCTTTGGTTTCGATACCCTGCAGCTTCATGTTGGCCAGGAGAGCGCCGACCCCGCATCCGACTCCCGCGCCGTGCCTATCTACCAGACCACGAGCTATGTGTTCCGCAACTCCCAGCACGCCGCCGATCGCTTTGGTCTTGCCGACGCCGGTAACATCTACGGCCGTCTGACCAACTCCACCCAGGGCGTCTTTGAGGACCGTATCGCCGCGCTCGAGGGTGGCGTGGCCGGTCTTGCCGTCGCCTCCGGTGCCGCTGCCATCACCTATACCCTGCAGGCTCTTGCCCAGGCTGGTGACCACGTGGTGGCTCAGAAGACCATCTACGGCGGTTCCTACAACCTGCTCGAGCATACGCTCTCCCAGTTTGGCGTCGAGACCACGTTTGTCGATGCCCACAACCTGGAAGAGGTTGAGGGTGCCATCAAGGACAATACCACGGTCATCTATCTCGAGACGCTCGGCAACCCCAACTCTGACATCCCCAACATCGACGCCATCTCCGAGATCGCCAAGAAGCACGGTCTGCCGGTTGTCGTCGACAACACTTTCGGCACCCCGTATCTGTTCCGTCCGCTGGAGCATGGCGCCAACATCGTTGTCCACTCCGCAACCAAGTTCATCGGCGGCCACGGCACCTCGCTGGGCGGTGTGATCGTCGACGGCGGTAACTTCGATTGGAAGGCGAGCGGAAAGTACGCCCAGATCGCTGAGCCCAACCCCTCCTACCATGGCGTCTCGTTTGCCGAGGCTGCCGGTCCCGCCGCCTTCGCAACCTATGTCCGCGCCATCCTGCTGCGTGACGAGGGTGCCTGCATCAGCCCGTTCAACGCCTGGGTCCTGCTCCAGGGCACCGAGACCCTGTCGCTGCGCGTTGACCGTCATGTCGAGAACACCAAGAAGGTCGTTGAGTTCCTTGCCGGCGACAGCCGCGTTGCCAAGGTGAACCACCCGAGCCTGCCTGAGCACCCCGATCACGAGCTCTATCAGAAGTACTTCCCCAACGGCGGCGCTTCGATCTTCACCTTTGAGATTAAGGGTGACCAGGAGGCTGCCTGGAAGTTCATCGATCATCTGCAGGTGTTCTCGCTGCTCGCCAACGTGGCCGACGTCAAGTCGCTCGTCGTGCACCCGGCTACCACCACGCACTCCCAGCTCTCTGCCGAGGAGCTCGCCGAGCAGAACATCACGCCCTCCACGATCCGTCTTTCCATCGGTACCGAGAACGCCGAGGACATCATTTGGGATCTGAAGCAGGCCTTCGCCGTGCTGGACGAGTAAGGCGACTTGTGCAAGGACCCCTTGCGACTCGATAGGTATAACTGCATAAATGCCTGCTCAAGGCGCCTGCGCAAGCAATGGTTGCGCAGGCGTCTTTTTTGCATAGGAAGGGCGCTATTACAGGGTTTTTGGCATGCTTTATGCATTTGAGTTGTGGAAAACTCCTGTTGAGAGGATGTGAGTTTTACGCAATTGACGTGCGCCTTTTGAGTAAAACCGCAGGTCGCGATTTGCTCGAGGTACTATGCAGCGCGATCGAATCACACGCAGCTCAAACGCAGCAAAAACGCACTACGGAGGTTTCCAGCTACATGAGGATCGATTCACGAAAACCGAAAGCCGCTGCCCTTTCCGCCGCTCTGACCGTGGCACTTTTGGCAGGCGCCGGCGCAACTGATGCCCACGCGGCAACACTGTCCGATACGGTTGGATCTACGCCGTCCGAGGCGACGCTGGTACAGCCCGTTGATTATCGCGGCGATGGTTATGGTTCCATGCAGGAGTGGAACGCCTCGATGGAGGCCAAGCGCGATTCCCTTGAGATGCGCGCTCAGATCATTATGAATATGTATGGCGACTATGCTACCGATGACGAGCGCGCTGTGCTGCAGGGTTGTATCGACGGTGCGGGTAGTCTGTTGACGATGGGGGAGGTCGACGCGAAGTCGACCGAGCTCGATGAGCTGCGCACTGCGCTTGAGAATGCCAAGCGCGAAGCGCTCGAGGCCGCCGCAGCCGAGGCGGAGGCTGCCGAGGCCGCCCAGGCTTCGTACTACAACGCCGGTTACACTCCGTCCTACGCGTCTGCCGCGTCCTACGCGAACGGATCGGGCCTGACGCGCTCTGCGGGTGTCAATAACTACAACGGGCGCCGTGAGACCTATTACAGCAGCAACGTGTTGTATCACCACCGCACGGGCGAATGGACGCAGGATTCTGAGGGCTTCTGGCGCGATTCCGACGGCTATTACGTTGTTGCCGCGGGCGATATGGCCCAGGGCTCGACCTTTACGGGCTCCAAGGGTGATTGCAAGGTCTATGACTCCGGCTGCGCCGCCGGAACCACCGACTACTACACCGGTTGGTAATCTGCCATCAGAGCAAAATAGGCACATGATGGGCGGGCGTCTTTATCGAGCTTTCGGGCAACGTAAAGGCGCTCGTTTTATATTTGTATTTGGGTTAACAGAGCCCTTACCGTGGCACTACGTTGGGCATATGGGCGCGGGGCACACTAAGTCATGAGAAACAAAGTCTTTCCCGTGGAGGAAGTGGTCTCATGAACGCTCGAGATATCGCTATCGCCGCCGTCGCATTGGTACTTGGCTGTCTTGGCCCTACAGCTGCGCTTGTCGTAGGCATGCAGGGCTCGTGCGGGGCTGCTCCTATTGTGGTCGGCGCGCTCATCGCAGCAGCGCTGCTGGGAAGCGCGGGCGTGACCCTTTGCCGCGATGACGAGGACGAGATGCCGCAGGTGCGGCGCTAGCCGTTGTGAAGCTGGTTTTGCCCATAGATGAAGAAGGAAGCCGCCGCAAGGGGAGGGCCCCTTGCGGCGGCTTTGCTATTGAGGCTGTAGGCTGTAGCACGCCGGGCGCTACCAGCTGCCCTCGATTTCGCGGATGCGCGAATAGAGCCATTCGTTTTGCGGCACCTGGATGCCGTGCTTGGCCGCGAGGCGGCAGATGGTACCCGCAAATTCCTCGACCTCGGTTCTGCGTTGAGCGACGCGGTTCTGCGCCATCGAGGGCATGCCGGCGGGGTCGAGCCCTTTTATGAGACGCACCATTTGCGTTAGGTCTGCCTCGGTGAGCTCGATACCCTCGGCGTTGGCGACCGCAAGCGTTTCGCGCATGGCGGAAACAAAGCAGCGGCGCTGCTCGGAGCCCGGCTCCGTGGCGCTTCCGTAGGTCCCGCCGTACGCCATGCAGGTCTGGTTGATGCCGTCGTTGAGCATAAGTTTTGCCTACATGCGGTGGGCGATGTCGTCCTCGACGGTGTGGGCGATGCCGCAGCGCGTGTAGAGCCCGTCGATAGCGGTGACGGTCGCGGGGTCGGTGCCGGCGGCCGCACCAAAGCGGATCTCGCCCGCATTGGTAAAGGTGAGCGCGCCGTTGAGAAACACAGCGTCCATGCCTTGGCAGATTCCGAGGACGGTGTGCTCCCAGCCAAAGCGCTCGGCAATCTTCTGCTCGCTGGTGATGCCGTTGCACAGCGAGGCGATGAGCGTGTTGGGTCCCATGACGCGCTCCATGGTCTTGAGTGCTTGGTTGAGCCCCGTCGTCTTGACCGTCAGGATGACCAGATCGGCGGGTGTCGCCTCGCTGGCGCGGACGGACGTGAGATCGCAGGGCTTGCCGTTGACGGTGAGCGCGTCGTTCGCATGGCGCTCAAAGCGAGCGTCGTCCATAATGTATTCGACGGCATCGTTGCCGAGCGTCTTGGCAATCATGCTGCCATAGAGCAGCCCGACGCCGCCCTTGCCGATAAAGGCAACCTTGTTGATCTGCATGTGAATCATCTCCCCATATAAAAGGCGCCCGCGTAAGGGGCGCCTGATGGATTGTATGCTGCCAGGGTGATTGCTGGGTGCGCGGGGCGGCTGTTATGAAAAAGAAACGTTTGCCTGGGCTCTACGCTGCAGGGCAGACCGCAAAAACGCGCGCGAGGAATCCGACGCCATCGCGCACCTTGGGGAAGGTGCAGAAGATGACGGCGCTTGTGGCAGGAAGCTCGTCCAGATGGTCCATGACTTCGATCTGATAGCGGTCGACCGAGAGGATGTACTGCTCGCCGGGGTAGAGGTAGACGTCCTCGCGTGTGGTCACGCTTGGCTCCTTTCATCGGGCTTTTTGCTGATGTTAATGCGGTGCCGTGACAGCTCGATTTCTGCTGCGTTACGATACGTTCTCGATTGCGATTCCACGATGTTTCGGCTGCGTGACCATTGTGTTTCGCCTTGCCGGGGCGCTGATGGCGAAGGGAGGGGCCGTGCAATACCGCGTTGACCCCAAAAGCGGCAACCGTATCTCGGCGTTGGGGCTGGGCTGCATGAGGTTTCCCGGTGCGCCGGGACGCCCGGATGCGAAGACTGCCGACGCCATCATCTCCCGTGCGGTGGAGCAGGGGATTAACTACCTGGACACGGCCTATCTCTATCCCGGCAACGAGGCGTGCGTGGGGGCGTCGCTTGAGCGCCTGGGCTTGCGCGACCAGGTTTTGCTCGCAACCAAGCTGCCGCATGCTTCGTGCAAATGCGCGGAGGATTTCGATCGGTTCTTCGACGAGCAGCTGCGTCGCCTGCGGACCGACCGTATCGACTATTACCTCATGCACAACATTACCTCGCCCGCCCAGTGGGAACGTGTGGTGGCGTTGGGCATCGAGGACTGGATTGCGCGTCAAAAGGCGGCGGGGCGCATTCGCCAGATTGGTTTTTCGTACCACGGCAGCGCGGCGGATTTCATGACGATGCTCGATGCATATGAGTGGGACTTTTGCCAGATCCAGTACAATTACGCTGGAGAGCGATATCAGGCGGGAACAGCAGGACTCATGGCGGCCGCGGAGCGCGGGCTCGCGGTGTTTGTGATGGAGCCGCTGCTGGGCGGGCGTCTGGCGGGCAAGCTACCGCCGCGGGCTCGCGCTGTGCTCGACGACGCCCGTGACCCGCACCTGCGTACTCCTGCCGCCTGGGGGCTTTCGTGGGTGTGGAACCATCCTCAGGTGACGATGCTGCTTTCGGGCATGACCGATACCGCGCAGGTGGACGAGAATTCGTCACTGGCAGACCTCGCGTTGCCGAATTCGATGACTGCCAACCAGCTCGACACGATTGCGCGCGTGTTGATGGAGTTTGAGAAATCGAACCGTGTGCCCTGCACGGGATGTGGCTACTGCATGCCATGTCCCAAGGGTATCAACATTCCCGGCTGCTTTGCCGCCTACAACGCGAGCTATGCGCACAGCTGGTTTACGGGGCTGTCACAATACTTTACGGCGAGTGCGGTGCGCACGAGCGAGTCCAAGTTGGTGAGCAATTGCGTCAAATGCGGCAAATGCGCGCGGCATTGTCCGCAGCACATCGATATCCCCGGGCGCTTGGACGACGTACGCCGCCGTTTTCAGCCTGGTCCCGTGACGGCGGTGCTTAAGGCCTTCAACAAAACGCGCTCCTCATGACCCTTTTATAAGTTGCGGTGGAATACGGTCTGTTTGCGCCAAAATAAGGCACCAATAGACCGTATTTCACCGCAACTGATGAGGGGGAGTTGGAGATGCTGACGATCGGGTGTCATCTTTCGACGACGAAGGGCTATCGGGCGATGGGGGAGACGGCGTTGTCCATTGGCGCCAATACCTTTGCGTTCTTTACGCGCAACCCGCGCGGTGGCAAGGCAAAAGACTTTGACATGGATGACGTGGCGGCTCTGCGCGAGCTTATGGCACAAAACGACTTTGGACCGCTGGTGGCGCATGCCCCGTATACCTATAACCCCTGCTCGGCCAAAGAGCGGGCGCGCGAGTTTGCCCTGGAGGCCATGGCAGAGGACCTGCGGCGCATGGAAGCGCTGCCCGGCAACTACTACAATTTCCATCCCGGTGCGCATGTGGGGAAGGGCCCCGACGCCGGTATTCAGATGATCGTCGACACCCTGTGCCAGGTGATGTTTGAGGGCCAGCAGACGACGGTGCTGCTCGAGACCATGGCCGGCAAGGGCACCGAGGTGGGCCGCAGCTTTGAGGAGCTGGCGTGCATTATCGAGGGCGTTGCCGCCAAGTGCCCAGAGCTGTCCGATAAGCTGGGCGTTTGTTTGGACACCTGCCATGTGAACGATGCCGGCTACGACATCATCCATGATCTGGACGGCGTACTCGACGAGTTCGATCGCGTGGTGGGTATCGATCGCTTGCATGCTGTACACATCAACGATTCGAAGAACCCTTGTGGCGCCCATAAAGATCGTCACGAGTGCATCGGCAAGGGATACCTTGGCAGCGAGGAATTTGGTGGCGGTATGCAGGTTATGCAGAATATTGTATCGAATGGCCGTTTGCGTTCACTGCCGTTTATTTTGGAGACTCCGAACGAACTTGCAGGTTATGCAGCTGAAATTAGACTATTAAGGTCATTGCAGCAGTAATGACTGTCATAAAGTAGAGTATTCCATTCACGTTATGGGTTTGTTTCAATCAGTTTTCTCATTGCAGATTCGTAATTCCGGGTGCATAATAGCCAACAGTTTTTGCAGACCTCTGAATCAAACGAGGTCACCGGAAGGAGACTGATTATGAAGCTCAAGAAGCTTGGCGCATTTGCCGCCACGGGTGCCATGGCGCTCGCCCTTGCTCTGACGGGCTGCGGCTCGTCCAACGCCACCTCTGGTTCTGATGCCGGTTCCAGCAGCTCTGACGACGCTAAGGTCGAGAAGGTCGACGGCTCCAAGGAGTACGCACTCGTCAAGGACGGCACGCTGACCGTCGGCACCTCTGCCGAGTACGCCCCGTTTGAGTACAAGGACGACAACGGCGATTATCAGGGCTTTGACCTTGAGCTTATCAAGGCTATCGGCGACAAGCTGGGCCTGGATGTCGAGTACGTCAACAATGACTTTGACACGCTGGTTCCGGGCGTCGCTTCGGGTGCCAAGTATGACGTCTCCATCGCGGCTATCACTGACACGCCCGAGCGTGAGAAGGAAGTCACTTTCTCCGATTCCTACTACATGGACGATCAGGCCATCGTGACCAAGGTCGATAACGCCGACATCACGGCTGACAACTACAGCGAGAAGCTCAACAACGCCGACGCTACCATCATCGTCCAGTCTGGCTCGACCGCCGAGGCCTTTGCCCAGGAGAACTTCCCCAAGGCCAAGATCGTCCCCTACAAGGATGCTACCGAGTGCTTCAGCGCCTTGCAGTCCGATAAGGGTGACGCCGTAGTCACCAACCGCTCCGTTGCCAGCCAGCTGACCGCCGAGCAGTTCAACACCTGCCAGACCATCAAGCAGATCAGCACCGGCGAGGAGTACGCCATCGCCATCAACCAGGGCAACACCAAGCTCAAGGACGACATCAACCAGGCCATCAAGGACCTGACCGATGACGGTACCGTTGACGCCCTCATGGCTAAGTACAACATCAAGTAAAATAGCTACTTGATTGTGCGCGGGCCCTTTCCGTTTTGCGGAGAGGGCCTTTGCGCTTCTCTTGACGGAGAGTGTTTCCGTCTCGTTTTGCCGGCAACTTCTACGATAGGAGCCACCTTGTCTCGACTGAACAAAGGGGCCGCGGAGCAGCGTTTTTCACTGCCCGCCTTGCTCCAAAAGCTAGCCTGCGTCATGGCCGTGGCGCTCGCGCTGGTGTGCGCGGGGGCATATGCGCCCACGACCGCCCAGGCGCTTGAGACCGCAAAGATTACCGCCCGACCCAACACCGGTTCGGGCAGCGCTGTGGTCGGCGGCACCGAGACGCGCATTACCTGGGAAGTTCAGGCCGATGCCGACGAGGAGCTGAGCGGTCTTTCTTTGACGTTTGTCGACGGCACGACGTTTGGTACCGATGACACGCGATTGACGATGCTCTCGGGCGAGGACCTCATGGATCGTACGCCCATGAAACCCACGTGCAAGGCTGACGGCCAGACGCTCAAGATCGATTTTGGCGAGACGGCGCCTGCCGGCGGCTTTTTCCGTGTCGAGGTTTACGGCGTGACCTTCCCCGTCGAGGGCGGCGATGAGGCCTTTAGCGGCACCTATACGCTCGCCGACGGGTCGACCAAGAAGATCTCCAAGATTCCGTCGGTGGAGATCAAGGGCGTGACGGCCTTCGATAACTTCTTGGCCGACCTTAAAGAGCAGCCGTGGGTCGAGGCCTGGAACTCCAATATGTTCCTGCGCCTGTTCCTGAACCCGGTCATTTTGGTCCAGAGCCTGCCGATCGTCTTTAAGGGCTTCCTCATGTCGCTCTCGATCGTGCTCGTGGCGTTTCCGCTGGCAATTCCCTTCGGTTTTGCCCTGTCGCTCATGCGCATCTCCAAGTCGCGCATCCTGCGCTGCCTCGCCGGCATCTACGTGAATATCATTCGCGGTACGCCGGCGTTCCTGCAGATCTACATCGCGTTCTTCGGTCTGCCGTTGGCCGGCGTCAAGGTGGACGACTATGTCTTGGGCGTTATCGTCATGGCCATGAACTCGTCTGCGTACCTGTGCGAGATCTTCCGTGCCGGTATTCAATCAATCCCCAAGGGCCAAAACGAGGCTGCTCGCTCTCTGGGCATGAATGCCTTCCAGACGCTGCTCTACGTTATGATTCCGCAGACGTTCCGCAATGTTTTGCCTACGCTGACCAGCGAGTTTATCTTGCTTTACAAGGATACGTCGCTGCTTGCCGCCGTGGGTGTGGTCGAGATCGTCATGAACGCCCGTACCATCGTGGCCACGACGGGCTCCATTACACCGTACGTGGTTGCCGCTCTGTTCTATCTGGTCATCACCCTGCCGCTCGCTCGCTTGGTGAGCGGTCTTGAGGCGAGGCTTCTGGGCACGGCCGAGACCAAGAAGAAGCGTCCCGCCAAGAGCGCCGGACAGGTTGTCGCGACGCCCGCCGATCACATCGCCGGTCTGTAAGGAGGTCCTATCATGAGCGAAACCAATAACTCGAACGAGGTCGTCGTCAGTATCAAGAACCTCCAGAAGGCCTTTGGCGACAACGTGGTCCTGCGCGATATCGATCTGGATGTGCACAAGGGTGAGGTCGTTGTGGTCTTGGGCCCCTCGGGCTCGGGCAAGTCGACGATGCTTCGCTGCATCAACCGTCTGGAGCATCCCACGAGTGGCTCGATTGTCGTTGAGGGCGTGGACGTGTGCGCCAAGGGTGTCGACCTTAACAAGGTACGTACGCATCTGGGTATGGTGTTCCAGCAGTTCAATTTGTTCCCGCACCTCTCAGTCAAAAAGAACGTCATGCTCGCGCAGCAGAAGGTACTCAAGCGCAGCAAGGAAGAGGCCGAGAAGATTGCCGTCGAGGAGCTGACCAAGGTCGGTCTTGCCGAGCGTATCGACTTTATGCCGAGCCAGCTCTCGGGCGGCCAGCAGCAGCGCGTTGCCATCGCTCGCGCCCTGTCGATGAACCCGCACGTCATGCTCTTTGACGAGGCCACCTCGGCGCTCGACCCCGAGCTCGTGCGCGACGTCCTGGGCGTCATGCGCGACTTGGCGCGCGACGGCATGACCATGATCGTCGTGACGCACGAGATGGGCTTTGCCCGCGATGTCGCCGACCGCGTCGTCTTTATGGACGGCGGCGTCATTGTGGAAGAGGGTACGCCGAGTGAGGTCTTCGACCACCCCAAGAGCGAGCGCACCAAGGCGTTCTTGGGCAATATTTCGTAGCCGGCTGATGTAACTGCCGTTACAAAAGAGCGGGGCTGGACTTGAATCCAGCCCCGCTCTTTTGTAGGGATGGGGATGCGCTTTGATGCAGGCTCTCTTGGAGACCCCGGGCTCGTTACGCGAGCTCGGCTCCGAGGGCCTTGCAAGCGGTCTCGCCCTCGTCGTCGGGCGCGTCGTAGCAGATGGTGGAGTCCACGACGTTGACGCCGGTCTCGTCGGCGTCGGCCTTCCAGTTGTCCATCCACTCGCCTTCGGCCCACGAATAGGAGCCAAAGAGGACGACCTTCTTGTCGCCGAGAGTCTCCTTGACCTCGTCCCACATCGGCTGGAACTCATCGTACTCGAGTTCCTCGGAGCCCATGGCGGGACAGCCGAAGGCGAAGGCATCATATTCGGCGGCCTTGTCGGCAGAGAAGTCGGCGCAGGGGATGACCTCGGTCTCGGCACCCGCGGACGTGGCGCCTTCGGCGACGAGGTTTGCCATGGCCTCGGTGTTGCCCGTGCCGCTCCAGTAGACGACGGCGATCTTGCTCATGTTAAGTCCTTTCAGTTGTGCGGCAGTTGCCGCGGCTTCTATGTTCTATCGGGTTGCCTGGGCAAGTTGCGCCAAGCTGCAGCCCTGCTGATAGACAAAGGTGAGGTATTGAGTGCAGGCACGGTAGGCGTCAAACATCGCAAGCGCTTGCTCGACATTCGTGTAGACCTTCCAAGCTCCAAAGACCTTGTAGTTCTCGCCGCGCTGGACGATAAACTCGTGCACGTCGTCGTAGGGATATCCAAGGAAGTAGCCTATTTCGTGCGGAAACTCGCAGGTGCAGTCGTTGCTGCAGCTAGCTTGCTGGGGTAGTGCGCATCGAGTCTGGCTACAAGCGCATTCCGCGATGTTATTGCTCGCGAGCGTGATGCGTGATGCCAAATGCACAAGGCATGTCGAAAGGTCTCTCGTGTCGTAGCCTTCCGAGGCGAGCGCTGTTTGGGCGCGAGGGTCTGCGAAATAGGTGGCGAGGCTTTTGGCTCGGTACACGTACACGAGTGCTCCGCAGGGCCGCCAGACCAAAACACTCAGGTGGATGCCGAGCGGGTCAAGCTCGCGATTGCACTGGGCGATAACGTTGAGCAGGCGCGCGCGGCGTTCTGCGATGGTTTCGGTTGTGGTCGAGCCGTCCCCGTGGGCGTAGGTGCCTGGATAGGTAAAGAGCGATGCCGGCTTGATGCCCGCGAGCGTGGGAGAGCAGTTGCGCACGACTGCTGCCTGAAACGTTGGGATGTCTATGGTTCGAGTCACGGCGCTCCTTACGGATCTAAACTGTTAGCCTAGGAAAACTTATACACGAAAGTAAGCCATGGTCAACAAAAAAGTTTGAAGAGGGAAACTAATTGACCGAACAGACATGATTTTGGGTTAAGATGGGGACACCCCATGGGGGTATCTAGATAGTGCTACTTGAAAGGGGAGCGCATGAGTGACTTGCTCAACCCTGCGAATCTCATCGTGCTGGCCGTCATTGCCGTCGGCATGTTTTTTGGACTGCGTCGCATTGCCGCTTCGACACACGGGAAGAGTTGTTGCAGCGATGGTGCGAGCGGCAAGAAGGCCAAAAAGGTTGTTGTGGTGGATACCGATGCGTCACACTATCCCTATAGCGATGAGCTGCTCATCGGCGGCATGAGCTGTGAAGGCTGCGCTCAGAACGTAGCCAATGCCCTCAATGCGCTGGATGGTGTGTGGGCTACGGTAACGTACGCGGACCACACAGCGCGTGTGCGCTCCAAGCGGCCGATCAATCGCGGTGTCCTTGAGACTGCCGTGAGAGATGCGGGTTACTACGTCATGACGCTGTAAGCGTCGCTCTGGGTGCGCTTCCTTGGCTAGGCTCGGCCGCGTAGCTCGATGTCTTGAATGTCGTCGAAGTTAATGGCGATATCCCTGAGTTTGAGCAGCTTGTATGCCGGCAGCACCTCGACCAGGATGCCGGTGCGGGAGCGATAGCCGTACGTATCGTAATAGGTGACGCGCACCAAATCGCCGCGTTTGAGGCCCTCGAGCTTTTTCGAAAGCTCGAGGGCTTTTTCTTCTGTGAGTTCGCATTTGGGCTCAACAGTGATCTCTTGTTTGCGCACGAGCTCGTAGTATCCCGTGAGGGCGGCAAAGGGCATAAACTGCGCGGCACGGCCGGCACGGACGGCGCCGTTAGCGGTGAGCTTGGGGTCGGCGGAGCGACGTCTTCCCTCGGGGTCCGCTAGGCGTTCAAAAGGTGTCGGTGGCCGCATCGGCTGCTGTTGGGGCTTAGGCACGGTGCCCCCCTACCTGATCGTTGCGTTCGCGTGCGGTGGCGCCGGCGGTAAAGCTCAGTCCCTTAACCAGCGCGTTCTTGCCGTATTTGCCCTTTACGGCCAGGACGGCACGGGCCAGGTCGCGCTCGCGCTCATCGGCCTCGACGTCGCTAAACAGATCGATGGTGGCAAACTCCTCCGGCATGAGGTTGCCAAATCCCAGGTTGATGCGCTTGACTGGTCGTTTGGGATCGACAGTCTGCGCCCAGAGCTCATCGAAATAGCCCATGATCTTCTTAAACGAATTGGTGCGCTCGGGCAGCTTGCGCGAGGCGTTGGAGTGCGCAAAGAGTGCGGCATAGCCACCGCGCGGTTTGCCGCCATGCTCTCCCACAAAGATGCCATCGATAGCCTGCGCCTCCCGCACCAGGCGGCGTCGTTCGTCATCGCGCTGGACGGGCTTGGGCGCACGGGGCGCGAGTTCAGGGCCGGCGGTTGCGGTGGGTTCGATACTCGACGTGCTCGAGCGCAGGTGCCCGCATCCGTCCACATATTGCGCTGTACCGCTGGCGTCGAGGCGGCGTATGTCGGCGCGCTCGCTTGCGTAGCCCACAAAGAGCGAGATGCTGTCGCAGACCACGTGCTTATCGACTAGGTCCAACACGGCGTTGTCGACCATCTCGCGCAAGACGGTGTAGGCCTGCTCGTAGGCATAGCCCTTCGAGAGCACCTGCCCTGTGGTGGTCGAAGTCGCTTGCGGGCGATAGGCTTGGATATCGGCGATGGTTGTCGGCTCACGCCCGAAGGCGTGGTCGATAAGATACTCGGCATTGACGCCGAGCTCGTCGTAGAGCAGGTTTTCGTCGAGCGCCGCGACCCCCATCAGGTCGTAGACGCCGTATTTCTCGAGACGGGCCGCCACGCCGGGGCCGATGCCCCAGATGTCGGTGATGGGGCGATGGGGCCAGATCTCCTTGCGAAAGGTCTCGTCGTCGAGTGTGCCGATGCGACTGGGCACATGCTTGGCGGTGATATCGAGTGCTACCTTGGCCTGGAATAGGTTGGGGCCGATGCCGACCGTCGCCGTGATGCCGGTGCGCGCGAGGACCTCATCGCGCAACATACGGGCGAAGCCTTCCGCATCGGTGTGATAGAGGTCCAGATAGGGTGTCACGTCGATAAAGCACTCGTCAATTGAGTAGACGTGAACGTCTTGCGGACTGACGTATTCCAGGTAGATACCGTAGATCTGCGCCGACACCTCCATGTAGTGCTGCATGCGCGGTACGGCCTTAATGTAGTCGATACCATCGGGTATTTCGAACAGGCGACAGCGGTTGTGAATCCCTAAGTCCTTCATAGCCTGCGTGATAGCGAGACAGATAGTCGTGCGTCCGCGCGATTCGTCGGCAACGACCAGGTTGGTGGTGAGCGGATCGAGCCCACGATCGACGCATTCGACGCTGGCATAAAACGTCTTGAGGTCGATGCAGATGTAGGTGTGCTGCTCGTGCGCCATCCGTGCCTCCCATCAAACACATGTTCTTATCGAATACCTGTTCGATAATACCTGCTCGACCGGACACCGTCAAAACCTGCCCCTTTTTGGCAGGTATGGTCGTGCGGCTGCATCGGGTTTTTAACGCAGCCCTAAAGAGTGCGTAACAGCTCGGAAAAGCTCGCTTCGTAGCATGAGGCTAACGATTGATACCACCATAAAGCACGGAAGGGTTGTGGGGATAATGGTCAACTATGGGTTTGGTATGCCGACGCGCTTGGTTGCGGATGGGGATGTGGCTCGCTGGTGCGGGCGATTGGTTGCCCACTATGGCGGCACCAAGGCACTGGTCGTGCTGGGAGGCGACAAGCACACGCGTGATGAGCTCGTTTCGGCGGCGCTGGGCTCGCTCGATCGCGCCCTGCTCGAGCGCGTGCTTTTCCGCTGCGGCTCGGTTGAAGGCGACGGAGGAGACGAGCTGATCGACGAAGCCGTGGCCCTGGCGACCGACGAAGGCGTGGACTTTGTCTTGGCGATTGGCGATGCCGATACTGCCGGCTTTGCGCGCGAGCTCGCCCGTCGCATGGCGGCGCTCGATGTCGGCGAAGACGGTTTTGTCCCTTATGGATGTATCGTCTCGGAGGGCAAGGTGCCTGCCGTCGTGGGGGCCGGCGAGGTTCCCGTTTTTGCCATCATCGCGCCCGAACTGCTGGAGGGCATCGGGTCTCCTCTGCGTGAGTTGCTCGGTAGCGTCTGCGCTGCGGCCTAATATTTGGCATAAAGGGATAGGTTATTTTTGATTGGTAAAGCGTTTGACCTGCCAAATTAAACCTGTCCCTTTTTGGTCGGTTGCCGTTTGGGGGCCGATTGGCAACGCTCGCTGATTATAGTCTTGACCTGCGCTAGAATAGTGGCATCTGAATGTCCGGGCGCATGGAGGCGTGCGCCCGTATGCTGAGGAGGACTCTATGGCAACTGTTGCCGCACCTATCGATGCTACGTCGACTGCCGCTTGGAAGGCGCTCGAGGCCCATCAGGAGAAGCTCGAGGCCGAGGGTATCGACCTCAAGGCCTGGTTCGCCGCCGATGCCGAGCGCGTGAACAAGCTGAGCTTTGACGCCGGTGACCTGCACTTCGACCTGTCCAAGAACCTGGTGACTGATGAGACCGTCAAGCTGCTGTGCGATCTTGCCCGCGAGGTGAAGCTCGAGGAGCGCCGCGACGCCATGTTCTCCGGCGAGCACATCAACACCACCGAGGACCGCGCCGTCCTGCACACCGCGCTGCGCCGCCCGGCAAGCGAGAAGGGCCAGCTCATCGTCGACGGCCAGGACGTCGTCGCCGACGTGCACGAGGTTCTCGACCGCATGTATGCCTTCGCCGAGCGCGTGCGCTCCGGTGAGTGGAAGGGTGTTACCGGCAAGAGGATCGAGCATCTGGTGTCCATCGGCATCGGCGGCTCCGATCTGGGCCCGGTCATGGCCTACGAGGCCCTGCGTCCCTATGCCGACGCCGGTATCGACTGCCGCTATATCTCCAATATCGACCCCAACGACCAGGCAGAGAAACTCCGCGGCCTGGATCCCGAGACCACGCTCGTGATCATCGTCTCCAAGACCTTCACCACGCTCGAGACCCTCACCAACGCCCGCGAGGTCAAGACTTGGATGCTCGAGCAGCTCAAGGCTCAGGGCGCCATCGACGGCTCCGATGAGCAGAACGCCGAGGCCGTGGCAAAGCACTTCGTCGCCGTTTCCACCGCACTCGAGAAGGTCGAGGCCTTCGGTATCGACCCCGCCAATGCCTTCGGCTTCTGGAACTGGGTCGGCGGCCGCTATTCTGTCGACTCCGCCGTGGGCCTGTCGCTGATCGTCGTGCTCGGTCCCGAGCGCTTCCAGCAGTTCCTCGAGGGCTTCCACGCCATCGACGAGTACTTCTGCAACACGCCGCTCGAGAACAATGCCGTCGCGCTGATGGGCCTGCTCAACGTCTGGTACGTCAACTTCTTCGGTTCCAAGAGCCACGCCGTGCTGCCGTACTGCCAGTACCTGCACCGTTTCCCGGCCTACCTGCAGCAGCTCACCATGGAGTCCAACGGCAAGCATGTCCGCTGGGACGGCAGCGCCGTGACCTCCGACACCGGCGAGATCTTCTGGGGCGAGCCCGGCACCAACGGCCAGCATGCCTTCTACCAGCTGCTGCACCAGGGCACCGTGGTGGTTCCGGCCGATTTCATTGCCTTCGCCAATACCGCCAACCCTGCGACCGATGGCGGTCAGGACGTGCACGAGCTGTTCCTGGGCAACTTCCTGGCCCAGACCAAGGCGCTCGCCTTTGGCAAGACGGCCGACGAGGTTCGTGCCGAGGGCACGCCCGAGCAGATTGTCCCGGCTCGCTGCTTTGAGGGCAACCGTCCGACGACCTCGATTTTCGGTGACACGTTGACCCCGTTCGCACTCGGCGAGCTCATCGCTCTGTACGAGCACATCACGTTTGTCGAGGGCACGGTCTGGGGCATCGACTCCTACGACCAGTGGGGCGTCGAGCTGGGCAAGCAGCTTGCCAAGCAGATCACTCCTGCCTTCCACGACGACGCCGCCAAGGCTGAGCAGGACGCTTCGACCCAGGCGCTCATCGAGTTCTATCGCGCGCATCGCAAGTAGGATTCGCTGCGAAAACTAACGCATAGCCGACAAGGGCCCGTATCCGTTGGGATGCGGGCCCTTTGCTATCTGGATAGAATGGAATGTATCGGGAGGCGCCTCGACGGGCATCGCAATCGTCGAAGGCACGCCGTTCATGTTTGGGACAATGTGACATTTTTCCCGTTGCAAACAGCGCCGCCGTGGGTGTTCTGTATGATGGCTCAGACAAGGTTGCTCAATGACAGGGAGGCACATATGGCAATCAAAGCCATCGCAATGGATATCGACGGTACGCTCACCAACGACCAAAAGGTCATCAGCCCGCGTACGCGCGAGAAGCTGCTCGCGGCGCAGGAGTCGGGCATTAAGCTCATCTTGGCTTCGGGCCGTCCCGCATGGGGGCTGCACGCCTTGGCGCAGGAGCTCGACCTTCAAAACCATGACGGTCTGCTAGTTGCCTTTAATGGCGCGCATGTGGTCGATGCCCAGACCGACGAGGTGCTGTTCGATCAGGCTATGCCTGCCGACGAATTGCATCGCCTGATTGATCACCTGCGTAATTATGACGTGATCCCTATGATTTCGCTCGGTCGCGATTTGCACGTCGAGGACTCGTACCATTGCATGATCACGCTGCCTGACGGCTCGCAGAAGAATATCGTCAAGTATGAGCGCGACGCGTGCGATCTTAAGATTCGCGAGGTGGAGAGCCTGCATGAGGTCGCTGATGCTTATCCCGTGGACAAGCTGCTGACGGCGGGCGATCCGACCTACCTGCAGGCGCATCACGAGGAGATGTATGCGCCCTTTAAGCAGACGCTTTCGGGCATGTTTACGGCTGACTGGTACTTTGAGTACACGGCGCCCGGTATCGACAAGGCCCGCGCGCTCGAGGGTGCCCTGCCCAAGCTCGGCATCGATGCCAGCGAGGTCGTCTCGTTTGGCGACGGCCAGAACGACAAGTCCATGATCGAGTGGGCTGGTACCGGCGTCGCCATGGGTAACGCTGTCGATGAAGTCAAGGCCGTGGCCCAGATGGTGACCGCCAACAACAACGAAGACGGTATCGCGGTAGCACTTGACCAACTGCTGGGTTAGAATCGCCGATAGTGCATGGTTCGGGCGTCCGCTTGCGGGCGCCCTTTTGCTAGGGAGGGTGCCGTGTCCGCATTTCCGTTCGACGCCGTTATCTTTGACATGGACGGCGTCATTGTCGATACCGAGTATTACTACCTGGGCGAGACTGCCGCGTTTGCCAAGGAGCTTGGGTTGAATCTGACCCAAGAGGAGTTGAACGGGCAGGTTGGTACCTCACATCAGTTCTTCCTGCATATGCTGGTCGATTGGTTTGAGCGCGCCGGTAAAGGGCACTTCACTGGCGAGGAAGCATTGGCCCGTTGGGACGAGTGGGCGCATAAGCGTCCGCGTGACTACCAGGCTTTGATTAACCCGGGCGCCGTGGATACGATTCGCGAGCTGCCGCGCCGCGGCGTTCGCGTGGCGCTTGCCAGCTCGTCTCCCATGGATAGCATCGAGGAAGTGCTCAATGCATGCGGGCTGTCGGATGCCTTTGAGTATGTGGTGAGCGGCGAGCAGTTTAAGGAGAGCAAGCCCGAGCCCGACATCTACCTGCATGCGCTGGACCTGTTGGGGCTGCCTGCGGTCCGTTGCTGCTGCGTTGAGGATTCGGTGCCTGGCATCACTGCCGGCAAGCGTGCCGGCCTGACGGTCATTGCCAAGCGCGAAGAGCGCTTTGGCTTTAGCCAGGATGCCGCGGACAAGATCATCGACCAGCTGCCGGAGCTGCTGGAGCTTTCTTAGGAGCGCGGTAGTTGCGCGTTTTTCGGGTCTGATGAGTAAATAGCCGACATTTTGGTGCGACACCTAGCATACTTTAAGCTAATGCGGGCTTAAGGACTTGTTGAATGCCCCTAAGTCCGTTTTAGACTTAATTGTGCTTGGAGAGGGTATATGCCACCGACTGAAGGGCTAACTGACGGTAAAGCAGCGATACCGCTGTACCAACAGGTTATCGATATCATCAAAAACGAAATCAACTCCGGTGCCTACAAGGCAGGTGCGCGGATACCCAACGAATTCGAATTGGCTGAGAGCTATAAAGTTGGCCGCGTTACCGTGCGACGCGCTATTGAGGAGCTCGTCCAACAGGGTTATCTAACGAAGCGACAGGGGAAAGGCACGTTTGTCAATGCCCCCAAGCTCAAGCGCAAGATTCGCCAGAAGGATGACGTCCAGAGTTTTTCGGACGCATGCCGCGTTAACGGAATGGAACCAGGGGCGCGTGTCATTTCGAGAAAGATGCTGCCGGCGGATTCCACCGAAGCACAGTTCTTTGGTGTTCCCGTTGGAACTGACTTGATCTGCGTTGAGCGCGTGCGTACTGCCGATGGCGTCCCCGTCATGCTCGAGAACAACATATATGTTTACGAGGACAACGCCTATCTATCAACGGCACCTCTATCTAACCAATCCATTTTTGAGTTCGTGCGCAACCGGACGGGCCGCACGCCCGCGTTTACCGACCCATGCACGCTTGAGATCGCGTGTGCGTCGCCCGAGGTCGCTCGGTTGTTGGCAGTTCCCGTTGGCGAACCCTTGTTTTATATGGAAGCCTTCTTTTTCGATGAGCAGCGGCGGCCGTTTTTCATCGGTCGTCAGCGGATCGTTGGGTCTCGCTACGTTTTTGACATCTAGGACATTGCGTATGAAAGCGCCCGGTGGATCATCTCACCGGGCGTTTCCATACCGTTCACGGCGCAAACGCAACCGTTCAACCGCGTTGCGGCAATCAGTTTGAAATTATCTTGATGGCGAGAAAAGCTGCTGGTAACCTATAGAACGTCATAGAACGTTTGTCTTATGCAAACGTTGAAGCGAGATGCGATGCAGTCTCGAGTTCTTTGGAGGTATCTATGTCAGATACGAAGGCGAAGAAGACAAACAGACGTTTTAAGTTCAAATTACCGCATGTCTATACGATCATGTTCTTGCTGATCGTTGTCTTTGCGGTCTTGACTTGGATCGTTCCCTCTGGTCAGTATCAGCGCAAGACGATTTCGACAGCGGCGGGCGAGCGTGAAGTCGCCGTTGCTGGAACCTATGAACAGGTCGATAAGAACTACACCGATTCCGAGACCGGCGAGACCATCAATCTGGGGCAGGATATCTTCGCGGTCCTGCAAGCGCCCACTAAGGGCATCCAGGAGGCTGCCGACGTCGTTGCGTTCGTCTTATTGATTGGCGGATCGTTCGCAATCATCACCAAGACCAACGCTTTGAATGCCGGCATGAGCCGTGTGATTAAAAAGCTCAAGAACAAGGACATCCTCATCATTCCCATCACGATGACGTTGCTGTCCATTTGCGGCACCACGTTTGGTATGTCTGAGGAAGCCCTGCCGTTCTATGCCATCTTCATTCCCATCATGATGGGTATCGGTTATGACTCGATGACGGCATTCATCATCTGCTTCCTTGGTCCTAACCTGGGATATTGCGCTTCGACCATCGATCCGTTTAATGTTTTGATCGCCCAGGGCATCATTGGCATCGAGGGCAATCCGCAACTGTGGCTGCGCGCCGTTTCTTGGGTCATCTTCACTGCCGTCGGTATCGCATGGGCCATGCGCTACGCCATGCGCGTCAAGAAAAACCCCGAGTCGTCCATTACGTACGAGGACGATAAGCTCAAGCGTATTGAGTTTTCCGTGACCGATGCCTCCATCGAGGAAGAGTTCACTACCCGTCAGAAGCTCGTGCTTATCGATTTTGCTTGCGGTATGGGCATTATCGTCTGGGGTCTTGTGACCCAGGGTTGGTACATGAATGAGATTTCCGCCGTGTTCCTTGGCATGGGTTTGCTTGCCGGTATCCTGGGCGGTCTTGACCAGCAGACGATTGCTGAGGAGTTCGTTAAAGGTCTCGCCGACTTTGCGTACGCCGCCATCGTTATCGGTATCGCTCGCGGTATTCTGGTCATCGCCGAGGGCGGCATGATCATCGACACCATCCTCCAGGCGCTCGCTACTGCGCTCGCCGGTGCACCCGCCGCCGTCTACACCACGTTTATGTATATCGTCCTTGGCCTGCTCTCTTTGCTGGTTCCCTCGAGTTCTGGCCTGGCGGCACTCACCATGCCTGTTATGGGCCCCCTGACCGAGCTCATGGGCCTCAATCCCGAGGCGGCCGTTACCGCGCTCCAGTTTGCCAACCAGACCATCAACACCATCAGTCCCGTGGCGGGCATGACGGTTGCCGGCCTTGGCGTGGCTAAGATTTCGTTTGGCCAATGGTGGAAGACCATTTGGAAGTTCTTCATCTTCATGGTCGTCTTTGGCCTGATCGTAACGGCAATTTCTGGCATGCTTCCGGCGTAGGTGGTTGTGATGTCTGATCGTTTGACGGTCCTGACGTCTAAGAGCGTCTTTACCGGTACGGGGGACCTGCCGTTTGAAGGTTTCGTAGCGGTCCGTGGCAATCGAATTGAGGCTGTTGGCACCAAGTGTGAGCTAGCTTCGTATTTGACCCAGGCGGACGAGGTAGTTGACCTGGGCGACCGCACCGTCATGCCTGGCCTGATCGATGTGCATACCTTCTATACAGGCTGGGCGCTGCGGACGTTGGGGCCTGATCTGTCCGGCATCGCTGATGCCAAAGAGGCCGTGTCGCTCTTGCGTGCATGGAAAGAAGATCATCCGGATTGCGCGGCGGCTTTTGGCCACAACCTACCCGAAACGTTGGCATCGGATGCCGAGAACGCAAATACGGCGGCTGTGTTTGACGATTGTTTTGGCGATATCCCTGTCGTCTGCTTTACACCGGGTGCGGAGACCTGCGTTCTCAATGCTGCCGCCAGTGCGCGATACGGCTTCACGCCCCAGGCGTGCTATGCCGAGAAGATCTGGCGCATGATGAACGATTTCCTCGCGCTGTCCGAGGTACGTGTGGGGTATTCGGACTACATGAGCATGCTTAACGAGCGCGGCGTTACCGCCATCAAGGAGATGGCGTTTGATGACTACTACGGTTTTGCCGACGAAATGGCTCGCCGTGAAGAATCTGGCGAGCTGACGGTTCGCGTCTCTATGATGTCGCAGCCGGTGGGTGCCGGTGCAAATCTGTCGTATGCTCGCGAGGCACGAGAGCGCTTCCGGGGACCGTTCGTTCGTTTTTCTGGCTTCAACCGTATGACCGATCGCGGCGTATGGGCGGGGCTTGCCGAGATGATTGACCCCTATGAGGACACGGCCGATGCGGGAGCTGCCGGCAAGACGGTTGTCGAGGAGCCCGAGTGGGATCTGATTGAGAACGAGCTGCGCGCAATTGATGCTGACGGCTTCCGATATTCCTTGCATTGCCAGGGCGATGGCGCCGTTCGTCGCACCGTGGCGCTCTATGCCTCGCTGCCTCGAGACGAGCATGGACGGTTGCTTCGCCGCCATGCGATTACCGATCTCGAGAACTCTGATCCGACCGATCTTGTCGAGTTTGGCAAGTTAGGTGGAATTTGCGAGGTCTATCCGCAGATTTTGACGCTGGACCGGCGCGAGGATTGCCTGTCGATGATGCGTCGACAAATTGGCGAGACGCGACTTATGCACAGCTGGAATCGCCGCGGCATGGAAGATTCCGGATGCACGGTGTGCTGTGGTACGGATTTGCCACTGCTGATTCCGAGCCTGGGCGAGTCAATCTACAGCGCGTGCGGTGGATACTTCGACGATGGACTGCCCGTGAATGAGGCCAACGCGCTGACGCTTGTCGAGCTCTTGCGTGCTTGGACTGCCGGGGGCGCGTACGATCTGATGCGCGAAGACGAACTGGGTACGCTTGAGGTCGGCAAGCTTGCCGATATCTGCGTGCTCGATCGGGATGTGTTCGACCTCGATTATCGCGACGCACGCGATCTTTCGGTTGATATGACGATGTCGGACGGACAAATCGTGTTCGATCGAAAAAAGGAGGCATAAGATGTCTGAATCCAAACCGACGCTGCGCCGCGAACAGATTGCGGGCATGAATATCCACTACATCATGTGGTCGCTCGATTACTTCCTTGATGTGCAGCAGCGTTTGGGCTTTGAGTCCATTGAGCTGTGGTGTGCGGAGCCGCATGTGACGCTCGACCACACGGGCTACTTTGAGGCTGAGGTCCTGGCGAAAAAGGCTGCAGACCGTGGGCTTAGGTATCGTACTCTGTGCCCCGAGAATGTTGTCTATCCTTGGCAGTACTGCGCACGCAAACCGCTGCATGAACAGCGCAGCCTGGCGTACTTTAAGCACGGCATTGAGCTTGCCGAGGTACTTGGGTGCGACCGTATGTCCGTCAACTCGGGCTGGGGCGACTGGGACGAGGACCGCGAGGAAGCCTGGAAGCGCAGCCGCGAGCACTTGTCCATTCTGGCGGAGTATGCCGGTGAGCACGGTCTGGTGCTTACGATGGAAAGCCTGCGTCCCGAGGAGAGCAACCTTGTAACGACGGTTTCCGATGCGAAGCGCATGATTGACGAGGTCGCGAGCCCGTACTTACAGCCCATGGTTGATACAACCGCGATGGGCGTTGCGGGCGAGACGCTCGAGGACTGGTTTGCCGCCTTTGGTGATGGGGCAATTCACGAGATGCACTTTATCGACGGTGACCCGTATGGCCATCTGGTGTGGGGCGATGGCAAGCACGATATGGACGCCTTCGTCGCCACGCTTAATGCCCATGGTTTCGATGGCATGCTGGGCCAGGAAATCACGGACGGGCGCTACTACGATGACCCGGCGGCGGCAGATGCCAAGAACATGGCCGCATTCGAGAAATATCTGATTGACTAAAACAACTATCGGCCACGCAGCCAACGTCATTGATTGCGGACCAAACAAGAAAGGAACTGGATATGAACGCACACGATCTGATCAAAGAGGCAATTGCCGAGAAGGGCAAGTTCGACAGCGTCTACTGGATTGCTTGCGGTGGCTCCATGATCGATTTGATCCCGGCTCATGAGCTTCTGCAGCGCGAGGCAACCACCTTCACTTCGTATATCTATACGGCTCGCGAGTTTGATATCATGCGCCCGCGCCGCTTGGGTGAGAAATCCCTGGTCATTGCTTGCAGCCACAGTGGCAACACCCCCGAGGTCGTCGAGGGCTGCGAGATTGCCCTTGCTGCCGGCGCTACGGTGATCGCCCAGACCGACAACGCTGGATCCAAGATTGACTCCGGCAAGTGGACCACGTGGGTCTACCCGTGGGGCGAGGGCGTGCCGCAGGCCGAGGTCCCCGCTGGCATTTCGCTGTCGCTTGCGGCCGAGCTGCTCGATCAGCAGGAGGGCTACGCCGATCTTGCCGATATGTATGCCGGTATCGCCGAGATGGATAAGATTCTTCCCCCGGCACGTGAGAAGGTAAATGCCGAGCTAGGTGATCGTTTTGCCAAGCTTTGCCAGGAGCACGAGTTCTTCTACATTCTGGGCAGCGGTCCCAACTTTAGCCAGACCTACGGTTTCGCTATCTGCTCTCTTATGGAGATGCAGTGGCAGCACTGCAGCTACATCCACTCTGCCGAGTACTTCCACGGCCCCTTCGAGGCTACTCAGGATGGCGTTTTTTACTTCCTGCAGATGGGCTCCAGCGAGTGCCGTGCTATGGACGAGCGCGCCCTTGCGTTCCTTAAGACGCATACCGATACGCTGATGGTGCTCGATGCCAAGGAGTACGGTATGGAAGCCGTGCCGGCGAGTGTCCGTGCCTATCTGGACCCGGTGCTGTTCTACGCCATGAACTGCGAGCTGCGTGCTGCACGCGGCAAGGTGTTTGATCACGATCCCGATTTCCGTCGCTATATGGGTGTTGTCGAGTACTAGAAGGGGCAAAGGCCATGGCATTTAACGTTAACGCGCTCGGATTTGGCGACAACGTCGTCGATCGCTACGAGCATATCCACACCATGTATCCCGGCGGCAATGCGGTGAACTTCGCCGTTTATGCCAAGAAATGCGGTGCCGCACGCTCTGCATACATGGGCATTTTTGGCAATGACGCCGCTGCCGAGCATGTCATTGCAAGCCTCGAGGATGAGGGTATCGAGCTTGACAAGTGCGAGCAGATGATTGGCGAGAACGGAGCGGCTCGCGTGACCGTCGTTGACGGTGACCGTGTCTTCCTCGGCTCCAACGAGGGCGGTATCCGTGGCGATGCGCGCTATGTTCTCGATCGCTTTGACCTTTCGTACATGAAGCAGTTCGATGTGGTTCATTCGGGCAACTATTGCTTCACCGAGCGCGAGCTGCCCAAGTTGAAGGCTGCGGGCGTCACGGTCTCTTTTGACTTTTCGGACGACTCCACCGACGAGTACTACGAGCAGATTGCGCCCTATGTCGATTTTGCTTTCTTTAGTGCGGCGGATGCCGCGAGTGAGGACGAGATTCGCGAGCGTCTGGCATGGGTGAAGGATCTGGGTCCGCGTTTTGTGTCGGCTACGGCGGGCGCCGAGGGCTGCATCGCTTACGACGGCGAGCGTTATTACCGCCAGCTGGCTAAACCGGTAACGGACATGAAGGACACCATGGGGGCGGGCGACTCGTTCCTCACCTCGTTTTTGATGTGCTATCTCGATTCCGCCAAGCGTGGTGAGGGTGGCGCCGAGGCCATCGAGCGCGCGCTCGACTTTGCTGCCGGGTTTGCCTCGACCGTGTGCGGCATGGAAGGTTCTTGGGGCCACGGAGCACCAATCGTCGAATAGCTTAAGAAAGCGTACGGCGGTCTGGCTATGAGGCCTTGGACAGCCGATGCAAAACAATAAGCGAAACGCGAAAAGGGGGCTCGCCATGTGGTGGGTCCCCTTTTGAACATTGGAGAAGACCATGGGTATTAAAGCGTGTGCGGCTGGTTTTTGCTGTGCGGACGTTTATCAAAACATCGGCGTGTTCTATCCGACTGGTAATGGCATTGACTGGGGTATCCATCTTGCACGAATGGGCGTTTCGGTATCCGCCGTGTCGGTTGTCGGCAAGGACGAGTACGGAGACAAGATGAGAGAGGCGCTGGCCGCCGAGGGGTTTGATATCTCTCATCTGCGGGTGGAGGATGGCGACACCTCGGTGATGCTCATGGCATTGAAAGACGGCGTCGATCGCGTGCATCTCGAGGCAATCGATGGCGTAATGGAGACATATCGTCCGAATGAAGATGACCGGGCGTTTATCCTAGAGCATGACATCATTCATACCGATCTGTTTGGCAATTGTTTGGACCTCCTGCCCGAGTGGCATAATGCGGGCAAGACGGTGGTTATGGACTTCTCGGTGTTCAGCCAGGATCCCGAATATGCCTGCGAGAATCATTTTCCCTACGTTGACTACGCATTTATGTCGTTTGAAGATGACACTCCGGAGCTGCGGGACTGGGTACGTCACGCGCAGGAATTGGGGCCGCGCGTTGCGGTTGCCACGCTTGGCGAGAAGGGAAGCATTGCCTATGACGGTGAGCGCTTCTATGAGTGCGGGATCGTGCCGGCGGAGAAGGTCGTTAATACCGTGGGTGCCGGCGACTCGTATATCGCCGGGTTTACCAAGGGCGTGATCGATGGCCTTGATATTCCGGCGTGTATGAAGGCGGGCGCTGAGCTGTCGTCCCGAGTGATTGGTTCGTTTGAGCCGTACTAGGGTCAAATGCCTGGAAAGGAGTACGAAATGGTTATCGACATGTTGGTCCATCCTATGCTCTACGGCGAGATCTGTACGCCGGGTGATGAGCCTGATGGATTCGGTTTTTGGTCACGAGAATTTGGTATGGGGCATATGGGCCCCATGGATTGGGATGAGCTTCAAGTCGAGATGGACGTCTGCGACGTGCAGAAGAGCGTGCTCATGCCGCTCGATGTAACCACGGCATGCGGAGGGCACTTTGGCACCAATGACCAGATTGCCATGCTGGTTGCCGCGCATCCCGATCGTCTGTGGGGATTTGCGAGCGTAGATCCGCAGGTGAGCGGTGCCGCAGGCGAATTGGAGCGCGCCTTTACCGAGTTGGGGGCAAAGGGGCTTTGCCTGCATCCGGCAAAGCAGGGTTTTGCCCCCGAAGATGCCGTGGCCGAGCCGCTTTACGAGCTGTGCGAGCGCTATAACAAGCCGGTGGTTTTTCATGCCGGTATGTCTTGGGAGCCGGGTGCAGAGCTCTCGCGCAGTAACCCGCTTGCATTTGAGCACACAATCGCAACGCATCCAAATGTGCGTTTTAGTTTGACCCACTTTGGCTGGCCCTGGGTGCGCGAGACCGTGGCGATGCTGCTCAAGTATCCCAACTGCTACACGGACACTTCTATCACTTACATCGATTCGCCCGAGGAGATGATGCAGCGTCTTTTCACGGTCGATATGGGGCCGCTGTGGTATGAGCGCGCGCTATCGCATCAAGTGATGTTCGCCAGCAATACGCCGCGCTTCCGTGCATTCAAACTCAAGCGGGCGCTCGATACCGTGCCCATGCGCGATGATGCGCGAGAAAGGCTCTACTGGGGTAATGCCCTGCGTTTTCTTGAAGGAGATGAGTAAACATGGTGACGCTCGAGACATTGAGCTATCTATCGACTGCTCCGGACCAGTTCATCGATATTACCGAAGACGTGCACGCTGCCATCGAACGCAGCTCGGTGACCAATGGCTTGGCGGCGATTATTTTGTCGCATACGACCTGTGGAATCGTGGTAAACGAGGGGCTGCCCTGCGTGGAGACGGATCTTATGGAGACGCTTGATCGCATCGCCCCACTCGATGCCCCCTATGCGCATGCACACTTCCTGCCGAGCTATGGAGCCACCGGCAACAACTCCTGTGGGCATATCAAGAGCATGATTTGTGGAAACAGTTGCTTCTTTCCCGTCCAAGATGGCCACATCGTGTGCGGAAGTGCCCAGAACATCTATCTTGCGGAGTTTGACGGTCCGCAGAAGCGAAAGGTGTACGTCGAGGTGCTGGGGGAGTAACGTCCCTGCAATAACCCTATGAAGGAGCACGTTATGTCGTTTCTAACTTCGATGTTCAAGAACGAAAAGCCGGTTATCGGAATGCTGCACCTGCGTCCTCTGCCGGGCGATCCGCTGTATTACCCGGGCGGAAGCGTATCGCAGGTCGTGGAAGCCGCCAAGCGCGATCTCGAGGCGTTGCAGCAGGGCGGTGTCGATGGCATTTTGATTACCAATGAGCTCTCGATGCCCTATGAGCAGCACGTTTCTCCCTCAACCCTTGCATCGATGGGCCATGTAATCGGGACTCTGTCCCATGATTTGTCGACCCCTTGGGGAGCTGAGGCAATTTACGATGGTGATGCCACAATCGAGCTGTGCGCTGCCGTCGATGCGCAGTTCACGCGCTGCAATTTTTGCGGTGCCTGGGCCGGTGATCTCGGGCTGATTAACCGAGATTTCGCTCACACCATGCGTCGCAAGGCGGCGCTGCGCCTGGACGACCTCAAGCTTTTTCATTTCATCACGAGCGAGGGGGAGGTTTATCTCAACGACCGCACGACTGCGGACATTGCCGATTCACTTCTCTTTAATTGCCTACCGGATGCGATGGTCATCGGCGGTTCGGCTGCCGGTCGTGGCGCTTCGGGCGAGCTTGCCGATGAGGTCCGCGAGCGTGTTGGCGAAGTACCTGTGGTATGTGGCACCGGTTGTCGCGAAAATACCGTGGCTGACGTATTTGCTCACTACGATGGCGCGTTTGTCGGCACGTGCTTAAAGCGCGACGGAAAGCTGGATGCCCCGGTTGATGTTGAGCGGGTAGTTCGTTTTATGGCTGCCGCTCGTGCGGCGCGAGGGGAGTAGGCACCTATGGCGCTCTATCTGGGTATTGATATTGGGACAAGCGCCTCTAAAGGCGTTTTAATCGATGATCGATGCAACATCGTTTGCCAAGCCTCTTGTGGACACGAGACGGACAACCCGCGTGATGGATGGTATCAGCATGATGCGGAGGCAGTTTGGTGGGGCGATTTTTGCCGCTTGTCGCGCGAGCTGGTGGTGCGATCGGGGGTTAACGCGGCGCAGATTGGATGCGTGGGCCTTTCCGCATTGGGTTGCGACTGCGTGCCGGTCGATACCGAGTGCAACGCGCTGGCGCCCGCGATTTTGTATGGAGTCGATGCACGTTCGAAGCCGCAGATTGACGAGCTCCTTTCCGAATATGGGTCAGATCGCGCACGCGAGCTTTTCGGGCACGATCCCTGTTCGTCAGATATTGCTCCCAAGATCTTGTGGTTTAAGCAGAATATGCCCGAGGTGCACGAACGTGCCGCGAAGTTCCTGACGGCGTCATCGTTTCTATGCGCAAAGTTGACGGGGCGTTTTACGGTGGACCGTTATTTAGCGGAGGATTTTCTTCCCCTATATGACCGCTACACTTGGAAGGTTGATGCTCGGGAATGTGCTCGTTTCTGCCGGCCTGACCAGATGGCGGAGGTAATGTCGGCTACCGATATTGCCGGGGTGATTACGCAGTGTGCGGCTGAGGCGACGGGGCTCGCGGCAGGGACACCTGTCTTAGTGGGAACGGGCGACTCTGGTGCCGAGGCCATTTCGACGGGTGTATTTCGTCCCGGCGATATGATGGTTCAGTTGGGGAGCGCGGCGTATTTCATCTACCTAGCTGATCATATGGTCGATGATGCCCGCCTGTGGCCAGGGACGTTTATCATTCCCGGAACTTACGGGATCTGCGCGGGGACCAATACGGCGGGTGCGCTCACATCGTGGTTGCGCCAAGAGCTGTATCGCGACGCCGTGGAGGCCGAGGGCCACGGTGGCCCCGATGCATATTCGGTTATGGCGCATGATGCCGCCGATGTGGCGCCGGGTGCCGATGGGCTCGTGTGTCTGCCGTACTTTGCGGGGGAGCGTACTCCGCTCAACGATCCCGAGGCGCGTGGCGTCTTCTTTGGCCTGACCGGAAGGCATACGCGAGCCCATATGGTTCGCGCCGCCTTGGAAGGCGTCGCGTATACCGTTGCATCCCATGTCGACATTATCGAGCGAGAGCATGGACTGCCAATTGGGCGCATTATGCTTGTCGGAGGTGGAACCAAGAATCCAGTTTGGATGCAGGCTATCGCCGACGTATGCGGGCGCGAGGTCTCGGTTGCCAAGGTTACGGTGGGCGCATGCTTCGGTGATGCCATCATGGCAGCTCTCGCAGGTGGCGCCTATGCATCATGGGATGAACTCGCCCAAGTCCTTGGCGTTGCGCAAACAATCGTGCCCGATATGGCTGCCCACGAGTTATATGCGTCGCGTCGTCATATCTTTGACGAATTGTATGCACGCAACTGTGATCTCATGCACGAATTGGTGTAATGCTGCCGAATTGTACTGCCTTCCAATAGGGACTGCGTTGTGTGATTCGCATGTCCCTTGGCATTTTTTGCCCACAGGGGTTAGCGAAGGTCAAATACAGAGTGCGCATTTGCTAAAACTGCCGATTCGATGCGCTTTATGTCACAGTTTTTGAGTGAGGCGATGTGTTCCGAGGTCCTTGTGAGCGATCTGATGAGCGACTGCGCGCTTGTTTCTGTGTTTGGCTCGGCCGGCGCATCGGTCTCGAGCAGTAGACGGTCGAGTGGAATCTGTCGGGCATATTCACGTCCACGTTTAGACGCAAGCATGCGTTCGTTGACGGAAAAATTACAGCTCGCATTACGCGCGCGGACGAGTTCGTCCGAAGTGCCGCTAAACCAGTGGAAGATGATAACGGGGGAGTCGGAGTTTGGGATGAGTAGTCCATGCGATTCGAGGACGTCCAGTACGGCTCCCGCTGAACGAACGGCGTGAATTGATATCACGCGCCCGGTAAGAGGATGCTGCACGAGTGTATCGCAGAGCCGGTTAAGTGCCTGTATTTGTAGCAGCTCACTTCCAGCAAAGCGCGCGGAAAAGTCGAGTCCGACTTCGCCGATATAGCGCTCTTGGGCAGCAACTTCGCAAAGCAGATTGACTTCGGCAGGACCGCAGCGGCCGTCGGCGAGCCACCAGGGATGGAGGCCGGCGCCCGCGATAATGTTTGGGTGGCGGCTGGCCCGCTTTTTTGCTGCCGCGAAGTCGCGTGGGTCGACCCCGCAGTCAAAGAGCCCCAGACCCAACGCCGCCGACTCGCTGGCTGCAGCATCGGGGCTGAGCATCAAATCAAGATGACAATGCGTGTCAAAGAATCGCGGTTCCATCGCAGGACATCCTGCTAGTCCAGGCGCTGGCCATCGGAGCGTACGCGTTCGGTGCCGCGCCCGCTGATCTGGCGGATAACCTCGCCGGCAATCATTTGACCCATGATGGGCGGCATAAAACTGGCAGTTCCCAGCTCGGTGCGCTCGTGGATGTTGGAAGGGTCGCGGGGCTGTGTCTTAACCGATTCCTCGCAGCTAAACAGTACATGTAGGCTCTTGATTCTGCGCTTCTTACATTCTTTGCGCATAATGCGGCTCATGGGGTCACGTACCGTATCGAAGATGTCGGCAAAGCGGAGGCACTCGGGATGGAGTTTGTTGGCCCCGCCCATGGAGCTAACCAAACGGATGCCATGGTCCTGAGCATATTTGGCAATGGTGAGCTTGGCCGAGATGGTGTCGATGGCGTCGACGACGTAGTTGAGCTTGCCGCCCGTCTGCTCCAAAACGCTCGCGAAGAAATCATCGATGTTGTCGCTCAGCAGGTATTCGGTGCGCTTGATAACGCTGGCGGCGGGATTGATGTCGTGGATCATGGCTTCCATCACGTCAACCTTGCGCTTGCCGATGGTGCTATGAAAGGCGATGGCCTGGCGGTTGATGTTGCTGGGCGCGATGATGTCCTTGTCCAGGATCACAAAATGGCCGATGCCGCCGCGCGCGAGCGCTTCGCAGCAGTTGGATCCCACGCCGCCACAGCCCAGCACCAGCACCGTGGCGTTGGCGAGTTTATTGAGCGCCTCGCGGCCCATGATGATCTCGAGCTTGGTGTCGCGTGTCTCGGCGGGAGCTGCGGCTGCGGTTTCGGTCATAGATGTCCTCCGATGGGGAAGCGGATCGTGTTTGGGCTATCGCCATTATAGGGATTATCACGATTCCATTTGGGCCCTAGGGGCTTGTTGAAATGAGATCGGGATTCGCATAAGATGAAGCAGATGGCACCCGTTGCCGCGGGTTAGCCAACTCCGAAACACGTTTATGGCGTGAGAAGTGGCCGTCTTCGCATTACGCGGAGGCGGCTATTTTTTTTGAGTACAAGATTAGATAGTTAGACAAACATCTAAATAACGAGTATAGTGTGCGCGTCGTGAGAGATAGTGAGAGGAGGTCCTATGCCGGGAGAGGGTTTTAAAGCGCTGGCCGATCCTACACGACGTCACATTTTGGAACTGCTGCGCGAGGGCAATTGTACGGCCGGGGAGCTTGCCGAGCATTTTGACATTAGCAAGCCGTCATTGAGCCATCACTTGGCGACGCTCAAAAACGCCGGGTTGGTGACCGACGAGCGCCATGGCCAAAACATCGTTTACAGCTTAAACACCACCGTCATGCAGGACTTGATTGGCTGGTTTATGGGCTTTACAAACACGGAAGGTGATAAGGATGAATAACGAAAACAAGGGCATTCACCCCACGGGGGTATCGTCGCGCGTGTGGATTGCGCTGGTCGTTCTGTGCGTCGCCAATGTCGTAGCGCACCTCATGGTGATGCCGAGCTTGCCTGCACAGATTCCCACGCACTGGGGCGCGAACGGCGCCGTCGATGGTTGGGGTCCTAGCTGGATGGCCTCCGCGCTCGGCGTGCTGCCTCTGGCGCTTCTCGCAATGTTCTGCGTGGTGCCGCGCATCGATCCCAAAGGTGAGGCATATCGAACCTCGGGTAAGTTCTATCAGGGCTTCGTAATTGCCTTCACCTTGTTCATGTGCGCCATAAGCTGGCTGGGAGAGCTTACGGTCTGGGGCGTGGTGCCGGCGGTCGGTTCGGTCAACGTGCTGATTTCCGGTGCTGTCGGTTTGCTGTTCATCGGCGTAGGCAACTACTTGCCGCGTGTGAAGCAGAACTATACGCTCGGTATCAAGACGCCCTGGGCGCTTGCCGATCCCGAGAACTGGCGCCGTACGCAGCGCTTTGGCGGTGCCTGCTTTATGGTGCTGGGTGTTGGCCTGATTGTGATGGGCGTGGCGGGCAGCGTGCTTTCGAGTGAAGTCGTCGCCGCGGTGATTGCGGCTCTGGCGTTTGGTTCGGCCGGAGCTGCCTACGCCTATTCGTATCTGCTGTGGCGTAAATCGCAGCGAGCCGTTCGCTAAGGTTGCGGAAAACTAGCGTACGCAGTTCATAGTATGTTCCGGGGGACTTTTCCCAGGTAGTATTAGGGGGTGTGGGCAACCATGCCCCTTTTTCGTTAAGTTTCAGAGCTGGTTTTCTCATTTCGTTTCCACTAAAGCGAATCAAGAATAGGGAAACAGCAGGTAGAAAGGATAGGACAGACATATGGCGGAGTTTATCTACCAGATGTATCAGGCTCGCAAGGCCCATGGCGACAAGGTAATCCTTGACGACGTGACCCTGAGCTTCTACCCCGGTGCCAAGATCGGCGTCGTGGGTCCCAACGGCATGGGCAAGTCGACCCTGCTCAAGATCATGGCCGGCATTGAGGAGGTCTCCAACGGCGATGCCAGGCTCACCCCCGGCTACACCGTGGGTATCCTGCAGCAGGAGCCGCCGCTCGACGACGACAAGACTGTCATCGAGAACGTGCGCATGGCGTTTGGCGATATGATCGCCAAGGTCGATCGCTTCAATAAGATCGGCGAGGAGATGTGCGACCCGGATTGCGACATGGACGCCCTTATGGCCGAGATGGGCAAGCTCCAGGACGAGATCGATGCCGCCGACGGCTGGGATATCGATTCCAAGCTCGGCCAGGCCATGGACGCCCTGCAGCTGCCCGATTCCGACATGCCGGTCAACGTGCTCTCTGGCGGCGAGCGCCGTCGCGTGGCCCTGTGCAAGCTGCTGCTCGAGGCTCCCGACCTGCTGCTGCTCGACGAGCCCACGAACCACCTGGACGCCGAGTCGATCCTGTGGCTCGAGCACTTCCTGCACAACTACCAGGGCGCGGTGCTTGCCGTCACACACGATCGCTACTTCCTGGATAACGTTGCCGAGTGGATCTGCGAGGTCGACCGCGGTCACCTTTATCCCTACAAGGGCAATTACTCCACGTATCTGGAGACCAAGGCCGCGCGTATCGAGGCCCAGGGCAACCGTGACGCCAAGCTCGCCAAGCGCATGGAGGCCGAGCTCGAGTGGGTACGCAGCTCGCCCAAGGCTCGCCAGGCCAAGAACAAGGCCCGTCTGGCTCGCTACGAGGAGATGGAGGCCGAGGCCCGCGCAAGCCAGAAGCTCGACTGGACCGACATCCGCATCCCTGTGGGCCCGCGTCTGGGCAACAAGGTGCTCGAGGCCCATCACCTGCACAAGGAGTTCGATGGCCGTGTGCTCATCGACGATCTTTCGTTTACGCTGCCGCGCAACGGCATCGTGGGCGTGATCGGTCCCAACGGCGTGGGCAAGACCACACTGTTCAAGACGATTGTGGGTCTGGAGCCGCTGACTTCGGGCGAGCTCGAGGTGGGCGAGACCGTCAAGATTTCTTACGTCGACCAGAACCGTTCCGGCATCGACCCCGATAAGAACCTATGGGAGGTCGTCTCGGACGGCCTGGACCACATGATGGTGGGCGAGACCGAGGTTCCGAGCCGCGCTTATGTGGCGAGCTTTGGCTTTAAGGGCCAGGACCAGCAGAAGCGCGCTGGCGTGCTCTCCGGCGGCGAGCGCAACCGTCTGAACTTGGCGCTTACGCTCAAGCAGGGCGGCAACCTGCTGCTCCTCGACGAGCCTACGAACGACCTCGACGTCGAGACGCTGTCCTCGCTCGAAGCGGCGCTGCTCGAGTTCCCGGGCTGCTCGGTGGTCATTAGCCACGATCGTATGTTCCTGGACCGCGTCGCCACGCACATTCTGGCGTGGGAGGGCACCGACGAGAATCCGGGCAACTGGTATTGGTTCGAGGGCAATTTCGAGGCCTATCAGGCCAACCGTATCGAGCGCTTGGGCGAGGACGCAGCCCAGCCGCATCGTATTCACCGCAAGCTCACGCGTGACTAGTAGCAAGTAGAAAGGCCGCCAGCAAGGGCGGCCTTTCTTGTAGCAATTGCACTGCAGCTATGCCCTGGCTGCTGGTTTGATTCATAATCAAAGTCATCTCTTTGGGATTAAAGCCCGTTTTTGCTATGAGTGATTTTCTAATTCCGTTTAAAACGTAAAGACGTATTGGGTTACAAGGACATAAGCAAATCGAATTGAAATATAACCAGTGCTGTAACGTTACAAAAAAGGTTATAGAATAGGAGTATCTTATAAGTCGCTCCTCTAGAAAGAAGAACATATGCTTTCGCGTCGTCGTTTTCTGCAACTTGTCGCGTCTTCAATTGTCGCCTTAGCCGCACGTCCGAAAGAGGTTTTTGCTTCGACGGGCAATATTGATGGTGAGCAGATACAATTTACTTCAGAAATTGCGCAAGAGCTTGCCGATAAATATATAAAGGGACTCCTCGGCTCTTCGTATACGCCTTCTGACCCTATTCCTTTTGTAGACGTTGATGGGTCCCCGCTTGGCTACATTGTTCCGGTTGTGACATTCAATAGAGCCGCGGGCTATTTGGTTTTAGATGCTTCAGATGATGAAATACTTACGGGATATCGTTTTGGAGACGGCTTAGTCAGCCCTATGGATCGGGGAGGAGATCTTGGTGTTGAGTCTTATTCTTTCAATAACCCAGTCGTAATGATCAATCCATTCGAATTCGGTGTGCAATCTTTGGACGGTTCAATAACAACAAATTGCGGAAGAACAATCCCGGCTGTTTCCATAGAAGGACGGCCTGTCGTTTTATCGAATAAACCTTCAAGCTGGAACGATGTCGTAATTTACGCAACTCAAATGCAGGATTACACAGTATCTGGATTTCGTTCCATTTCTCAGTTTATGTCATATGATGAAAGCGAGATTAAGAGGCTTACTGCCCACTATGCTTGTATGGTGACCGCTTTTTCGAACGTTGCGGAACTGTATGGCATTGCCAATTTATATAGCGACCCTTCGCAATATATGCAGATATGGAATTACACCAATACCCATGCTCTTTCCGCTGAAGAACAGACTGTTCCCGGCGTTGTTTTGGGCGGAACGCCGATATCAACCTGTGCAACGGGGTTTACAAATTACTGCGCAAGCAGAGGAAGTGCTCTTATCGCCCGCACTGTCTCCTCTCCGGCTATCGCGAGCATTCAAAATGAGATTAACTCTAATAGACCGAATGTTTTACATGCGAGTTTGTACAACGGATCAGCCCATTCTGTAACAGCGGAGGCTTACGCCACACTTACTGGTAAGAAAACTGGAGAGACAAGGCAGATGATTGGCATAGCGGACGGCTGGAATTCATCTTTATCCTTCCTGAAGTATGATCAGAGCTATTATGCGTGGACTTATGGAACGACTTTTTCGAAGTAGGGCGATTCGTCTAGCTCTGTCTTTGGTGCTGATGGCTTCATTGGTGGGCTGTTCAACAAAGGAAGAGATATCGCGCGGAGGTTCCGGAGAAGTGACTGCGACAGACTCAGGTTCATTAGAAATAGCTGGCGGGCATGCCGATGTGATGTTACAAGGAAAAGGCGTGCTTAGGTCGAATGATGCTGAAGACGCTGTCTGCTCAATAGAGGATTTGAAGACAGGTGAAACTGCATCGTACCGAGTTTCAGATAATGCTGCGAATATGATTGAGTCGATACCGACCGGAGCGCAGGTTTCTTTTAGATACTTTGCTCCGCAACTTGAGGATGAGCTTGCTTCTCTGGTGTCTATATGCGCCGATGACAACTAAAAGGCCTGAATTCAAACGGCCTCGGATGGTCAATTGGCTATCCGAGGCCGTTTTTTACTCGACCGGGGCTTCGACCTTGTCGATGGCCCAGGTGGCTCCGAGGCCGCCGGTGGTGTTGCGGCGAATGCGTACGGTGACTTCGTGGCGTTTGCCGGCCTGTGTGTAGCGCAGGGGGAAGCACGCGCGGTTACGGCCGGCCTCGATGGTACCGCGCTCGCGAGCGATCCAGTAGTACTCGCCGACGATGCCGAGGGTGTCAGCGCCGTAGGGGAGATAAGTCGACAGCTGGTGCAGCAGCGGGCTAGGGCAGAAGACCTCGGTCGCGAAATCGATGGGGAAGTCCCCGGGGATGGTCGGTGCTGCGGGAGCGGGGGCCGGTGCTGAATTGGGGACCGGAGTCGGTGCAGGTGTGGGAGCCTGGTCACAGGCGGGTGCGGATGCGGACTCAATGACAGGTGCAGACTCAGATGCCGCTTCTGGCTTAGCTATGGAATCTGTCGGTTCCACGGAGATGGACGTGTCTTCGGTCCCGGTTTTGGCATCGGCCTGCGGAGTGTCCTCTGCCTCGACGTTCGGCTTGGCCTCGACCGGCGTGGATACCATGGTGGTGATGCCGGCGTTGGCGTTCTCGGGGTCGTAGACAACCGTGAGCGAGATGGCAGGCTGGGGCGCCTCGGGCTCCGGTGTTGCCTCGGCAGCATCTTGATCCGCGAGCTCGTCGGACTGATTGTCCTCGGTGTTGTCGCCAAAGGCATCGTGGTTCTGGAACACGGGCGCCTCGGGCTGGCCAGCCGCCTCTTCGGTTGTCGACTTGGATGCCTCGTTGAGCTCCACAGCGGCTTCCTGCTCTGGCATGACTTCGGGATCGGTCATGGCGGCGATTTCGGTTTCGGCTTCCGCTGCCACCTCAATAGCGACTTCGATCTCTGTCTCGGGCTCGGGCTCCGGCACAGCTTCAACCGCGGCTTCTGGTTCGGGACGCTTAACGTGCTTGGGGCGCACAGCCTTGAGGTCCTTCTCACCGCGCTTTTTCTTTTTGTAGGACTGCTTAGCGCCCTTGGCGGTCTTGGGCTTGTCCTCGCCCTTGGCAAGGGCGGCATCCCAGGCCTCGTTGGCGATGACGGTGGCATACAGGCGACCGCCCTTAAAGACGGTCAGCTTAATGCAGTCGTCAAGCTCTTCGAGCAGCTCGCGCGTGGATTCGAAGCCCAGGTCATAAGCGGTCATGTCGCCAGCGGCGAGCGCCTCTTCGACCTGCGTCATAAACGTTTGCTTGCCGCATCCAATCGCATCGCGCAGCAGGCGATACAGATAGATGTGGTTGCCCAGTGAAAGCGTGGGCCTAACTATTGTCTTGCTCATGGCAAATCTCCTCTTTACACATGTAAAGCATCTTACCATCGCATGGCGCTCGCCATGGCGGCGCCCAAGGCAAACGGGCGCGAACCGCTGTCGATTCGCGCCCGTTATACAGGTCGGTTATCTATGAGAGGCAAATGTGCCTAGTTGCCCGATGTCGCGCCTTGGCTTGAACTGTCAGATGCCGTGCCGGACGCGGTTCCGCTCGAGCTGTTGGTGTTGCTGTTGTCGGTAGATCCCGTACTCGGTGTATTGCCATTCGCCTGGTCGCCCGTGCTCGGTTGAGAGCCGTCAGTCGTTTGACTTGAGTCAGTCGTGCCGGATTGCGTGCCGCTGTTGTTCGCAGAGGAATCGACGCCCTGCGATTGGTTTTGGGTGTTCGAGGACGAATTGGCAGAGGTAGAACTGTCTTGCGTATCGTCCGTCTGTGCCTGCTGATCCTGCGACTGGGTGTTGCCATTTGCATCGCTCTCGGTCGTGCGCGACGACAGGATTGGCTCGGGACGCTCGCCCAGACCCTCACCGGCAGTGGTGATAAGGATGGCGCCGGCGCAGGCGATGACCGCGACGATGGCGATAGCGATCGAGAAGACGATGACCTTCTTTTGCGTCTGGCTGCGCTCAGCCGCCGCCTTGGCGCGCAGGCTGTTGGGAGCGACGCGCGCCGTGGTCGCGCGTCCCGCAACCTGGCGCATCTCCTGCGTGGTTGCGGCGCCACCTAGGTGCTCCTCGACATTGGGCTCAACGGGCTCGTAGGCGCCGGTAGGGTAGTCGACAGCGGCATGCGTGCCCTTGATTGCTTCGGCGCTGGCGGAGATAAAGTGGCGATAGACCTGCGAGGACACAACAGTGATGACTGAGCTCACAGCGGCACCAATCACCGAGCCGGCAATGCCGATCTTTGAAGCAAGCGCCACGCTCGTGGCGGCAGCTGCGGCGCCGGCGATGATCTGGGGAATGGAAATGTCATCGAACAGGCCCTTTTTGGGCGCGATGGCCATGGTCTGTCCGATGGAATGGTTCTCGTGCACGCCGTTGTTGAGCGCGGCCGGTGTCATGACGCGCGTGCGCGGCGCGTCGGTGTACTTGGTTGCCATACGGGGTCCTCCCGGTGTAAATCTGCTTCGTTTCGTGTAGCCATCAGGGTACCCACCAGATGTGAATCGTACGTGACATTTAACAGATACCATCAACTCATCAAGGGGGCCTGCTGTCTTTGGTGCAATAGCTTGATGCTAAACTGGATTTATGTTTGCGAGGTGGTTTACGTGATGTACCCGTATATGACATTCGAAGATGGAACCGAGGTCATTCATTCTGACCTGATTACAGATGGCGATATCGAAAAGGTTATCGTGCATTTTGAGCGACCGACGGCAGAGGGCTTCGACTCCGCTCGTTGTGAGTTGCCTTCCTGTTCGTGGACTGACTGGGAAGGGCATTTTACTCAGAGTGAAAAACGAGCTTTCGAAGAGTGTCTGAGCAAATAATTTAGATTAGTTCGAGTTTAGTTCGAATAAAGAAGCTGAATGCGATGACCTAAAGCGTATGCATTTTTAGTATTAGATGCGTATGAAATGGAGGATGTGAATGGATGAGCTAATAGACTTTAAAAAACGATTTCTCAAGAATGGCGAGCTGGTTTCAATTCCAAAAAAGGAAAGCTATAAAAGAATCATGCTGCTATGGGCCGTCTCTTTCTTTGAATTAAATACAAGTTATACGGAGCTTCAGGTTAATCGTGTGCTGTCACAGCTCTATCCTGATTATGCCGTGTTGAGGCGGTACTTGGTTGATTATGGATTCCTATTAAGGGATGAACGAGGCCTGAAATACGAGGTTAATCGTGATGTTCACGGTATTGAGAGCTAGCCGTCCGGTTCGGGTCCTATATATTGCTAGAGGGATAAGCGAAATAGGCAATTGGTGTGCGAATATTGCTTTGCCAATGCTGATTTACGAGGTAACTCACGATGTTTCTGCAACTGCTTTGATGGTCTGCTGCAGATTTGCCCCCTCTCTGTTTTCAGTTGCGCTCGCGCAGCTGCCTCAGAAGATGGGTATCGGGACACTGCAGGCCATGAGATTGGCAGACTTAATTCGCGCGGGATTATTCGTTTGCTATATTTTTGTTGATAGTAAATGGAGTATGTTTGCTATTACGTGCGCGGTATCGCTTTGCCGAACGGTAGAAATGCCCTGCTTTTACTCGTTGTTAAGAGCCAATACGAATAGTATCAATCGCGACGTAATTAATAATTCGTTTGGGTTCCTGCAGAATTTGATGATGGTTCTGGGGCCAGTTGCCGGCGGTTTTGTTGTCGCTCAATTTGGGGCGGAGGCTGTTCTTGCATTAGACGCGCTTTCTTTTGCCGCGTCGTTCTGGTTGCTGCGAGATGTTCCGTCGATTATCGAGGTTAATGATAAAGAGGGAATAAGCAAAAATGAAAAAAACAGGACTGCATTTAGTGATCTTAGCGCGAAGCACTTGGCAATTGGTTTCCTATTAATCGATATTTCTAGTGGCGTGGCATTCGGCTCTCTGAATTCTCTTTTGCCAGCTATAGCGCAATTGCAATTTGACTCGTCATCGATACAATACGGATTCCTTCAGAGTAGTCTTACAATCGGACTGTTGTTCGGAAATACAATATATGGTCGTTTAATCAGTGGTTCCGATTGCGTTAAATCATATTGTTTTGTGACGTATCTTGCGCTCGGTGCGTATCTGGCGTTTGGCTATCGCTATGCGTCTGGGATATCGTTTATTTTCCTTTTTATCGTCGGTGCCGGAAACGCCATTCAAGATGTGCTTCTCATAACATCGCTGCAGGATTTGGCGAGAGACGGATCTGAATCGATAAGCCTGTTTTCAATTAGGGAGTCTTTGCAATCGGTTGCTGTTGTTATTTCAACACTTCTTGTTTCGCTGTTCACGAGCATCGCGATGTTCTCAATTCTCGTTACAGGACTTGGTGTATTTTCAATTATGATGGTAGTTGTGTTTCAATTGAATTATTTGCGAAAGATGTGACGTTGATATGCCTAAAACGCTTTTAGTATTTCCCCCAGGATGGAGTCCAGTGGGGCCGTATCTTGCCTTGCCTGTTTTGAAGTCATATCTTCAAGAGGTTGAACAATACAAAGTTGACATTGTTGACTTAAACGTGGAATTTTACGATGACCTCCTATCTTTTAGACATGTCGAAGAGTGCTGTAAAAGGTATCGGGAATCAAAGGATTCGTTTAGTTCGAATGTTCAATTAACAATCGAGTTGATACAAAAGTCGGCACTTAATGTTGACGAGGCAAAAGATATTTTCAGATCGAAGAGATACTTTAATCTAAAAGAAAGACAATATGCTGAAAACATTTTTAGAAATGCACTTTATATCATAAATCACGTCTCATATGGAGTTAAATACACGTTCAACTCCATAGATCTGCCCTATGATTATTATTCGACACCAGAAATAATGAAATCGCTTGCAGATACCTTGCATAATCCGTTTATTTCCTTCTATGAAACTGCCTTTCTTAAGCGTATTCAGAGGGAAAAAATCGAGTTTATTGGGATTTCGGTGAGCGGCTGTTTCCAATTGATTTCTGCAGTTACGTTAGCGAAACTGATTAAGGAAGAATGTCCATCTGTTAAACACGTCTCATTGGGCGGCAATTACATTACTCGTTTAGCAGATGACTGCATGAAAGAATGGCATCCCTTTTTTGAATACATTGATTCGATAATGATGTATGACGGCGAAGAGCCGCTTGCACGTCTTCTTGAGGCTCTTGACTCTGGTGATGACAATCTCGACTGTGTTCCAAACCTTTGCCATGCTAAAGGTGGAAAGATATATAAAAACCATCGGATTGAGCAAACATTTATCAACGATACAGTTCCCGATTTCGATGGCTTCGCCCTTTCTAAATACTTCATGCCTGAGTTAATATTGCCGGTTTATTCCTCTAGGCAGTGTTTTAATCATTGCGCCTTCTGCACCATTCCCGGTGCTACCGGTGGTTGTTACCGAAAGATGCCTATATCGAGAGTATTTGAAATAATGTGTCGGTTAAATGAAAAATACGGCACGAGAGTTTTCTCTTTTGTGGATGAAACATTCGAAGGCAAAAGAATGGAGCAACTCGCGGATGAAATAAACGCATCGGGAAAAACGTTTTTCTGGCATGGAGAAACGAGGTTCTCTCCAACCCTAAGTACAGAAGTTTTTAACAAGATATACCAAAGTGGATGTAGGCAGATTCAGTTTGGCCTCGAGTCATACAACCAAAGAGTTCTTGATCTAATGAAGAAGAACACGAGAGTTGATTGGATTGATCGCAATATCCATGATTGTCTCAATGCGGGTATTCCTGTTCATCTATTTTTTATGATTGGCTTTCCGACCGAAACTAAAGAAGAGGCTCTGAACACCTTAGCTTATACAGAGAATGTTTTGAATTATTCAAAACAGGTATGTGGTGTTCCATATTCCACGAGAGGATTTACGAATTTTGGTCTCGTTATGGGGTCGGATGTTTGGAATCATCCCGATAAGTATGGTGTCTCTGTAATGCCGAAGTCCCAATATGAGGATTTGCGCCTCGAAGTGGATTATGTTTCAGGCACTGGTTTAACTTTAAATGAAGCAAAATCCTTATCTGATGAGCATCATATTGATTTTTATATGCAAGAGGTCATAAACGGTAGCGACACAATTGACTTGCCCCAGCGCCTTCATATTTCAGAGGTGACCTGGATCCTAGATTCTATTCACGCTGTCAGGTATAAGGGACATTTGACCAAAGTAAAGCGACGGCTAACTAGTCTAAATCCAGCTGATCGAATCTGGCTGGATTCCAAGACCTCTGTCGTGCTCGTTGAGCCATTTGCCTACTTCTATAATTCTGAATACCATCATGTCTATGCTGTTTCCCAGTTGGTATACCTTAAGTTGGCCCGTTTATTGGAGGCCGATTGTAGCATTTCTCTTATTCTTGATCAGGGCGACCTCGAGCTGACAAGGGCGATAGAAGAACTGTTGCATTATGGATTGCTGAATACAAATATCGATGCCGATTATGTAATGCACGATAATGGTTTTCAATTGGTTAAAAGTTCGTTTGTTAAAGAAGTCGGACGCTCAAAAGAGGGGTTAAGAGTACTGCTGAGTTGTGCCACCCATAGAATGTGTGCGGTTAATGATTTTTCGTTCGCTTTGCTTTCGTTGTTTGAAAAGCCGATTACTAAGAACGAGGTGTGCGACATTTTGAAAAAAGAGGGACTATCGGCAAGCGAGGAGCAATTAAACAAGTTGGTTGATAATTGCATGAAAGCAGATATACTACAATTGATTAGATAGAGGAGGTTTCTACATGGACGTTATTAACAAAGATCTCTTGGAGCAACTGAAAGAGTCTCAGGAAGAGGGCGTCGTGGTAGAAGTGTTCGACTTTGAGGACTACATGGATAAATTCTGCCATTAGTTTCGGAATTTACTTGCCTCGCTTAAAGGAGAAGTCGATTATCGATTTCTCCTTTTTTAATTAAAGATATTTTTGGAATACATGCTCTTAGCACAGGTTGGCGTCTCAGTAAACTGGGAGGTTGCTTTGGCTAGTTAGAGATATGTGAACGTCCGTTAGACTGAATCTCAGGGTAGAAGGGGCCTCCAGTGTCCAGATCAACAAGGCAATGCTGCGTTTCGGCTAATAAGAACGATGGCTTTTTGCGTGTGGCGGCGGCGTCGCCGCAGATTCGCGTCGCCGATGTCGAGGGCAATGTCGAGGTTGCGCTGGCGGCTGTTCGCGATGCTGCCGAGCGCGGCGTTCATGCTCTGGTGCTGCCCGAGCTTAACCTGACCGGCTATACCGCGGCCGACCTGTTCCATAATCGCACACTGCTGCATGTCTGCGAGGCTGCTCTGGCGCATATCCTCGATGAAACCCGTGAGTTGCCGGTCGTCTTTACCATCGGTCTTCCCGTCGCGGTGGCCGAAAACATCTACAATTGCGCCGCCGTGTGCTGTGCGGGCGAGCTTTTGGGCCTTACGGCCAAAAAGTACTTGCCCAACTACGGAGAGTTTTATGAGCGCCGCTGGTTTGCTCCGGCGCCGGCCGATCCCGTGTGGATTGAATTTGCTGGTCAGGGTCCGGTGCCGCTTGGCTCGGAGCTTGTCTACCGCTGCTGCGATGAAGGTGCCGAGGATCTGGTGCTGGGTGTCGAGGTGTGCGAGGACCTGTGGGTACCGGCGCCCCCCTCGACCGAGATGGCGCTTGCTGGCGCGACGGTGATCCTCAACCCGTCGGCCTCGGACGAGATTATCGGCAAGGCGGATTACCGCCGCAGCCTCATCTCCAACCAGAGTGCGCGCCTGTACTGCGCCTATGCCTACGCGGATGCGAGTGAGGGCGAATCTACGACCGACATGGTCTTTGCGGGCGAGAACCTGATCTACGAAAACGGCTCTAAGCTGGCCGCCACCAAACTGCTTACCTGCGACATGGCGGTTGCCGATGTCGACCTCGATCGTCTGGTTGCCGAGCGCCGTCGCTCGACGACGTGGACGCGCGCGGACGATGCGCCGGAGGCCACGACCGTTGAGTTCTCTTTTGAGGGCGTGTTGGCCGAAGAGCCTGTCCTGCGCGATGCACTCGGCATCGACCGTGTCTTCCCCCGCGCACCCTTTGTTCCGGCCGACCATGGTGACCTGGCCGAACGTTGCGAGACCATCCTCGACCTGCAGACCGCGGGCCTCAAGACCCGTCTTGCCCATACGGGTACCAAGGCGGCTGTCATCGGTCTTTCAGGCGGTCTGGACTCCACGCTGGCGCTGCTTGTGACCGTGCGTGCCTTCGATGCGCTGGGGCTGCCGCGCACGGGTATCACGGCGGTTTCCATGCCTGGCTTTGGCACGACGCATCGCACTAAGTCGAATGCCGAGTCGCTCGCTCGCGACCTTGGCGTGAGCTTCCGCGAGGTTTCGATCAACGCGGCCGTGGAGCAGCACTTCAAGGACATTGAGCACGATCCGGCCGTGCAGGACGTGACCTACGAGAACAGCCAGGCCCGCGAGCGTACGCAGATTCTGATGGATCTGGCCAATCAGGCCGGCGGTTTTGTCATCGGCACGGGTGACCTGTCGGAGCTGGCGCTCGGCTGGGCTACCTACAACGGCGACCACATGAGCATGTACGCCGTCAATGCGAGCGTGCCCAAGACGCTTGTGCGCCATCTGGTGCGCTATGCCGCTGATGTTTTTGGCGGGCGTATTGCCGAGGTCTTGCTCGATATCCTCGATACGCCGGTGTCCCCCGAGCTTCTGCCGCCCACGGGCGACGGCGAGATTGCGCAGAAGACCGAGGATTTGGTGGGCCCGTACGAGCTGCACGACTACTTCCTCTACTACCTGCTGCGTTTTGGCTTTGAGCCGGGCAAGATCTACCGCATGGCGCTCAAGAGCTTCGAGGGCGTCTACGACGTCAAGACCATTCACACGTGGCTACGCACGTTCTACCGTCGCTTCTTTGCCCAGCAGTTTAAGCGCAGCTGCCTGCCCGATGGCCCCAAGGTGGGCTCGGTCACGCTCAGCCCGCGCGGCGATTGGCGCATGCCGAGTGACGCCAGCTCGCGCCTGTGGCTCGCCCAGATTGACGCGCTCAATCCGATGGACTAAGGTTGCCAAATTGAACCAAAACAGCGGGTGCAAGCGTTACACTTTTGCAATCTGATGGCCCGTATCGCGCGGCGCTCTTGTCGGAGCGCCGCGTTTTTCATATCGAAAGGTGGCACCATGCAGGCATCGCAGCGTCTCGACCGCTTTGGCGCGGAGGTCTTCGCCTCGCTCAACAACAAACTTCTCGCGCTGAAGGCTCAGGGCAAGACCATTTACAACATGAGCGTGGGCACGCCCGACTTTAAGCCGTACGACCATGTGGTCGAGGCGCTCACGCATGCAGCCCAAGATCCCGAGATGTGGAAGTATGCCCTGCGCGACCTGCCCGAACTCAAGCAAGCCGTGTGCGATTACTATGAGCGTCGCTTTGGTGTCTCCGGCATTACGCCGTCTATGGTGCAGTCGTGCAACGGCACGCAGGAGGGCGTGGGCCATTTGGGCCTGGCCCTGCTCGATCCGGGTGACACCATTTTGGTTCCCGATCCGTGCTACCCGGTCTTTGAGGCGGGCGCCAAAATCGCCGATGCCAAGCTCGAGTACTATCCGTTGGTCGCCGAGCATAATTACCTGCCCTATGTGGCGGGTATCGATCCCGAGGTGGCCGATCGTGCCAAGTATATGATCGTGTCGCTGCCCGCAAACCCGGTCGGCTCGGTGGGCACGCCCGAGGTCTACGAGGAGATCATCGCTTTCGCCCGCGAGCACGACCTGCTCATCGTCCATGACAACGCGTACTCCGACATCGTGTTCGACGGCGAGCCGGGCGGCAGCTTCTTGCAGTATCCCGGTGCGCTTGAGGTGGGCGTGGAGTTCTTCTCGCTTTCCAAGTCGTTTAACGTCACCGGTGCGCGTATCGGCTTTTTGGTCGGCCGCGAGGACGTGGTCTCTGCCTTTGCCAAGCTGCGCGGCCAGATCGACTTTGGCATGTTCTTCCCGATCCAGAAGGCTGCTATCGCCTGCCTGAACGGTCCGCGCGATGAGGTCGAGGCGCAGCGTCTGAAGTACCAGGAGCGCCGCGATGCCCTGTGCGACGGTCTTGAGGGCCTGGGCTGGGAGCGTCCCAACGCGCATGGCTCTATGTTTGTGTGGGCCAAGCTTCCCGGTGGTCGCACCGATTCCATGGCGTTTTGCGAGGAGCTCATGGAGAAGGCCGGCGTTGTGGTGACGCCGGGCGCGAGCTTTGGTCCTTCGGGCGAGGGGCACGTGCGCATGGCGCTGGTCTTGCCGCCCGACCAGATTGCTTTGGCTGTCGAGGCCATTCGCGAGGCGGGCCTGTATTAGAAAGGTATTTCGACTCGTCAATAGCTCGAAACCGATTTCGTGCAGTTATTTTACGATTTCTGCAAACAATTTCGGTAAACGGTCGATTTTTGGCTGCGAATAGGAGCATAATCAAAGTCCCGATTGGATGTATTGGGATTACGGCAAGCCGCTCGGGTCGTTCCCGGGCGGCTTGCTTGTGGAGAGAGATGGGAGTTTCTAATGGTTAACGAGAAGAAGGTCGCTATTGTCGGCTGCGGTTTCGTTGGTTCGTCTTCGGCGTTCGCGCTGATGCAGAGTGGTCTGTTCTCCGAGATGGTCCTCATCGACGTGGACAAGAACCGCGCCGAGGGTGAGGCCCTGGATATCGCGCACGGCATGACGTTTGCCGAGCCGATGAAGATCTACGCCGGCGATTATTCCGATGTCGCCGACGCCGCCATGATCGTCGTCACCGCTGGCGCTGCCCAGAAGCCCGGTGAGACTCGCCTGGACCTGGTCAACAAGAACGTCAGCATCTTTAAGTCCATTATCCCCGAGATTAAGAAGTCCGGCTTCGACGGCATTCTGCTCATCGTCTCCAACCCGGTCGATGTTCTGACCTACGCCGCCATCAAGATGTCCGGCCTGCCCGAGGGCCACGTCATCGGTTCCGGTACCGTGCTCGACACCGGCCGTCTGCAGCAGATGCTTGGTGCCCATGTCGAGGTCGACCCGCGCGATGTCCAGGCTTATGTCATGGGTGAGCACGGCGATTCCGAGTTTGTCGCTTGGTCCAGCGCTCAGGTTGCCGGCGTTCCGCTGAACACCTTCTGCGAGCTTCACGGTCATCTGGAGCATGAGGCTGCCGAGAAGCGCATCGCCGAGGACGTCAAGAACTCCGCCTACACCATCATCGAGAAGAAGCACGCCACCTACTATGGCGTCGCCATGGCCGTCAAGCGCATCTGCACCGCCGTCATGCGCGATGAGCAGACCGTTCTGCCCGTCTCCTCGCTCATGGTGGGCGAGTATGGCCTGTCCGATCTTGCCATCTCCATGCCGACGGTCGTTGGCCGCGACGGCGTCGTCTGTCGCGTCCCCGTGCCGCTGAACGATGACGAGCAGCATGAGCTCACCGCCTCCGCCAAGGCCCTCAAGGACATCATCGACAGCGTCGACTTCTCCTGCTAAATCAAGCTCTTTTGGGCAACAGGCTACAATGAAAGACGTCCGGGCCACACGGTCCGGGCGCCTTTTTGGTACAAGGGGGTCAGGTTACTTTGCACCATCCCAATGCGCCATAGTTGATGGGAGAGCCATGTCGGATTCGCCTAATTTTTTGACCTATGCCCAGACGGCATTTGGTCCGTTTGAGGAGCGGCCGTTCTGCGCGGTGGATAGCCTGGTCTTTGCGTGGTTGTCCTATTTGCGTTTGCCGGAGGATATGGCGGAGCTGAAGAACTGGCAGGGCCTAGACGTACGCGAGCTGCTGCGTGCCGAGTGCTACCGGAGCATGATTGACGACTTGTGGGACCCAGAGGAGAGCAGAGCTTTGTTGGAGGCCGTGGCAGCAAACCCTCGTTACCGTGGCGTGCACGTTTGCGGCTATCGTGCCGTGAGCGATGTGGTAGCGACAGAGCAGTTTGCAGCCATGGCGTTCCGGTTTCCGGCGGGGTTTAGTTATCTTTCCTTCCGGGGGACCGACAGTACGATTGTGGGCTGGAAAGAGGACTTTAACATGGCGTTCCGGTGTCCTGTGCCGGCCCAGGAATCCGCGGTACGTTATGTGGACGAGGCGGCGGATGCGATTGACGGGCCGCTTTTGTGCGGAGGTCATTCCAAGGGTGGAAACCTTGCGGTGTACGGTGCGGCGATGTGCTCCGATGTCGCCCGTGAGCGAATTGAGCGGGTGTATTCCCATGATGGTCCGGGCTTCGTCGAGGAGTTTCTGAACGGCAACGCCTTTGCCGATCTTTGCGGTCGAATCGACAAGACGCTACCTCGGTCGTCGATCTTTGGCATGATGTTCGAGACACAGGAGGACTATGCCATCGTTGAGAGCACCGAGTTCAGCCTGCTGCAGCACAATCCCTTTAGCTGGGTGGTTGATGGTCGCGACTTCGTGTACTGTGAGCGCCTGTCCGCCGGTGCTCGATACGTTGATGGCTCCATTCGCGAGATGCTGCTTGCAGTGTCGCCTGGCGAGCGCGAGCGTTTTGTAGATGCGTTGTTCTCCGTGTTTGAGGCTACGGGTGCTGAGCGGTTTGCGGATATCGCCGGGAATCTGCGCGAGAGCCTGCCCGTGATGCTCCAGGCTGCGCAAGGCTTTGACGAGGATACGCGACGCTTTGTCTCGCAGACCATCGTGGCAATCCTTAAATGCGCACTGCTGCCCAAACGACCCCAGATCGACATGCCCGCTGCCGGCAAGAGTTTGGCAGAACAGCTCGAGGCTTGGCAGTCCGAGCTCCTGCGCTAACCATTGGTGCAAAGCAACCTGTCCCCGATGCACCAAGCTTCGATGCGCCTGGGGCGGGCTCGACCGCTATACTGGTTCGTGCCGAAATCGATCTAGAACGGAATGCCGTATATGAAAATCAATCACGCGATTCTGCATATCCTGGACTTTGACTCTGCCGTCAACGTTATGAGCCAGCGCGAGCTCGATATCGAGAGCCGTACCGTGCGCAACTTCGTGACCACACATCTGCGCCGCGCACGTACCTCGGCCGACAATAAACGCGCCACGTTTGCCGAGAACTCTGCGTTTGGCAGCGAGCTCAAGGGCTATTTCTTTGGCGAGCGCGAGTTCGTGGACCTGTCGCAGCAGATTGCGGAGTTTATCTCCTCCGAGCTCACCAAAGCCGAGAAAGCCGAGTCCACCGACGTGCTCGTGGCTGATTTTGACGACGATGAGGATGCCCGCTGGTTTGCCGTGATGCTGCTGGGCTCCAAGCAGGCTTTTATGCACGAAGTGGGCCGCGAGGAGGGAGAGGTGCGCAACGACATCGCGCGCCACTACGCCATTCTGCCGAACCCCTCGCAAAAGGTGCCGAGCTATGCCATCGTGCGCGCGAGTACCATGGAGATCGGCTACGTGGACAAGAAGCGCAAGATTGCCGGCGAGGACCGTATGCTTATCCCCGATGGCCTGCTGCAGTGCGACACGGGCGTATCGGGCAAGGAGGTCATCGACACCGTGACGCGTGTGGTCGAGGAAGTCGCCGAGGAGCACGGTGCCAATACGGCCGTAGCGCTCGCTAAGGTTAAGGCTGCCGTTGCCGAGAAGGTCGAGGATGACGAGGAGCTTCCGCCTTGGGATATCGTCGATGAGGTCTTTGAGGACGAACCGGTCATCAAGGAGAGCGTACGTGCGGCGCTGACCGAAGAGAAGGTGCCCGAGCGTGTGCCCGTGGAGCGCAAGCAGGTCGAGCGTGCGGCCGTGCGCAACCACAAGATTCGTACCGACACGGGCATCGAGATCAGCTTTCCGGCCGAGATGGGCTCGAACTCCGAGTACATCGAGTTCGTCAACGAACCCAACGGCCTCATCTCCATCGAGCTCAAAAACATCGGCAGCATCGAGAATCGATAAACTGCGCCTGGACGCTGCAAAAAACAAAGGTCGAAACCCTTCGGGACTTCGGCCTTTTTGCTTGGAGCTGAATTGAGTTGCAGACTGAGCATACGTCAGCGAAAACGCCTCTAGGCGAGCAAGGTGACGTGAAAGAGGAGGGAAGCGTACTTCGGTACGCGACCGACGATTGAACGTCAGATTGCCGCTTAGGGGCGTTTGCAGCGTCGAGCCGTTACGCGGTTTGGTAAAACCGCGTAACTTCTACAGCCGGCGTAAGCCTTCCTCGAGTCCGGTCTTGCTGTCGGTCTTCTCGTCGCGCATCTTGATGACGCGGGCGGGGACGCCGGCCACGACGGCACCAGCGGGGACGTCCTCGACGCACACGGCGCCGGCGGCAACGACAGCGCCCTTGCCTACGTGCACGCCTTCCAGGACCACGGCGTTGGCGCCGATCATGACATCGTCCTCGATGATGACGGGCGTGGCGCTTGCGGGTTCAACGACGCCTGCCAACACGGTTCCAGCGCCGATGTGGCAGTTCTTGCCCACTGTGGCGCGGCCGCCCAGCACGGCGCCCATGTCGATCATGGAGCCCTCACCGATGACGGAGCCGATATTGATGATGGCACCCATCATGATGACGGCGCGATCGCCGATCTCGACGCGGTCACGGATGATCGCGCCCGGCTCGATGCGGGCGTTGATGCCCTTAAGGTCGAGCATGGGCACGGCGGAGTTGCGGCAATCGTTCTCCACATCGTAGTAATCGATGGAATCGGCATTGGCATCAAGGATGGCTTTGAGCTCATCCCAGTCACCAAAGACGGTCTTGCCACGACGACCGCCGTAGACGTGCGCATTGCCCCACTGGACCTTCATGCCGGGCTTCTCGCGCACGTACAGTTTGACGGGCGTCTTTTTGGGCGCTGTGGCGATGTAGTTGATAATCTCCTGGGCATCCATCTCGGCTGCATTGCTCATTTGCTGTCTCTCCTTTGGGTGGATCCGGTTGATACCTGGTTAGGCAAACATGACCTGGTCGAACGTATAGAAGCCGTGCTCGCGGGTGACGAGCTTCTGCGCGGCTGCCAGAGCGCCGTTGACGAAGATCTGACGGCTCGTGGCGCGATGCGTGAGCGTGACTTCCTCGTCTTGGCCAAAGAAACTCACTTCGTGTACGCCGGCGACCGTGCCGCCGCGCAGCGAGTGCATGCCGATCTCCTTGGGGTCGCGCGCGCCGCACATGCCCTCGCGGCCATAGACGGGCTGGTAGCCTGCCTCGGGCTCGGCCTCGACGACGGCGTCGAGTAGCAGCTTGGCGGTGCCGCTGGGAGCGTCGACCTTTTGGTTGTGGTGTGTCTCGACAATCTCGCAGTCAAAGCCGGGCAGCTCGCGTGTGGCCTGTGTCACCAGATGACGCAGGGCTGCGATGCCGATGGAGTAATTGCCGGAGTGCATGACGCGGGCGTTCTGACCCAGCTCGCGCAGGCGATCCATCTGCTCGGGTGTGTAGCCCGTGGTGCCCGAGACCAACGCCGCGCCCGTGCGCTCGACATAGGCGACGACAGCATCGAAGGTTGCAACGTTCGAGAAGTCGATGATCACGTCGGCCGCTGGGGCGCTCTCGAGCTCGGTCAGGTCAAAACCGATCTGGGCGACAATGTCGAAAACGGGCTGGCCGGCGGCGTCGACAATGCCCTCGGCGGTAGTGCGGATGAGCGAGCCCATGCGGCCCGTTCCCATAATGACGGTCTTAATCAAGCAGACCAGCTCCCTTCAAAGCATCGGTAAGTGCAGCGCGCGTGTCGTTGGCCATGGGGCACAGCGGCATACGGTAGTTTGCCTCGATCATACCCATCTGAGCGAGCGCCTCTTTGACGGGGATGGGGTTGACCTCACTAAAGAGGGCGTTGATGAGCGGCTGACCGGCAATCTGGATATCGCGGGCGCGCTCCACGTCGCCGTCCAGATAGGCGCGGCACATGTCGTGCACGAGCTGCGGCTGAACGTCGGCCCACACACTGATGGTGCCCGAGGCACCCAGGCTCATGAGCGGCACGGTGAGTGCGTCTTCGCCCGAGTACATGCGGAAGTCATCAGACAGCAGGTGGGCGATTTTGGCCGCGTAGGCGACGTTGCCCGAGGCCTCCTTGATACCCATGATATTGGGGTGCACGGCCAAGCGCTCCACGTTGCGCTCGCTGATGCCGCAGCCACAGCGGCCGGGGATGTTGTACAAGATGCAGGGGATGTCCACGGCATCGGCGACGGTCTTAAAGTGCTGGTAGATGCCCTCTTCGTTAGACTTGTTGTAGTAGGGGGTAATGAGCAGCAGGCCGTCGGCGCCCAGGCCCTGATAGGTGAGCGACTTGGTGAGCATGGTCTGCGTGGAGTTAGAGCCCGAGCCGGCAATAACGGGGACGCGGCCTGCAACCTGCTTGACCACCGCGGCGACAACGGAGTTGTCCTCGTCGTCGGTCATCGTGGCACTCTCTCCGGTGGTGCCCAGGGTGAGGATGGCGTCGGTGCCATTTTGCAGGTGGAAATCGATAAGGCGCTCGAGTGCTTCAAAGTCGACGCTGCCGTCCTTTTTAAACGGCGTGACAAGGGCGACGATTGAGCCCTCGAGATTGCGGATGTCCATGTTCTTCTCCTTCGCTTCCGCGATCTGGATGCGTTTGTTCCATTGGGCAGCGACTGCCAGGCGCTCGTCCTGGGCGCGACGGCGGGCGGCATCGGCGCGCGACTTAGCCAGTAGCTCTCGGCCGTACGACAGCACGTCGAGCGTGGCAAAGTAATCGCCCGGGCGCTCGGCGCGGCGGATGAGGTCGGCCGAGCCATCGGGGCGCAGCAGGACCTCGGCGGAGCGCAGGCGTCCGTTGTAGTTGTAGCCCATGGAGTAGCCATGCGCGCCGGTGTCGTGAATCACGAGCAGGTCGCCCATGTCGATATGCGGCAGCTCGCGATTGATGGCGAACTTGTCGTTGTTCTCGCACAGATTGCCCGTGATGCCGTACGTGTCCGTGACGGGCGCTGCGGTCTTGTCGGCGCCGCCCGGCTGGCCCATCACCGTAATGTGGTGGTAGGCGCCATACATGGCAGGGCGGATCAGGTCGACGGCGCTTGCGTCGACGCCGATATAGTCCTTGTAGATCTGCTTCTCGTGGATGGCCTTGGTGACCAGGCAGCCGTAGGGGCCCATCATGAAGCGGCCCATCTCGGTGCAGATGACCACGTCGCTCATGCCGGCGGGAACCAGGATCTCGTCGTAGGCAGCGTGTACCCCCTCGCCGATGGCGTGGATGTCGTTTGCCTGCTGCTCCGGCAGGTAGGGGATACCGACGCCGCCGGACAGATTGATGAAGGCGACGTGTGCACCGGTCTCGCGCTCCAGGCGTACGGCAAGCTCAAAGAGGATGCGCGCGAGCTTGGGGTAGTAGTCGTTGGTGACGGTGTTGCTGGCAAGGAATGCGTGGATGCCAAAGCGCTCGGCGCCCTTGGCCTTGAGCGTGCGGAAGGCTTCGAAGAGCTGCTCGGTGGTCATGCCATATTTGGAGTCGCCCGGGTTGTCCATGATGCCGTTGGAGAGCTGGAACAGGCCGCCCGGATTAAAGCGGCAGCTGACCGTCTTGGGAATGGGCCCCGCAACGCGCTCAAAGAACTCGATGTGGCTGATGTCGTCGAAGTTGACGATGGCGCCCAGCTTGTCAGCGAACTCAAAGTCGGCCGCCGGCGTGTCGTTGGACGAGAACATGATGTCATGCCCCGTGATGCCCAGCGAGCGGGCGATCATGAGCTCGGTATAGCTCGAGCAATCGCAGCCGCAGCCGTATTCGTTGAGAATGGAGATGAGCGCCGGGTTGGGGTTGGCCTTGACGGCAAAGTATTCCTTAAAGCCCGGGTTCCATGCAAAGGCGTCGCGCACTTCTTGCATGTTGCGGCGGATGCCTGCCTCGTCGTATAGATGAAACGGCGTGGGGAATTGCTCGACGATATGCTCGAGCGTCTCCTTGTCCACAAACGGCTGCTTGGCCGCATATGCCTCGTTGGGGGTCAATGCCATGTCCCGTAAACCTCGCTATCCAGACGGCGCCATCTGCGCATCGAATCCGCATAGCGTGGACCCAATGTCCGGATAGCGCTCCCGCATTGCTGCAGACAGTCCTGTGGGTGTTTCCTACAGGCCCACCAGGTTGTTCGTGCCCGAAAAACCCAGTTCGGCGGGTTTCGCCTCCCCACGGGGTCAAAGCCTGCCGGCTCGCCCGCGGTTCTTCGTGCCCGCGCCTCTATCAAGTGGTAAAGACCCTACCACGTTGCACTTTATCAAACAAGAGTATTCGTATATAACGTTTAAAAAATGCAAGGATATGCTGGAAATAAGGGTGTGGCAATCTTGCGGCACAATAGATGGCAACCGACGCGCACCCATGAAAGGAACCTCTATGACCGAGCTCCAAGAACTCCGCCGCTATCGGCGCGACTTGCACAGGATCCCGGAGCTCGACTTCGATCTTCCGCAGACGATCGCCTATATCGAGGGTGTGTTGGCGCCGCTCGCCTGCGAGGTGGCCCATCCGTGTCCCAGCTGCGTCTGCGCTTTCTTCGACGCTGGCGTTGGTGCCGCGCATGCCACGGCGATTCGCGCCGACATGGATGCGCTGCCCATTGTGGAGGCGACGGGCGCGGCTTTCGCCTCGTCTCATCCCGGCAAGATGCACGCTTGCGGGCACGATGGGCACATGGCCATGGCGCTTGTCGCAGCGACGTATGTCGACCGTGCGATTCGCGAGCGGCCGGGTGCCATTAAGCGTAACGTGCTCTTTGTGTTCCAGCCTGCCGAGGAGACGACCGGTGGTGCCAAGACAGTATGCGAGAGCGGTGTGTTCGAGCGCTATGGTGCCGACCGTATCTTTGGCTTTCACGTGTGGCCCGACCTTCCCGCCGGCACGCTGGCGAGCTGTCCCGGTCCGCTGCTGGCGCGTTCGAGCGAGACGCATGTGCACATTCACGGGATGAGCATCCATATCGCCAAGACCTATGGCGTACCGGTCGAGGAATCGCACGATGCGGCGCTGGCTGCTGCCAAGTTCTTGGTTGCCGAGCGCGAGCTGATGGACGAGCTGGGCGCCGATGAGCCCTGTATCGGTAAGTTTGGCCTGCTGCAGGCCGGCACCGTCTGCAACGCCGTGGCGGGGGAGGCCCACGTGGCCGGTAGCCTGCGCGTGTTTACGGACGACATGTTCGACCGCGCGCGAGAGGGCGTGCGCCGCGTGCTCGATGAGGCGTGCGCCGCTACGGGCTGCACGTATGATCTCGACTTTGCCGAGGGCTATCCACCGGTCGATAACGACCCTGAGTTGTTTGCCCGAATCGCGCCCGCTCTGCCCGAATTGCAGCTCGTGGATGAGCCGCTGCTAATCGCCGAGGATTTCGCGTTCTATCAGCGCCATCTGCCGGGCGTGTTCTTCTTGCTGGGCACGGGCGTGCCAGAGGACCAAGACAACCCGAGTGATTCGGATGGCTGCCCCGCCTATGCTACAAGCGCCCTGCATACCGATACCATGCTTTTTGACGAGGAAATCCTGCTCAAAGGCCTCGATGTCTACAAACGACTGCTTGTGATGGAGTGACGATGAGGCGACGTCGGCAATCAGCCGTATATAGTCCGGGTGGATGCGGGTGCGGTTTGCTGCTGCTTCCGGTCATCGCTGTGAGCATTGGCGTGATGTTTGCGCTTGCCGGGCTGGCCGCAGCGGCACTCGTGTTGCTGATTGTGGCCATCGGCGTGACGGTCTGGCTGTGCCGCTCTCGCGAGCAACGCCGTGCCGATGGTACAACCGATGTTGGATGGACCATCTTTTTAGTCGTCGCCTACCTATTGAGCATCAGCTATTTAGTTTTCTTTATCCTGTTGCTTGTGAGTACCTTTACCGGGGAATCCGTCACGTTGGGTTGATGCACTGCCAGCAGACGGTTGCGCAAAGTGCGTTTGCTCGGCGTTCGGATAACCGCATTGGCCGTTTACCGCAACTTTAGCTCTCAGCTAATGAATTCAAGTTTAATCCTTCCTACGATGTGCTGTGTGCCGGCACGGTAGCCGGATAGATGGAAGGATGCATGATGAAAAAGCTCGAAAACGAAGTGCTGCTGAGCCGTCGCGCTGCACTTGGCGCATTCGCCACTGTTGCCTTGGGGACTGCCAGTCTTCTTGCCGGTTGCGGTAGCGATAAGACGACCGTCACCGAGGACGCCGGCGACGCAGATAAGAAGGAGGAGTCGAAAAAGGAAGAGCAGCCTACGACCGACCTGGCCGTCGGCACGTCTGTTACCACGGCTGCCGGTCTTTCCGTTACTGTCGATTCCGTGCAGACCGGGCTTACCAATTTTGACGGTTCGACCATGACGGGCATTCACGTCACGTACGTCAACAATGGCGATGAGGGCGCGGATTACAATGTCTACGACTGGAAGGGCGAGGACGCCAACGGCGCCCAGCAGAACCAAGGCTATTACAGCGAAGGCTCTGACGAGCTGCAGTCTGGCACCCTTGCCGCCGGCGGCTCCGTTGCGGGCAATATTTACTTTGACGGCGACATCAAGAAGGCCCTGTATTTTGCCAACATGCTCGAAAAGACCGTGACTGCTAGCTGGGTGCTTGCTTAGTGTGTTGATGCCGTTGGGTCGTTTGGAGGTGAGGCCGCGTGCCCGATAAAAAGCTGACGGACGAGTTGCTCAACGAGCTTCTTGATGCGCCAAGTATCGATGGCTATATCAAGGAACACGACTTTGCCGCCCCGTCGCTTTCGGATTACTTAAAGCAGTTGCTGCAAGAGAAGGGGCTCGAGCGTTCGCGCGTGGTGCGTATGGCCGACCTCAACGAGACTTTTGGCTATCAGATCTTTACCGGTTCGCGCAATCCGAGCCGTAATAAGGTGCTGCAGATTGCCTTTGCGATGGCGTTGACGCTCAAGGAGACCAACCGCGCTCTGACAGCTGCCGGGGTAAGCGTCCTCAACTGCAAGGACCGTCGCGATGCAATCATTATCTTTTGCATCGACCGTGGCTGTAGCCTCCAAAAGGTCAATAAAGAGCTGTATCGCTTTGGCGAGGAAACGGTGAGTTAGTGGCCGATGGCTGAGCCGGCGGTGTCACCAGAACAACCATGCAAACGAACGGGGTGCGGACAGCATGAGGTGTCCGCACCCTGTGTTATGATGGACGCTATGGATACTCAGAGCCCAACATATTCCGATGATGAGCTGACTGCTTCACTCGTCGAGCATTTGGCGTCGCTCGACCGCGATGACAGCTATCGTGTGGAGCGCGTGCTCAAGCTCTCGGATGTCGAGACGACCGAACTCGTCTATTTTGAGGGCTCTGGTGGCGGGTCTCTTGGCCCCTTTGTCCGCAAGCGCATCGATGCTTCGGTGCAGATTGGCGGAGCTTATGAGCGCCTGTTTGCGGCCCAGCGCGCCGGTCGTCGTTTTGAGCACTTGCCACGAATCGTCGATTGCCGCCGTGTGGGCGACGAGCTTGACGTGGTGATGGAGTATGTCGAAGGCGAGACACTCGAGGCGTTGGTGGGGCGCTTGGGGGCGACGCCCGATTATGCCCGCGGGCTGTATCCCGTTCTGTGTGAAGCGGTGGGCGAGCTGCATGCTGGTTTTGCGGCTGCGGGGGAGCCGGGGGTACCGGTAATCCACCGCGACCTTAAACCCTCGAACATCATCGTATCGGGCGTGAGGTATGCGGCCGATGCTGGCATGACCTTCTCGTCGCTGGTGATTATCGATTTGGGGATTGCGCGGGTGTGGCGTGACGGGGCCGATGCCGACACAGTTAAGTTTGGAACGCGACCCTATGCGCCACCCGAGCAATATGGTTTTGGGCAGACGAGCGTGCGCAGCGATGTCTATGCGCTCGGCGCGCTTCTGTTCTTTTGTCTGACGGGGGCTGACCCTAAGCCGGGTCAGAATATGCGCGAGCAATGCGAGGCGCGTGGCATTCCCACTCCACTTGCCGATGCCGTCTGCATGTCGATGGCGCTCGACCCGGCCAAGCGTTTTGCGAGTGCGGAAGCGTTGGGACGGGCGACGCGCTCGGCATACGATCTGAGCCGCCCCGTGCGGCCTCCTACACCTGCGCCTGTCCGTACTCCGGCCTCGGAGACGGTGTTGACGCTCCAAGGGCTCCAGAACCCAGCAGGGCTTCCTAGGCCTGTCGCCTCCGCTGCATGCGGTCTGCTCTCTCGCGTTCCGGAGTCTCTGGGGCGCATTTGGAATGCGCTCGTCTGCTTCTCGCTACTTGTGTTCTTTGCCGGAAGTCACTTTGCCGTCTTTCACCCCACGGGAGCAAACCAAAGCTACCCGACGTGGCTTCTCATAATCGAGTATTTTTTCTTTGTCGATGGCCTTATGGTGCTTATGCATTTTGCGCTGCTCGATAAGCGCCGTCTTCGTCGGCGATTCGCACTGCTCGACAGCCATCGCGGCAAGAAACTCGCGAAACTCTGGCTCAAGGCATTGGGCGTGCTGCTCCTATGCATGATCGTCATAGTCGCGGTTGCCAATGCGACCGGCGTCGTCGATACTTCCGCTACCTAAAAGAAAAGGGCCCCATTGGGGCCCTTTGCAGTTGCACTTAGATGCGGTTCATCTGAGCGGCGACTTTGTTGTACCAGTCCTGCCACGTGGGCGGGCAGTACTTTTTGGCCGCAGCCGGGGTAAGGGTGGAGCCGTAGTTGGCGCCCAGATAGGCAACGTGAGCGGAGATGCCCTCGCTCCAGCTGCCAAAGCTGCGCCAACCGCCGCCACGTGCACTCCAGCCCCAGGCGTTGTAAGAATTGGCGCAATAAGCACCCTTGGTGCTCTCGATGCAGGCGATGGCGGGGGACCAACGGGGGTCGACACCGGTATTCCAAGCGGCGACGGCAAAGTTATAGCCCTGGCCTGCCATGGGGGAGCCGGCGAGATAATTGTCGATGCGGCTCGTCCACCCATTAATGAACGAATCGTAATCGGAGCTACCGGTATTGGCGTTGTTCACCATGGTGTCGATGGTGGTGTTGGTGTTGGTGGCCTGGCTGCTGGAATTGCTGCCGCTTACGCCCTCGCCCGAGATCTTCTCGGCGGCAGCGGCCTTATCGGCCTCAAGCTTGGCAAGCTCGGCGGCATTTTCCTGCTCGGCTTTTGCCTGCGCCTCGCTGCGGAGCTGCTGGGCCTGAGCCAACGCATCCTCGGCGTTTTTCTGCTCTGCCTCAAGCTGAGACTTGGCCTGCTGGAGCTCAGCCTTGTTCTGCTCGAGTTCGGTTTGCATGTTATTGAGCTGTTCGATCTCGTCGACGCTCGAGCTCGTGATCTGGTTGGTGTATTTGCAGGTCGTGATGAACTCACCCAGGCTCTGCGCGTTGACCAGGAAGCTCACGATGGGGTTGGTGCCCTTCTGATACTTGTACAGATCGCGCATGGCGGAGCTTGCCTTGGCCTGCTGCTCGGGAAGCTTAGCCTCGATTTCCTCGATGCTTGCCTCGTTGGAGTCAATCTGCTTTTGCAGGTCATCGAGTTTGGTGCGGGCGTCGTTGTAGGCGCTCGTGGCGGCTTCGATCTTCTGCTGGGCTGCGGAAAGCTGGTCCTGCGTTGCCTGCGAGGCGGCATACGCCGCAACGGGGGAGAGCATCGGCGTGGCCGTCAGCGCAACGGCGAGCGCGGCGCTCGTGATGATACGAGCCGGCTTCGACGCAATGAGCGCTGCGGTGCGATGATTCGAATGCTGCATCCAGTCCCTCTGCAATCAATCGTAGGTTATGGTTCGAACGGTATTCTACTACTGCTTTCGACCTCAACTTGAACCTTAAAGGTTCCAAAGGGTCAAGTTGAACTTGAGGCTTTGGCTTTGACCTGCAGTTATGATGAATTGTTGAGAAACCATAGAGTTCAACTTTAACGTTACGGGGGCCTGTTTAAGAGGAGTTTAGGGCTGTAAAAGCTATCTCAACAGGGGGTTTGCAGCTACAAGGCTTCATCGCGGTGAGTGCGGCCTTTATGCTGGACGATTACGTCGATTGCCATAGATACGGTGGAGCTTTGGGCGCCGGCGGCTTGGCACGCTAGAATAAATCAGTTGCGCAAAGACCGCCCCGTTGTGTGGGCAGTTCATGATAGGAAGTTTCCATGGCATTGCAGTTTACAGAGCGCGAGTTTATTCCCGTGCTGCTCGGTGGCGACATCAACGCCTATTCGGTGGCGCGCGCCTTCTATGAGGAGTACCAGGTCAAGAGTCTGGTCTTTGGCAAGTACCAGACGGGCCCCGCGTACCGCAGCCAGATTATCGACTACACGCCCAACGTGGATATCGATACCATGCCCGTGATGCTCAGGACCGTCAACGGCATCGCCCAAGCGCATGCCGATAAGACGATTGTCCTTGTGGGCTGTGGCGATAACTATGTTGCCCTCGTGGCTCAGGCCAAGGATGCCCATGAGTTGGCGGATAACATCGTCGCGCCTTACGCTCCCTATAGCATGCTTGAACAGTGTCAGAAGAAGGAGATCTTCTACGAGCTGTGCGAGAAGCATGGCGTGCCCTATCCGCATACCTTTACCTTCACCATGGCGATGCTGAACGCCCAAGGCGAGGCGCCTGCCGAAGTGCTCGACCAGATCGATTTTCCCTACCCGATGATTCTGAAGCCTTCTGACGGCATCATGTGGTGGCAGCACGAGTTCGAGGGCCAGAAAAAGGCCTATGAGATTGCCGACCGTGCCGAGCTGGAACAGGTCATTCGCGACTCGTATGCCAGCGGCTACACCGACGACCTGATCTTGCAGGATCGCGTGCCCGGCAATGACGAGTACATGCGCGTGCTCACCAGTTATTCCGACCGCAACGGCAAGGTGCGCATGATGTGCCTGGGTCACGTGCTGCTCGAGGAGCATCAGCCTCACGGTGTCGGCAACCACGCCTGTATCATCACCGAGCCCAATGACGAGCTCATGAGCGGCGTGCGCAAGTTGCTCGAGGACCTTCACTTTGTGGGCTATTCTAACTTTGACGTTAAGTACGACGAACGCGACGGCTCGTTTAAGTTCTTCGATTTCAACACGCGCCAAGGTCGCAGCAACTACTACGTTACCAACAGCGGCTTTAACGTTGCCAAGTATGTGGTGGACGAGTATGTGTTCAACCGCCCGTTTGAGCCGGAGTTTGTGACGGCGCAGGACGAGGCGCTGTGGATGGTCGTTCCCATGGGCGTCGTCGACAAGTACGTCAAGGATCCCGAGCTGCGCGCTAAGGTGCATCGCCTGGACAAGGAAGGCAAGGGCGCCGACCCTTCGTTTATGAAGGGCGACTTTGTCTTTAACCGCTGGCTGCGCATGTGGCACACCAAGCTGCGCCACTTTAAGCTGTTCAAGACGTATTACAAGTAGATGAGTGCGGCGCCCGTCCGGTTTACATCGGGCGGGCGCGGGTATGATACGCGCAATTGCGCAAGCGTCACCAAGGAGGCGGCGATGGAAAAGCTGGGGGTTATCGGCGGCATGGGCGCCGAGGCCACGTCGTATTACTACGACCAGGTGGTGCGCCATACGGCTGCTGCCTGCGATCAGGAACATATCGACATGGTGGTGCTCTCCAAGTCGACCATGCCCGACCGCACGCTTGCCATTAAGACCGGCGAGCATGCCAAGCTGCTGGCGACCATGAAAGAGTGTGCCCAGGCACTCGAGTCGCTGGGCTGTGCGCACATTGCCATTCCCTGCAACACGTCACACTACTTCTACGACCAGATCCAGTCGTTTACGAAGGTGCCGATTATCCACATGCCGCGTGAGTCGGTGCGCTATGCCCTTGCGGGTGCGGTGATGGGGGAGTGCGAGTTCGACCCCAACCTGAGTATGCCGGCCGAGCCAGTGCACAAGATTGGCATTATGGGCACCGACGGAACCGTGGGCGCGGGCGTCTACGGCTGCGAATGCGAGGCTGCGGGTGTTGAGGTTGTCTATCCCAGCGAGAAACGTCAGAACGATGTGATGTCGCTTATCTACGATGATGTGAAAGCCGGACGTGAGCCCGATATGGATAAGTTCGACCGCGTGATGTGGGAGTTCGCCCGTAGCGGCTGCGACCGTGTCATTCTGGCCTGCACCGAGCTATCGGTGCTGCAGAAGTATCGAGAGATGCCCGAGATCACCCTCGATGCTATGGATGTCCTGGTGCGCGAATCCATCATCCGCAGCGGCGTCCCCTACCGCCTCTAGCTTCCGACCCGTCAAAAAGGGACAGGTTAATTTTGGTAGGTTTTATCTGGTGAAACAAAAAAGGCCTCGGCTCGTTTGGTGCGAGCCGAGGCCTTTTGCGTTGGGCGGTTGCTGTCGGTGGCGAACTAGAACAGGAAGCCGATGGCGATGAGGGCGATGCTGACGATGAGTACGGCGATGTCCAGGCCCTTGATGGGGTAGCGCTTGTACGAGCTGGCGCGCGTGCGCAGATAGAAGCCGCGCTGTTCTGCCGCCAAGGCCGTGGCATCGGTCTTGCCCACGCTCGAGATGAGCAGCGGCACACACAGTGGCAGCATGAGCTTAAGCTTCTTGATAGGGTTCTTGGTGTCGTACTCGACGCCGCGCGCGGTCTGCGCTTCCATGATGGCGTTCATCTCCTGACCAAACACCGGCACAAAGCGCAGCGCCGTGGTAAAGGTGAAGGCATAGCGATACGGTACGTGCAGCACCTCGACGCAGGCGTTGGCAAGGTCGTTGAGCTTGGTCACCATGAGCATGAGGATGAGCGGTAACGCCACACCCAGCAGGCGCAGACAGGCCTTCGATCCTGTGATGAGGCCCGTGTCGGTGATAAAGCCCCACACAACGTTGCCATCGCGCATAAAGGCAAGCTGGAGCACCAGCATGATAAGCGCGAGCGGAATCAGCAACTTGAGCAGCGAGAACAGACGGTCGACGACGCCGGCATAGGCACCCAGCGCAAGGGTGAGCACCAAAAAGCCCAGCAGCGCCACGTAGGTGTCGGACAAGAAGATGCCGACGATGATGGCGGCGGCGAGGCCCAATTTGACGACGGGGTTCAGGCGATGCAGCAGCGTATCGCCTGGCATGTAGTCGATGACGTTAACCACGGCGGACCATCTCCTTGGTAATGCGAACGACATCGGTGACCTCGCTCACCTGTGCAAAAGCGGGCGAGACGGAAGATGCCAGACGGCGCGAGAGTTCAATAACCTGGGGCGGCTCAACATAGGCACGCTGCATGAGATCGATGTTCGAGAATAGCTCGTGCGTGCGGCCGCGGTCGAGGATGCTACCGTCGGCCATTACCACAATGCGCTCGGCAAAATCCGAGACGACTTCCATATCGTGGCAGACCATGATAACGGCGCAGCCGCGCTCGGCCATGGTGCGCACCGTTTCCATGACGGTCATGCACTCGCGGTAATCAAGGCCGCTCGTGGGCTCGTCGAGCACGACGATCTTGGGCTCAACCACTACGACGGAGGCAAGCGCCACCATTTGTCGCTGGCCGCGCGAAAGCGAGAAAGGTGCCTCATCGGCAGGCAGGCCAAAGCGGTCGATAACGAGTCGAGCGCGACGCAGAGCCTCGGCACGGTCGATGCCGGCAAGCTCCAGGCCAAAAGCGACCTCGTCGAGTACGGTATCCTTGCAGATCTGGCGGTCGGGGTTTTGGAAGAGGGTTGCGACTTCGCGGGCGATGCGGCTCGTGGGAACGGCCGCGGTATCCAGTCCCGTGACGCGCACGCTGCCCGAGGCGGGCTTGAGCAGGCCTGTGAGCAGCTTGGTGAGCGTGGTCTTGCCGGCACCGTTTTGGCCGACGATGCCCACGAGCTCGCCGGGATAGAGCGTCAGGCTAAGGTCGTGTACGGCGGCGCCGCCATTGGGATAGGCAAACTCAACATGGTCGAAGGTGAGTACGGGTTCGGCGTCCTTGGCATGAGGGCGCAACGACGGTGCGTGCGGTGAGCCGGCGGGCGCCTGGGCTTCGCTGGCCGCGTGTGCGGGGTCGACGATGCCCGAAATCAGGCGCTCGGCCTCATCGACATCCAAGCAAGGGGTACCGCTTACCAGGCCATCGGCCTCGAGGCTATTGAAGATACGCGTGACGCGAGGGCAGTCGACGCCGATGGCACGGAGCTCGTCGGTATGCGCGAAGACCTCGTGTGGTTCGCCCTGCAGCGCGATTTCGCCATGGTTGAGCACGAGCACGCGGTTGCAGTACTCCGAGAGCAGGGCGACCTTTTGCTCAACGACGACGATGGTGATTCCAAGTGTGCGGTTTGCCTCACGCAGCGTCTCGAAGACCAACGTGGAGCTGGCGGGGTCGAGTGCCGCGGTGGGCTCGTCGAGAACCAAGACGCGCGGACGCATGGCGAGGATGGCGGCGATGGCTACCTTTTGCTTCTGTCCGCCCGAGAGGGTGGCGATCTCGCGGTCGCGCAGGTCGCTGATGCCGACGGTCTCGAGCGTTTCGCTCACGCGCTGCTCGATCTGGTCGTGGGGAACGCCAAAGTTCTCGAGGCCAAAGAGCATCTCGTCCTCGACGACCGAGGCGACCATCTGCGTGTCGATATCCTGCAGCACGCTGCCGACGATTTGCGACACGTCGGTGAGCGAGGCTTCGCAGGTGTCGTGGCCGTCAACCATGACGGACCCAAAGAACGTGCCGGTGTAGTGGTGGGGCACGGCACCCGACAGGCAGGCGGCAAGCGTGGACTTGCCGGCGCCCGAGGGCCCGATGATGCCGATGAAATCTCCCTTGTTCACGCTGAGCGAGATGTGGCTGAGCGCCTGCTCGGTCTGCGTGCCATAGGAGAACGAGACATCGTCGACGTTGATGATCGTTTCCATGGATACCTTTCATAGTCATTGGGGACGTTCTTACATGACTAGTCGTTTGAGAACGTCCCCAAGAGCTAGTTGTTTGGGACAGTCTTTACCGATGGGGCACTGTGGGTTAGTTGAGCTTCAGGGCCTTCTGGATGGGCAGGTAGAGGGCACCGACCAGAATGGCGTTAAAGACGGCGGTCATGGCGACGACGGGAAGCATGGCGGCGGCGAGCTCGCCCACCACGCCGAGCATGGCCATCTTGATGACCATGAAGATGACGCCGGAGACAAAGGTGGTCACGAAGGTTGCGACGATGGCGACGGCAGGCTTGACCTGACCGTTCTTGCCGGCGGCGTTGACGATGCCGGCCATGAGCATGGCGGCGATGCCCTCGGCGGCAAAATCGACGAACGGCGAAGTGGTGGTGATCTGGATCACGGCAGCCGAGATGAGGCCAATGACGAGCGCCTGGCCGATGTTGGGGCGAACGACCAGGATGGTGAGGCAGAAGGCCGAGATGATGAACTCGGGGCTGATCATGCCGCCCGAGATGCCCGAGATTGCCTTGCCGACGGTGAAGTTGAGGATGAAGCCGGCGGCGAGCAGGATGGCGAGCAAGACGAGGGCGCGGACATCGAGTTTGCCGCGATCGGCGGTCTGGACGGTGCGGGGCTGGGTGGCGGTGGTGTTCTGAGACATGGTGAAAATCCTTTCGGAAGGGGATTGCAAGAGAAAAGCGGAGGCGCGTGATGCGAATGCGATCGGGCTCGAGATAGAAAAAGGCCCCCGGTCGAAACCGGAGGCCTTCCAATCACCTAGAGCGCAAAAACAGGCGTGAGGGACTCACTGTCGACCGATCGTATTCGCATCACGCCACCACCAGTTGTTGAGAGACTTCATCGTGTTCTTCATGTCGGTGGCTCCTTTCGTGATGCCATGGCGCGGTCGCACCTAGTTGCTGTTGCGCTGCACTATAGCACAGCGAAGTGTGTGCGGGGAAATCTTTTTTAAAAAGATTTCAGGTGGGTTTCCCGTCGGCCAAAAGAGCGGGCTAAGCGGGCGAGGCTGCCATTGCTGCCTTGTCCGCTCAGCTAAGACGTTACTCCTTATTGCGACGGTAGAGGAAGTAACCGCCTGCGGAGATGACGGCAACGCCAGCGATGGCGAATGCAGCCACCACGCGGCCATCAAAACTATCACCGGTGGTGGGCAGGCCGCCCTTGGTGTTCGTCTTGTTGGTGGTTACTGTGGTCGTGGTGTCGGACTTGCCAGGCTTCTCGGGCTTGGTGGTGGGCTGCTCGGGCTTAGCGGGCTGCTCGGGCTTAGCGGGCTGCTCGGGGGTACCGGGCTGCTCAGGAGTACCAGGCTGCTCGGGGGTGCCAGGCTGATCCGGGGTTACCGGGTCGGTGGCAAGAGCGTCCTTGGCGTAGGTGATGGACACCTTGAGGCCGTTGGTCTCGGTGTTCAGGTCGCTCGGGGTGAAGGGCGTGCTGAAATCCTCAGCCTTCAGATAAGCGCGCATCTCCTGGAGAAGGGCCTTGCACTTGACGTAGGTGTTCTCAGTGGCAGCCTTGCCGGCCTTGTTTGCCAGGGCGGTGCGGCCCTCAGTGGTGGTCTCGGCCTGCATAGCAGCATCGACCTCAAGGTTCTGCTCGATGAGCTCGTTCTGGAGAGCGTCGAGGTAGGCGCGAACGCCGGTGCCGAGCTGCTCGCGGTGCTCGTAGCAGAGGGAACTAATGTCCATGAGGACGTAGTTGATGGAGTTCTCGGGCTCCTCGTTGTTCACGATGTCCGTCTCTTCGCAGTGATCGTAGGAGACATCCTGATTGCTGAAGTAGGGGCTGACCTCGGTGAGCAGTGCAGAGTACAGAGGAATAGCGACGGAGTAGGCGGCGCGGGAGAGCATCTCCCACTGAATGGTCGCGATCTCGGGGTCCATGCCCTGACGGATCTGGAAGAGGTTGGTCTCGGTGCTTCTTTCGGTGCCGATGGCGTAGACACCGTCGGTGTTGGCGTTGAGGCCGGGGACATTTTCGCCGCGGTTGCCAAATGCACGGATCATCTCAAAGGTGTTCCAGTCGGACTTGCCGGGCTTGAAGAACAGGGGCTGGATCTCGCTGACCATGGCTCCGATTTGGTCGGGGCCTTTTTCCGGTTTAACCGTGACGATGTCGTAATCCGCACCCTTGGTCAACGGGGCCATGAAGTAATCGCGGCCCTGGACATAGCGAGTCCACTGATGAACGCCGGAATCGGCGACGCTTTTGCCATAGGTCTTGGCAACGTCGAACTTGCCGTCGGTGTACTCGGCGAAGCCATTTTTCTCGGGCATGGTCTGGATGCCCTCGGAGTGGAGGCAGTTCTCGGCGTCATCAAGGTTGACATCGTAATTGAGTCCGCCGATGTTGGGGTTGAGTGAGGCGACGTCATCGGCGAGCTTCATGGCGATCCACTGGTGGCCGGAAAGTGCGGCAAACAGCCAAGTCTCGTTGCTGTCGGCGATGATAATCTGATCGTTGCCGTTGGCGCCCTGCTCGTCGATGATCTTGCCGAGGAGCTCGACACCCTCACGTGCTTTGGCACTTTCGCCTAAGATAACGCTGCCGTAGCTATACTCGCCAATGCCAGTGTCGGTCAGGGGGTCTGCCTTGGCGGCTTTATCGTTCATGTTGGTGGTCAGCGTTGCGGAGCAGGACACGCCCTTCTCGTTGATGCCTGCCTCAGAGTAGGCATCATAGCGCCCGTGCCACTGCGAAGGATGATCGCGCACGTAGCTATAACGATATGTAGTCTTGGTCGACCTGTATGAGAAGTCGGACTCGTCTGAGCCGTAGGTATACCCGGGGGCATGCGACGGCTCAATGCCAAAGTGCTTGAGGTAGCGCGGGCCAAAGTCCTCGGCGCGACCATAATATGTGTTGCCGTCGGCTGTTAGGTTTTTGCCCATGTACATCTGCGTGCAGGCGAGCGCAGATGTCGGCATGGACATGATGGTCGCAGCTCCAAAGGCGAGGCCTATGCCTAGCTTCTTGAGCGCGTTGACGGGGCGAGTTTTCCTCATTTTCCCTCCCAGCGTGCGAAAGCCCTCTGTCGCCAGAGGGCTTCAGCCAATAAAGACACCTCATTAGCGTAACGAACTGGAAACAATATTCATCTATGAAAGAAACTTACTCGATAAGCGTGATGAAATATGCGATGAACGGTTAATCGTACTCAGTTTGCAGCTTTACTTTAATAAAGACGCCCTGTAATTACTGTAGCCGAATAAAGTAGCTGGGAATGCCCGAAATGAAAATCCCCCGCTGTTTGACGAATGCATAAACAGCGGGAGAGTCGATAACTGGATGAATATCATACCAATGTGGATTTACTTCTTTCGGCGGTGAATCACGTTGATGGCGTAACCGACGAGCATGGCCAAGACGATGACAATAAAGCCGATCAGGGGATTGTCGTTCATGGGGCCCTCCTATTTTCCGAGCGGTGAGAATTCGTCGACGATGAGGTCGAGGCATTGCGGAAGCGCGCGGGCTCCAAAGACGCCCGAATTGCTGGAGATAATCTCGCCATCGAACTGCATGCCCAGCGACGGGGTGCAGGTGATCTTGGCTTCCTTGGTCTGGATGATCTTAAACTGCGGACGACCGAGCACCTTGCCGGCGGGGTCGAGCGCGGCGGTGATCACGGTCGGGAGCAGCTGCACGGTTTTTACGGGCTCGATGACCGCGATGTCGACCATGCCGTCGTTCATGCGGCAATCGGGGAACAGGTTGATGTCGTTTTGGATGACCGAGGTGTTGCCGGCCATGCAGCAGATGCCATCGAGCTCCTCGACAATGCCGTCATGCTCGATGGTAAAGTGCGCCACCGTGGGGTTGGGCGTGGCGAGCGCGGAGAGGAAGTAGGCAATCTCGCCGATGTCGTTTTTGGTGGGGGCGGCCTTCATCATGATCTCGGCGTCGAAGCCCGAGCCGGCGATGATGATAAAGCCGTGGCGCTTCTCGTTGCCGTTCTCGTCGAGCCAAAAGAGCTCGCCCATGTCTACTTTGACCGTGCGACCGGCGCGGCAGGCCTTGGCAAGTGCCGCTGCCTCGGGGGCATTACCGATGTTATTGAAGAACAGGCAGGCCGTACCGGAGGGGAAGACGAGCGTGGGGACGCCGCATCCGCGCATTTGGTCGAGCACGTTGGAGACGGTGCCGTCGCCGCCCGAAATCACCACGCGATCAAACTCGCGCACGTCCGCCACGGCGTCCTCGGGTTCCATGCCATCGCCGATAAAACGCATCACGACCTCGTCGCCGCCCTGCGCGAGGGCGTGCGTGAACGCGTAGATTTCATCTGAGCTGGGGCCCGATGCCGGGTTGTGGATGATAAGGCAGCGCATACTTACGTTCCCGTTCTGTGACTAACCGAGTATAGTTGTAAGGCAATGCCGATATCCTACCCGTGTTTTTCGGGCCTAACCTTATTCGATGGGTTGATATGTACATTTCCACACATCAGGCTCTACTCGACTTTTGCCAGCGCGCCCGTGAGTTCGACGCGATTGCCGTCGATACCGAGTTTTTGCGCGAGCGCACGTTCCATCCGCGTCTGTGCCTGGTCCAGATTGCCACCCCTGCCGAGAGCGTAGCGGTCGATCCCCTGGTAATCGACGACCTTTCGCCGCTGGCCGAGCTTATGGCCGATGAGAGCGTGACCAAGGTCTTCCACGCTTGCTCGCAGGATATGGAGGTCATGCTTCATACCGTGGGCGCGCTGCCGCGTCCGATTTTTGACACGCAGGTCGCCGCCGCCTTTTTGGGCGAGCGCCAGCAGATTTCCTACGGTGCGCTCGTGCAGACGTTCTGCGGCGTTTCGTTGCCTAAGACCGAGTCGCTGACCGACTGGTCGCGCCGCCCGCTGACCGATAAGCAGATTGAGTACGCGATCGATGACGTCAAGTATCTGATCGTTGCCTATACCGAGATGATGAGCCGCCTGCGCGAGCTGGGCCGTGTGGATTGGGTGCTCGATGAGCTGCGCCCGCTGGCAGACGAGTCGCACTACCGCGCCGACCGCCATGAGGCATTCCGCAAGGTCAAGCGCATCAACTCGTGCAGCCGCCATCAGCTGGGCATTGCGCGCGAGCTCGCCGCCTGGCGCGAGGACCGCGCCGAGCGCCGCAACATCCCGCGCAAGTGGGTCATGTCCGACGATACGCTGCTGGCGCTCGTCAAGCGCAATCCCGTTCGCGTTGAGGAGTTCCGTAGCATCCGCGGTACCGATCAGCTGGGGGAGCGCGACGTGGACGGCGCGCTCATGGCCATCAAGCGCGGCGCAAGCTGCCCGCACGATCGCCTGCCGCTCATGGTGCGCGGGCATCGCCAGATTTCGCCGGAGCTTGAGAGCGTGACGGACCTGATGTATGCGCTTATTCGCTTGGTTGCCGAGCGCTCGGGGGTGGCGACCTCGGTCATTGCCTCGCGCGATGACCTGGCCGATTACATCGAGCATCCTGAGCAAAGCCCCCTGCGCGAAGGCTGGCGTTTTGAGCTTGTGGGTTCGCGCCTGGACGATCTGCTTTCCGGCAATATGGGGCTCACCGTGAAGGACGGTAAAATCGAGCTTTTGTAATTACGCGGTTTTGCCAAACGATACAAACCGGTAGCGACAAAACATCGATGGTGTCTCATTGTCTGGGCGAGTGGGTAGAATGCCTCCAATGTGTAACTCGATTCGGAGGAATTCGTATGCCCTACTACTATGGATACGGCTTTGGCATCGACCCGCTGTATCTGCTGGTTGTCCTTGTCTGTACGGTGCTTGGCCTTGCTGCACAGAGCTATATCAACTCGACGTACAAAACCTGGTCCAAGGTTCGCTCGGACGGCGATACGGGTGCTGCGGTCGCGCGCCGCATGCTCGACGCCAACGGCTGCAGTGCCGTGGGTATCAAGGGTGTCGCTGGTGAGCTCACCGACCATTACAACCCTCAGGATAACAACCTGTATCTCTCGGAAGCCAACCGCTCGGGCGGATCGGTCGCAAGCGTTGCCGTGGCCTGCCACGAGGCGGGCCATGCCGCCCAGCGTCAAAGTGGTTATGCCATGATGAGGGTGCGCACCGCCCTGGTCCCGGTCGTCAACTTTACCCAGAACACCTGGACCATCGTGCTACTCATGGGCCTGTTTATGAACATCGCGGGGCTCACGACCCTCGCGCTGGTCTTCTTCTCGTTTAGTGTGTTGTTCCAGTTGGTTACGCTGCCGGTCGAGATTGATGCCAGCCGCCGCGCCGTGGCGTACATCGAGCAGTCGGGCATGAGCTCCAAGCAGGTCAATGGTGCCAAGAAGGTCCTGACGGCAGCCGCGCTTACCTACGTTGCTGCAGCGCTCACTTCGATCATTCAGCTGCTCTACCTGATGGCTCGCTACAACAGAAACTCCAACCGATAACAAATTGGCTTGACAGGCGCCGCGGAGATTTGTGTCCCCGCGGCGCTGTACTATGTGTTGGACTTGAATTTGCGCAGGGCCGGAGCCCTTGTGCACGATGACGAAAGGAGGCTGCGTGGCAGGCTGGAATCTGACCGGCAATGCCGTTTCCGCCGAGTTCGACGGTTCGGACGAGCAGGAGCGCAAAGAGCTCAGCGTGAGCCAGGCGGTGGAGATCGCCGCTGGTGCGCTCGATGCTATTCCGCAGCTGAGCGTCCTGGGCGAGGTCACGGGCTTCCGTGGCCCCAATGCCCGAAGCGGTCACTGCTACTTCCAGATTAAGGACGCCTCGGCAGCCGTTGACTGCATCATCTGGAAGGGCGCCTATCTCAAGCGCACCTTCGATTTGCGCGACGGTATGCAGGTGAGCTTTAAGGGCAGCTTTAATCTGTATAAGGCCACGGGCCGCATGAGCTTCGTGGCTAAGTCATTCTCGTTGGCGGGGGAGGGCTTGCTGCGTCAGCAAGTGGCGCAACTGGCCGAAAAGCTACGCCGCGAGGGCCTGATGGACGAGGCACGCAAGCGCCGCATCCCGGTGTTCTGCTCGCGCGTGGCGGTCGTCACCTCGCTTTCGGGTGCCGTAATCGACGACGTCAAGCGTACGCTGCGCCGCCGCAACCCGCTCGTTGAGCTTGTCTGCGTGGGCGCCAAGGTTCAAGGCGAGGGTGCGCCGGCCGAGCTCATTGAGGGCTTGCGCCGCGCCGCTTCCATTACGCCGGCGCCCGACTGTATTTTGCTGGTGCGCGGCGGTGGCTCCTTCGAAGACCTTATGACCTTTAACGACGAAGGGCTTGCCCGCGCGGTGGCAGCCTGTCCCGTGCCTGTGGTGACGGGCATTGGCCATGAGCCCGATACCTCGATCTGCGACATGGTAAGCGACCGTCGCGCCTCCACGCCCACGGCGGCGGCCGAATCGGTGGCGCCGGCTATGACGGAGTTGGCCGATGTGCTCGAGGCGCGCCATCAGCGTCTGGGTGCCGCGATGGCATCGATGATTGGGTCGGCCCAGGTCGACCTGGAGATGCTCGATCAGCGCGGTCACCGTGCCTGGGACACCTATACGGCTCGTCTGGGCGACGCGCTCGATGCAGCCGCGCGCCGCCCGTGCCTCAACGACCCAACGTTTATGGTCGAGCGCCGCGAGTCCGAGCTTGCCCTGACGGCCGATCGTCTGTCCGGCGCCATAACGCGTTCGGTTGGGGCCTTCCGCTCCAACTTCGAGCGTCTGCCCGAGCGCTTGATCGCAAGCACCTCGGGGCTCGATGGGAAGCGCCATGCGCTCACGCTTGCGAGTTCCCGTTTAGAGCATCAGGGGCGCACGATGCTCAGCAAGCCAGCGTCCGACCTGGGCCGAGTTGCCGCGTCGCTCGATGCCCTGTCGCCGCTCAAGGTGCTTGCCCGCGGCTATTCCATCGCGTACAGCGATGATGGGGTGGCTACGAGCGCCAAGACTTTTAAGCCCGGCGACGCCATCCGCGTGCGCATGGCAGACGGCAACGTGGCGGCAACGGTCGATGCGGTCGAGTAAACCGCGTTTCATAGCGATAAACCTTTAGGAAAGGAAACAGATATGGCAGAGAAGACCCCGGTCGAGCAGCTTACGTACAAGCAGGCTTCGCAGGAGCTGGAGCTCATCATCCGCAGCTTGGAGTCGGGCGATATGGAGCTCGAGGAGTCGCTCGAGAGCTATACCCGCGGCGTCGAGCTCCTCAAGAGCCTGCGTACTCGCTTGTCCGATGCCGAGCAGAAGGTCTCGGTGCTCCTGAAGGACGTCGACGGCAACGACGTGCTCGCCGACGGCGAAGCCGCCAACACCGACGACAACCTCTCGTTCTAACCATCCCGACCAAATATAATTACCTTGGTCTGCGAGAAAGGAACCAACCATGTGTGATTGCATCTTCTGCAAAATTGCCAACCACGAGATCCCCTCGACCGTTGTCTATGAGGACGACCAGGTCATCGCCTTCGACGACCTCAACCCACAGGCGCCGGTCCACACGCTCGTGATCCCCAAGAAGCACTACAGCGATATCGCCGACAACGTACCTGCCGAGACCATGGGCGCCATGGCTCACGCCATCCAGGAGGTCGCTAAGGCCAAGGGTCTGGAGGACGGCTTCCGCGTCATCTCCAACAAGGGCGTCAACGCCGGCCAGACCGTCATGCACTTCCACATGCATGTCCTCGGCGGCAAGAACCTGGGCGAGAACCTCATCTGAGGACGCGTAGCCCGTCGACTTGGCTGCCTTTGGAGTAATCTATGCAGCTTTCTCAACTCGAATACCTTCAAGCGGTAGCGAACTATGGCGGCGTGCGCAAGGCAGCTCGCGCCGTTCATGTGAGTCCGCAGGCCGTTTCGTCGGCAATCAAAAAGTTGGAATCTGAGTATCAGATTGTTTTGCTCGACCGATCGGCGGGGGAGGCTGTTTTGTCTCCGGCGGGCAGAGAATTTGCGCGTCGTGCACGCGTGATCCTGGCACAAGTCGACGATCTCAAAAAGTACGCCCAATCGAGGGACGACGGCGTCTCGCCCGACGGCCACTTCCGTCTTTACGCCCCCTGCCTTCATGGGCGGGGGCGTCTTTTTTCCGAAAACTGGTACGACTCGTTTGAACGCTCGCACCCTCAGATTCACCTTGATGTGTGGCATCAGCCAACGGCTACATGCTTTGAATCACTTGTGCTTGGCATTTCGGATGCGGCCATCTCATTTGAGGAACCAAGGGACAGTGTCCTTTCTTCGAAATACTTGGGTGAAAAGGAGCTCAAGGTTCTTTCGTGCCCAGCGGGTCATCAATCTGTGGGCGCTATGACCGTTCGTGAGTTACTGGGCGGCAGGCTCGCTGTTCCCATTAATTTGTCACCCTGTCTCAATGCAATCAATCAATGCCCCGAAGCTCAGCTCGTCAATTTCCGTTTCCGCGATGTCGAATACGGAAACAGGGCGCAGACTGAGTTTCTTCAAGCCGGGGGATTGATATTGAGTCTTTCTGGCTCTTCTCTCGCATCAGATGTATTGGAAGTGAGCGAGTGCTCCATTGAGGGTTCGCGTGACGTAGCCTTGCCCATCTACTTTTGCTATCGACAAAATGCCTGGACCGATCGACACCAGACGGTATTTCTTCACCTATTGCGTCATCTTGCTTCGTGAAATTAATTGGCTTTGAGACGTCAAGTGATTATTGACGCCTTGCAACACATAGCTGACAGCTTTGCCCTCATGCTTTTCCAAGATTCCGATTAAGATTGCTGGCTCTTGGAGGGCGGAGCATGAAAAACCGTACGGTTTTGCTTTATATGACGTTCGTTTTTCTGTCGAACTTCAGCACCATCTTGTATTTTCTAACTGTCTACCTTGAGTTCGTCGGGCTTTCGATGGTAGCGATTTCTGGCATGATGATTGCATATCAAGTGAGCAAGTTCGTCCTTGAAGTTCCCACTGGCTATATTGCTGATAGGTTTGGACGAAAGACAAGCGGTCTCGTTGGCGTCGTGGGAATGCTTGGATACTACGCCGCCCTGCTTCTCGTCCGTTCTCCTCTGCTTTTAATCGGTGCGTTTGCTCTTAAAGGTTTTGCCGTTGCATGTGTGAGCGGATCCATAGAAGCGATTTACATTGAAAGCGTCTCTCAGGACCAGCTCGTAAGACTTAATGTCATTGAGCGATTCGTTTTCTATGCCTCTTATGCCATCTCCGCTTGCGTGGGCGGTTTCATTTCGTCTGTCGGTGCATATCTCATTGGTCTTTCGGCAGATATCATCGCAATGGTGTTGACGTTGGTTGTCGTTGCCTGCATTCCTGAGATACGAAGAGGGGACACTGCAGCGACACCTAAGCGTGGAATGAGCACGAAGATGATCGGTGCCGCTATTGTGTGTAGTGACATTCTTCGTTCAGCGTTCATGATGGACTGTTCTCAGGCATTTGCTTTTGTCGCCCTGGAAGACTTTTTCTCATTGCTGCTTGCGGGTCGCGGAATGAATGCCGTCGCTTCGGGTGTGACCATTGCGGTCCAGCTCCTTGCCTCCGCCTCCATAGGGTTTATTGTGCCCAGTGCGATTGCTCATGTCGACAAGGGCTGTTTTGCGCGTATTTGCGGCATCGTGCGCCTTTTCCTGACTGCTCTGTTTTTGATTCCCTTTACTCCGGTCTATTTGCTGCCCGTGTTCTATGTGCTGCAGACGGTTGCGTACTCTTTATTTGCTCCAATTAAATACTCAATTTTTCAAAATGCTGCCGATTCTTCGATGCGCTGTTCACTGATTTCGGTTCAAAGCCAGATGGTGGCGGTGGGTGCCATCCTTTTCTATCTGTTCAATGCTGCGTTGAACAGCATCGCGGGCACTCGAGTCATATTGCTTGTCGCGCTCGGGATTTCTTCCCTTGTGTATATCCCCGCGTTATTTCGTCTTACAAGCCAAAGGACATGAGTATTCAGGCACCGATAACTTATATATCAACGCAATAAACCCGAGCGCGAGGGCGTTTGGGTTTATTATTGAAGCGTATGTAACCTGGCGGCGCCACACCGCCTGTTAGTAGGGAGACACATGAACGTTCTGGTCGTCAACGCAGGATCTTCGACCCTTAAGTATCAGGTCATCGATACCAAGTCCCACAAGGTGTCCGCAAAGGGCTCCTGCGAGCGCGTCTGCTTTACCGGCGGTACCTTCACCCACGCTGCCAACGGTTCCAAGAAGGTGACCGAGAACATCGAGTTCCCCGACCACAAGGTCGCCATCGAGGTCGTCCTCAAGGACCTCGAGGCCAACGGCGTCAAGATCGAGGGCATCGGCCATCGCATCGTTCAGGGCGGTTGGTACTTTGGCGACTCCTCCCTCGTCGACGAGGACGTCCTCGCTAAGATCCGCGAGGTCGCCCCGCTGGCGCCGCTGCACAACAACCCCGAGGCCAACGTTATCGAGTACTGCCTGGAGCAGTATCCCGACCTGCCCAATGTCACGGTCTACGACACCGCTTTCCACTTCAACATGCCCGAGGTCGCCAAGACTTATGCCCTGCCCAAGGACGTCTGCGACAAGCTGCACATCCGTAAGTACGGCGCCCACGGCACCAGCTATCGCTACATTTCCAAGAAGGTCGCCGAGATGACCAACGGCGAGGCCCGCAAGGTCGTCGTGTGCCACATCGGTTCCGGTGCCTCCCTGTGCGCTATCGAGGACGGTAAGTGCATGGACACCACCATGGGCTTGACGCCGCTCGACGGCGTCATGATGGGCACCCGCTGCGGTTCCATCGACCCGGCTACCGTGTGCTACCTGCAGCGCGAGGGCGGCTACACCTTCGACGAGGTCGACGAGATGATGAACAAGAAGTCCGGCCTTTTGGCTGTGACCGGTGGCAAGACCAACGACTGCCGCAATGTCGAGGAGCTCGCCGCCGCTGGTGACCCCGAGGCTCAGCTCGCCTTCGATATGTTCGTCTACAAGATTGCCGCCAAGGCTGCCGAGATGGCCACCTCCATGTGCGGCATGGACACCCTGGTCTTTACCGCAGGCATCGGTGAGCACGCTCCGGCCGTTCGCGCTGGCGTGGCCGATCGTCTGGCCTTTATGGGCGTCAAGATGGATCATGCCCGCAACGCCCTGCGTGGCGACGGCGCTTGGTGCCTGTCCGCCAAGGATTCCAAGGTCAAGATTTTCGTCATCCCCACGGACGAGGAGTTCATGATCGCTTCCGACGTCGAGCGCATTGTCAACGGCAAGTAATTGCAAGAGGGGAGGGGCTGGACGACCGAGCGCCGTTCAGCCCCTCTTTTGTCTCGTTGAGCGATATGCCTGATAGCTATTTATCAAGTTGTGATAACTTCTTATTAACATGCGGCCGCCTTAAGGGGTCTGCGCCGACCGTATCGCACTGCAAAGGAGTCTCATGAACGTACTTGTTGTCAACGCCGGCAGCTCGAGCCTTAAATATCAGCTTTTGGATACCGATACCCGCGAGGTTTTCGCCAAGGGCAACTGCGAGCGTATCGGCTCGGACATGGGCATCTTTGGCCACTCCGAGAACGGTGGTGCCAAGCAGACCGAGGAGATTCCTTTTCCCGATCATCGCTGCGCCATTGCGCGCGTGCTCGAGGAGCTCGAGAAGACCGACTTTACGATCGATGGCATCGGCCACCGTATCGTTCAGGGTGGCTGGCACTTCGATGATTCCGCGGTCGTCGACGATGAGGTCATGGCTAAGATCCTCGAGGTTGCTCCGCTCGCCCCGCTGCACAATTACGGCGAGGCCGCGGCAATCGAATATTGCCGCGAGAAGTATCCGGAGCTGCCCAACGTGGCCGTCTTCGACACCTCGTTCCACATGACCATGCCCGAGGTCGCCTACACCTACGCGCTGCCCAAGGACGTGTGCGACAAGTACCACGTGCGCAAGTACGGTGCCCACGGCACGAGTCACCGCTATGAGTGGATGATGGCCAAGGAGATCCTGGGCTCGCGCTGCCACCGCCTGCTCTCGTGCCATTTGGGCAACGGCGCCTCGCTTGCCGCCATCGAGGACGGTGTATGCCGCGATACCACGATGGGCCTCACGCCGCTCGACGGCCTGATGATGGGCACCCGTTGTGGTTCCATTGACCCGGCTACCGTGTGCTACCTGCAGCGCGAGGGCGGCTACAGCTACCAGGAAGTCGATGACATGATGAACAAGCAGTCTGGTCTGCTTGCCATCTCGGGCATCTCCAACGACGCCCGTGACATCCGTACGCGCGCCTCCGAGGGCGACGAGCGCTGCCTGCTCGCCTTCGATATGTTCGCCTACAAGGCCATGCAGCAGGCCGGCTCCATGATCGCTTCCATGGCGGGCGTGGACACCATTACCTTTACCGCCGGCATCGGCGAGAATGACTGGTCGATCCGCAAGGCCTTCTGCGACTGCTTCGAGTGGCTGGGCGTGCGCATCGACAACAACAAGAACCGCGAGGCCGTGGGCAACGGTCCGCAGGTCATCAGCGCCGCCGGTTCCGCCGTCACGGTCATGGTCATCCCCACCGACGAGGAATACATGATCGCCCACGACGTCGAGCGTCTGACCAAGAACAACTAACGCATTCGTCTGTAATTGACAAAAAGGCCTCCTGAGCAGCAGCTCGGGAGGCCTTTTTGCTGGCAGGCGGAAATTTCAGTCCCAAAGTGATCATCACCAGTAACGCCTGCGCTCCCAGCAACGACATCCATCCATTCAGATCCTCAGCCCCAGCTCGTAGCCAAGCCGCCGCCCACTCCAGATGCTCTGAATGCTTCGTAGCAGTAGAAGGCCGTACGGGCTAACCCCTGAAAACATTCCGCAGACCAGAAACGCCCCCGTTCGTAGCTCCGAAGGAGCGGAACGGGGGCGTTTCATTGGTCGAGGACGTTTTCAGGGGTTAGCCCGTACGGCCTTCGGGCGAGTGCGTCCGCTACTCAGCCATCTGAGCCTGGACGGCGGTGATGGCCACGACACCCACGATGTCGTCGGCAGAGCAGCCGCGCGAAAGGTCATTGACCGGCTTGGCGATGCCCTGCAGGATGGGGCCGTAAGCGTCGGCGTCGGCGAAGCGCTGGACCAGCTTGTAGCCGATGTTGCCGGCCTCGAGATCGGGGAACACAAGCACGTTGGCCTTGCCGGCAACGGAGGAGCCGGGGGCCTTGAGCTGGGCGACGGTGGGAACGATGGCGGCGTCGAGCTGCAGGTCGCCATCGATGGCGAGCTCGGGAGCCTTCTCCTTGCAGAACTTAACGGCCTCCTGGACCTTCTTGGCGACCTCGCCGCCGGCGGAGCCCATGGTGGAGTAGGAGAGCATGGCCACGTGCGGCTCGACGCTGCCCATAAAGGTGGACCAGGAGTGAGCGGAGGCGATGGCGATCTCGGAGAGCTCGTCGGAGGACGGGTTGATGTTGAGGCCGCAGTCGGCGAAGATCAGCGTACCGTCGGTGCCGAACTGCGGGGTGTCGGTGCACATCACGAAGAAGGCCGAGACCAGCTTGGTACCCGGGGCGGTCTTAAGGATCTGCAGCGCGGGGCGCAGGGTGTCGGCGGTGGAGTGGCAGGCGCCGGAGACCAGGCCGTCGGCGTCACCCATCTTGACCATCATGGTGCCAAAGTAGGTGGCGTCCATCACCTGGGCGCGAGCCTGCTCGATGGTGACGCCCTTCTTGGCGCGGAGCTCGGCAAACTTCTGCGCGTACTCCTCGTGCTTCTCGGCATTGCGCGGATCGATGACGGTGGCGCCGGGAACGTTGATCTCGTCGGGGTTGCCCAGGATGACGATCTTTGCCAGGCCCTCCTCGATGATCTTGGTGGCCGCGACGATGGTGCGCGGATCCTCGCCCTCGGGCAGGACGATCGTCTTAAGGTCGGCCTTGGCGGCAGACTTCATACGGTTTAGGAAATCGCTCATGTTACTCCTTACAAGCGTTTCACTAAGCTCCAGGCGCCCGGCTGTTCACGAATAAACCCGCTGCTAGCGGGTTTACCTTTCAAATTTGTACGCCGCGGTGCTTGAGCTTTCCTTGTGTGGCAAGCTCATTATAGGACGCATTAGCGCTATAATCGCTCTGATAAATATGTCTCGAAGAATGTTCGAGAAAAGCCCAGCTAACGAGCCCGTGGCTTTTGACAAGGAGTATCGATGCAGATTACCTCAGGCCTGCCTGAAGGCTTTAACGCCGGCGCGTACGACATGATTGTCGTCGGTGCTGGATATGCCGGTGCCGTTTGCGCCCGCCGTCTTGCCGAGACCATCGGCTATCGTGTTGCCGTTTTGGAGCGCCGTAGCCACATTGCGGGCAATGCCTATGACTGCACTGACGAGGCCGGAATCCTGATCCACGAGTACGGTCCGCATATCTATCACACCTTTAACGAGCGCGTGCACAATTTCCTGTCGCGCTTTACCAAGTGGACGGATTATCAGCACAAGGTGCTCGCCAACATCAACGGCACCCTTATGCCCGTGCCCTTCAACCACGCGAGTCTCAAGCTCGCCTTTGGTGACGAGCGCGGCGAGGAGCTGTATCAGAAGCTCGTGGAGACCTTTGGCAAGGATGTCAAGGTGCCCATCATGGAGCTGCGTAAGAAGAACGACCCGGATCTTGCCGAGGTCGCCGATTACGTCTACGAGAACGTCTTTTTGCATTACACCATGAAGCAGTGGGGCCAGACGCCCGATCAGATCGACCCCTCGATCACCGGCCGCGTTCCCATCTTTGTGGGCGATGATGACCGCTACTTCCCGCAGGCTCCCTTCCAGGGTATGCCGCAGGACGGCTACACGGCGTTGTTCGAGCATATGCTCGACCACGACCTGATCGACGTGTTCTGCGACGTGGACGCCCGCGATCTCTTTGAGATCGACGAGACCACCGTCAAGATCGGTGGCAAGGTCTACGGCGGCGAGATCGTTTATACCGGTCCGCTCGATGAGCTGTTCAACCTCGACCTGGGCGCTCTTCCGTACCGTACGCTCGACATGAAGTTCGAGACGCTCGATATGGATCAGTTCCAGCCCGTGGGCACCGTCAACTACACCACGAGCGAGGACTACACCCGCATTACCGAGTTCAAGAACATGACTGGTCAGGTCCTGCCCGGCAAGACCACCATCATGAAGGAGTACTCCAAGGCCTATACGCCCGGCTCGGGCGAGACGCCGTATTACGCCATTCTTGAGCCCGAGAACCGTGAGCTCTATGAGCGCTATCTTGAGCGCGTCCAGAACCTGACAAACTTCCACCCGGTGGGTCGTCTGGCCGAGTATCGTTACTACGATATGGATGCCGTGACCAATTCCGCCCTCGATCTTTCGGATGAGATTATCGCCTGCCATGCATAAAGTCATAACATTCGGTATTCCCTCGTATAACGCCGCTAAGGACATGGACCATTGCATCACCTCCATCTTGGAGGGGAGCAATTATGCCACCGATATCGAGATTATCGTGGTGGACGACGGCTCCAAGGATGAGACGGCCGCCAAGGCCGACGAGTGGGAGGCCCGTTATCCTGGAATCATCCGCGCGGTGCACCAGGAGAATGGCGGCCACGGTATTGCCGTCCTTTCGGGTCTGCGCGAGGCGCAGGGCACCTACTACAAGGTTGTCGACTCGGACGACTGGCTTGACGGCGCTGCCCTTTCGACCATGCTGTCGATTCTGCGCGGCTTTGAAGAGCGCGATCAGCGCGTTGACCTGTTTATCTCGAACTACGTGTACGAGAAGGTTTACGAGGGTACGCATACGGCCATTGGTTACAAGTTTGCCCTGCCTCGAAAAAAGATCTTTACCTGGGACCAGATCGGCCATTTCCGCCTGGACCAGAATCTGCTCATGCACAGCCTGTGCTATCGCACGGATGTGCTGCGCGAGTCCAACCTGCCCATGCCGCCGCACACGTTCTATGTGGACAACATCTACGCCTACGTGCCGCTGCCGCGTTGCAAGACCATGTACTACGCCGACATCGACCTCTATCGCTACTTTATCGGTCGCGAGGGCCAGAGTGTCAACGAGGCCACGATGGTCAAGCGTCTGGACCAGCAGTTCCGTGTTACGCGTATCATGATGGAGTCGTACCACCTGTACAGCGATGTTGGGTCGTCGCGCCTGCGTTCGTACATGATGGGCTACTTCACCATGATGATGGCGATCTGCTCGGTGCTCACCAAGCTTTCCGACGAGGATTGTGCCGATGAGCGTCTGAAGACGCTGTGGAATGATTTGAAGGCCTATGACGAGCGTATGTATCGTCGTGCACGTTACGGTGTGGTCGGCTTCTTCACTAACCTCCGCGGTCGTGCCGGAGACAAAACCACACTCGGCCTATACCGTCTTGCCTCAAAGATCTTCAAATTCAACTAGTACAGAAACGCTCGGGTAACGGGGACCCCTGGTCCTTAACTTGCTACTTCGGACAGTCCTGCGCAAGACGGAGGCGCCACTGGCGCCTCCTTTGCGTGCGGAACTCGTATCAAGTTAAGGACCAGGGGTCCTCTGCTATGTCTCGCTTTATGTCAGACAGCTGAATTTGAAGATCTTGGACGCGCGGTACACAGGGGCCTGGGCTGAAAAAGATCTGGTTGAGCAGGTTGCCCGGTGGGGCTTGGTTGTGTTTGTCGCGAGTTCCGCATGCAAAGAAGGCCACTTAATGTGGCCTTCGTCTTGCATAGGACTGTAGAGCAGCAAACGTAACGACCGCCCGTCTCCGACCGACGGTCGAGTGAGATTACTTTGCGGCGCCGGGGATGCCGTGGGAGGTTTTGGCGGTTTTGGCTCCGTTTACGATGGCGGTTTGCAAAGCCCTTACGGCGAGCATGCCCAGCAGGTCTAGGGGAACGGCGGCGTTTGCCTGGGCGCCCAGTTTGCCGCTGGCGAGGGTGTAGATGGTGTCGCCGTCGTTGGTGGTGTGCGTGGGACGGATGGCGTGTGCGTAGGCGTCTGCGGCCATTTGGGAGACCTTGGTGGCCTGGGCCTTAGTGAGCTCCATGTTGGTGACGATGCAGCTGATGGTGGTGTTGGTGCGGTCGAGCGGCATCTGCATGGATCCGGCGGCGGCAAAGGCTGCGAGTTCCATGTCGACGATCTGGTCGCTATCGGCTGAGGCGCGCATGCCGGCGACCCACTCGCCGGTGAGGGGGTCGACAACGTTGCCGCAGGCGTTGACCGAAACCACGGCGCCTACCTTAACGGGACCGAGCGCCACGGCGGCAGTGCCAAGGCCGGCCTTCATGCAGGTGGCAGGGCCCATGAGCTTACCTACGGTGGCACCGGTGCCGGCGCCCACATTGCCTTGCTCGAGCATGGTGGGGGTGTTGTCGAGCGCCTCGCGCACGGCGGCGATGCCGGCCTCAATGTCGGGGCGAACGGTGGGGTCGCCAAAGGCAAGGTCGAAGATACAGCTGGAGCACACGATGGGCACCTGCGTGGGGCCGACGGGCAGACCAATGCCGCGGCTCTCGAGTTCGCGGGCCACGCCGCTTGCAGCCTCGAGGCCAAAGGCCGATCCGCCCGAAAGGCAGACGGCGTGGACCTTATCGACGGTGTTTTCGGGACGCAGCAGGTCGGTCTCACGCGAAGCGGGGGCGCCACCACGTACGTCAACGCCACCGGTGGCACCCTCGGGCGCCACGATTACGGTGCAGCCGGTGCCAGCCTCCTCGTCCGTATAGTTGCCAAAGCAAAAGCCATCGACATTGCAAACATCGATGGCTTCGAGCAGTGTGTCCATGTTTTCTCCTATCGGTTTTCCGCCGGGCCTTATGCCCGGTCGGGATCCGTACGGTACGGCAAAATTGTAGGCGCTGGGGGATAACCAGCGCCAGATGCAATTACGAGAGTTTTTGAATCGCGCGTGCGACGCGAGCGATGGGCAAGCCCACCACGTTGTAGAAGTCACCCGAAATATCGTGCACAAGCATGCGGCCGCCTGTGCCTTGGATGCCGTAGGCCCCGGCCTTGTCCATGGGTTCGCCGGAGGCAACATAGCGCTCGATCTGCTCTTCGGTAAGCTCATAGAACGTCACGTCGGTCACATCGACAAACGACAGGCTCTCGGCGGCATGCGGAGCGGCCGTGTCGCCTGCCTTAACGATGCAGACGCCGGTTGCGACCTGGTGCGTGCGGCCCGAAAGCTCGCGGAGCATGGTGCGCGCCTCGTCCTCGGTTGCCGGCTTGCCCAGAATCTTGCCATCGAAGGTGACAATAGTATCGGCCGCGACGGTCAGTTCGTTGGGCTCGGCATGCTCGGCGGCAACGGAGGCGGCTTTGGCGCGTGCTAAGCGTTCAACGAGCGTAAGCGGGGCCTCGCCATCAAAAGGCGTTTCGTCGATATCTGCGGGAATCACGTGAATGTCATAGCCCGCCTCGCGCATCAACTCGATGCGGCGCGGTGATTGCGAAGCCAAAATCATAGCTGAATGCCCTCGGCGACCTTCTCGACGGCCTTGTCGCCGGCGAGTGTGCGCAGCAGCTCAAGCGCAAAGGGGAGCGACTGGGCCATGCCGCTGGCGGTGATGATGTTGCCGTCTTGCGTAACCTTCTCGCCGGTATAGGCGCCTTCGGGGAAGCTTTTCTCAAAGCCAGGGAAGCACGTGGCGTGGCGCCCCTCGAGTAGGTCGAGCTCGCCCAGGATAAACGGGGCGGCGCAGATGGCGGCAACGTGCTTGGTCGCGGCGAACTCGCAGACCACGTCGCAGACGCGCTGATCGGCACGCAGGTTGGTGGCACCGGGCAAGCCGCCGGGCAGCACGACGCAGTCGTACTCGTCAAAGTTGATCTCATCAAAGAGCGCATCGCAGGTCACGGGGATCTGCAGCGAGCTTACGACCTCACGTGTGGGCATAATCGAGACGAGCGTGGCACGCACACCGCCGCGACGCATGACATCGACCATGGTCAAGCATTCAATAGTTTCAAAGCCATCGGCGGCGAGAACGGCAACGCTGGGCATGAGGGTTCCTTTCATAGGCGGCATACAATTAGCCGTCTTATACCCCGAAGACCTCCGCTTGCCACGCTCGATTTCTCAATGATTTATCTGAGCAATGATTGAGTGACTAGTTGCGCCTAAGGTGGACGACGGTCTCGCAGTGGAAGGTTTGCGGGAACAGGTCGACTGGCGTGATCTTGACGGGGGAGAAGGTGCCTTCTTCGACAAAGCGTTTGAGATCGCGCGCCAGGGTGGCCGGGTCGCAGCTCACGTAGGCGACATCGCGAGCACTCGTGCTGGCGATAAGGTCGATCGCCTCGGGGGCGAGGCCTGCGCGCGGCGGGTCGACCACCAAGACGTCGGCATCCTGGTCGGGGAACTCGCGCACCGCGTCTCCGCCAATGACGTCGACGTTATCAAGCTTGTTGATCTCCAGGTTACGGCGCAGGTCGCGCACGGCCGGGCCGTAGGCCTCGACGGCGGCGACGAAGTCGCAGCGGCGGGCGAGCGGCAGGGTAAAGGTTCCGGCGCCGCAGTACAGGTCCACGGCAAGCTCGTCTTCTTGCGGGTCGAGCGCTTCCATGACAAGCTCGATCAAAATCTCAGCACCCTTGGTGTTGACCTGGAAAAAAGACGGGGCGGACAAGCGCATCTGACCCTCGGCGATATTCTCGGTCCATGAGCCCTCTCCGGCGAGCATTTCGACCTTGGAGACACGGCGGGCCTTCTTTTCGCCCTTGCTCATCACGCGCACGATGCTCGTGGGATGAGCGGCGTCCGCCAGCACGCGGGAGACCTGCGAGCGCGGAAAAGAGCCTGTAGGCGTCCAGAGTGCGACCTCGAGTGCCTTGGTACGGCGCGATGCACGAATGCCCACGCGTTCGAGTCCCAAGTCATGGCTGCCGCTTAGATAGTTGAGTGCGCCGACGACCGATTTGAGCGCCTTCGGGAAGCGCTTATCGAACAGCGGGCACGCATCGACGGTCACGATTTTGCTGGGGTCGACACCGTGCATGCCAAGGCGCACGCGACCGTTGACGACGGTCGGTTCGAGCTCGATTTTATTGCGGTAGCCCCAGTCGTCCTTGGTGTGGCAGATGGGCTGTACCAACTCATCGACCTGCTCAGGAGCGAACTTGCCGATGCGCTCGAGCGTGGAGCGCAGGTTTTGCTCCTTGGCGGCGAGCTGTGCCGTGCGTGAGAGATTGCCCCACGAACAACCGCCGCAGATGCCAACGAAGGGGCAGGGGGGCTGAATGCGATCGGGGCTCGGCTCCAGAATCTCGGTCGTGCGGGCGCGCATGAACGACTTGCCGTCCTGTACGACCTCGGCCTCGACGGTGTCGCCTGCCACGGCGCCCTGCACAAAGACGGCCTTGCCGTTGTCGGCGTGCGCCAGCCCGTCGGCGCCGTAGGTCATCGATTCTATAGTGAGCTTCATATCCCTGCCTGTCATTCGTGTTGTTGCTCGCACCATGGTAGCAGGGAAAAGCGCCCCGCATCCGAGGCTTTCCTCAAATGCGGGGCGCTTCTACAAACTGCTTCTACAAACGACTATTTCGTCTTGCCGGTAATGAGCGTCTTAAGACCCAGGCCGATCAGGCCCAGGCCCATGCGCACACGACCGGGGCGATGGCGCTCGATGGCCTTGGTCTTGCCGGCGGGCTTATCGCGACGGGCGCTCGTCTCGGGTGCGGGCTTAGCTGCCTGCGGCTCGGGCTGAGGTGCAGGTGCGGGCTCGGGCTCAATGACGGTCGCCTGGACCTTCTGAACCTCGGGTGTGGCCGGCTGCGGCTTAGGAGCAGGGGCGGGCTTTGCCTCAATGACGGGCTCGGGCGCGGCCTCGGCGTTGCGGTAGGCACGCTCCAGCAGGGCTTCCTGCGAGTTGAAGGGTTTCTCACCCTCTGCGCGCTCCACGGGGACCCAGGTGCCGTCGCTCGTGAGGCTGCGGGCCTTCACGTTGTCGCGCAGCTGCATGCTCATGTACTCGTGCACCAGGGCGCGGCAGGTGGGGTCGAGCACGGGGAAGGCGATCTCCACGCGGTGCTCGGTGTTGCGTGTCATCATGTCGGCCGAGCTCAGATAGATCATGTCCGAGTCCACGCCAAAGGCGTAAACGCGCGCATGCTCCAAAAAGCGTCCGACGATAGAACGGACATGCACGTTCTCGGTCTTGCCAGGAACGCCCGGCTTGAGGCACGAGATGCCGCGGATGATCATGTCCACGCGGACTCCTGCGCACGATGCCTCGGCGATCTTGTCGATGACCTCGCGGTCGGTGAGCGAGTTGAGTTTAAAGAACACGCGGGCGGGCTCGCCGGCGAGGGCGCGCTGGATCTCGCGGTCAAGCCCGCGCATGATGAGCGGTTTCAGTCCGACGGGCGCCACACCCAGGAAGCGGTAATCGCCGCGCAGGTTGCCCAGCGACAGGTTGCGGAAGAACAGGTTGGCGTCCTCGCCGATGCCGGGGTGAGCGGTCATGAGCATAAAGTCGCTGTAGAGTTTGGCCGTCTTCTCGTTAAAGTTGCCGGTGCCCAGCAGCGTCAAGCGCGTTAGCGCCATGCCCTCGCGATAGGTGAGCTGGCAGATCTTGGAGTGGCACTTAAAGCCCTCGGAGCCGTAGATGACGGTGCAGCCGGCCTCTTCCAGGCGCTCGGCCCACTCGATGTTGTTCTGCTCGTCAAAGCGCGCGCGGAGCTCCATGAGCACCGTGACCTCTTTGCCGTTCTCGGCGGCATCGATCAGCGACTCGCACAGGCGGCTCTGCTTGGCCACGCGGTAGAGCGTGATGCGCAGCGAGATGCACTCGGGGTCGTAGGCGGCCTCGTGCACCAGGTCCAAGAACGGATTCATGGCCTCGTAAGGGTAAAAGAGCAGCTTGTCGTGCTGCAGCACCTGCTCGCGGATGGAACGGGACATGTCGATGGTGGGGTTGGGCTGCGGCTTAAACGGCGTAAAGAGCAGCTCGTTGCGCAGGTGCTCGGGAATCTTGCCCTCAATGCCAAAGACGTAGCCTAGGTCGAGCGGGATATCGCAGGTAAAGACAGAGCGGCGCGAAAGCTCGAGCGCCTTGCGGATGGTCTTGAGCGTCGCCTTCTCGAGCGACCCCGAGACCGCGAGCACCACCGGCTGCAGGCGCAAGCGTTTCTTGAGGATGCGCTTCATGTGCTGACGGTAATCCTCTTCCTCCTCGACGCCCTCGCCGTCCGGGTCGATGTCGGCGTTGCGGGTGACGCGGATGAGCGCGCGGTCGAGCGGCTTATAGGAGCCAAAGCAGCTGTCCAGGCAGGCGAGGATGACGTCCTCGAGCAAGATGTAGGAGTAGGTGCCGGTGGGCGAGGGGATCTCGACCACGCGGTTCATCGAGGTGGGAATCTCGATAAGGCCCAGCAGACTCTCCTCGTCGGTGACGCCGTCCAGGCCGCAGGCCAGGTAGAGTGCGCCGTTGCGCAGGTTGGGGAAGGGGTGGCGCGGGTCAATCACCAGCGGTGAGATGACCGGCGACACGTAGGCCTGGAAGTAACGGGTTACAAAGGTGCGCTCCTCGGGCGTAAGCGAATCGATGCGGGCGCGGTGAACGCCCAGGGTGTCGAGCTTGCCCTCGATGCTCTTAAAGATGGACTCCCATCGGGTAAGGAGCCCGGGCATTTCGGCCATGACAGCATCGACCTGTTCGGAGGCGGTCATATTGCTCTTGTTGTCGACAGGCTGTTTTTTGAGCTCTGCCAGATCGGACAGGCCGCCCACGCGCACCATGAGAAACTCATCGAGGTTAGACTCGAAAATCGACACGAACTTTAGCCGCTCGAACAGCGGAACGGTCTCGTCGAAGGCTTCGTCAAGCACACGGTTGTCAAAGCGCAGCCAGCTGAGCTCTCGGTTCTGCGTGTACGAGAAGTCGCGCGGCGGCTTACGCAGCTTTGCGGCGGCTTGCTTTTTTTCGATTTTGCTCGGCATATGCATCTGTCCGTTCAGTCCCCGTGGGGGACGGTTGCCTAACACTATTCACTATTGTCTCAATTTAGTCGACCTATGGCACGGACGTATCGCGTGAACGGTATCTTTACCTACTTCTTACGCTGACAAGCCATAGAGCTGACGCTCTTCGCGTTGTGAAAAACGGTCTATATCCTCACTCAACTGGTGAGTATGTGTGAATAAGAATGATAGGTAGCTGAATATCATCGAATACAGACAGAAACACGAACAAGCGTCATTTATATACATAAAACCGTTTTAGATATGCAATTCTTAATCGAAAGATTGGAGTTGTAATTGCGAATGATTTTTAAGAAAAAAGAGCATTTACCTTAGAAAAGCTACTTTAGAACGCCGAAGTGCATTATGGGGGAATCATATTCGATATACCGTTCATCGAACTTTGTTGACCGTTCGGGGGCGAGGTGGAATTGCGGGTGATATTTGGATATAACTAGAGCTGTCAGCAAGCAGCACCCGTTACGGAAGGGTGCTGAGAGATTCGGCCGTAAGGCCCGAAAGAAAGGTAGGAGGCCATGACGAAAGGTCTGCACGTGCC
>NZ_QSCW01000009.1:0-8517 GCF_003463445.1 Collinsella sp. OF02-10
CACGGAGAGCATTTCCCAGTTGACAAAACTATAGGAACACCCCCCGCGGGAAATTGGTGACGCGGGTGTCGACGGCTCGAACCCTGCCCTTAGACCAGAAGAGCCCGGCACCGTGGTGGTACCGGGCTCGACAAATCTCTGGTGCCCCCGGGCGGATTCGAAAACTCCCCCCGCGGGGAAATTGGTGACGCGGGTGTCGACGGTCCGAATCCGGCCTTTAGACCAGAAGAGCCCGGCACCGTAGCGGTACCGGGCTCGGCAAATCTCTGGTGCCCCCGGGCGGATTCGAACCGTCGACACCCGCTTTAGGAGATATGATTTAATGCTACCCCCTACCATTCATCAAGCATCATTGAACATCATATAACCGCAGATAAACATAGCAGTTTGTGTCTTTTGCCTCCGGTAGCTGCGCCTATGCTTTTACAAACATATTACTAACGGCTTTAGCTAAACTGCACTCAATGAATTGTTGAAAACTATTCAAAGAAACGGAGTGCAAAGATGTCAGAACAGCCACTAATTAGCGGAAGAGGCACGTGTTGGAAAGACAAGAGATCACCTAACACCTATCGCTATTATTTTTCCCTTGGAGTCAAGGACCCGAAGACAGGGCGCTACAAACGATCCCCAACTTATACGGTTCGTTGCAAGACTAAAACAGAAGCTAAGGCTGCAATGCAGGCCAAGCTGGCTGAAATCAACTCCTCTGGCACGATCACTAAAACTAAAAAGCCCACTTTGCTTGCGTCCTACTGCTGGGCCTTTCATGAAAATAGGGACACCGAGCTTGCGCCAACGAGCTATGAAAGAGAAGCGTACGATTGCAGGCATATCGAAGACCTATTCGGTGCGTTTCAGACAATTGAGGGGCTAACTCCCGATCTAATCGAAGAAACATATGCCGAAGCTCGTCGTACGGGAAAATACAAACCATCTGAGCTTGTACGAATCAATGCGAAACTGCGCCAGATTCTGTCGAATGCAGTCGCAAAGAGAATAATTGACCGAAACCCCTGCGCTACCGTTCATGTTCGCCGACCACGCAACAAAAGAGAATCACTGACAATCGAGCAAGTAGCTACCCTATGCACACATCTTCAACACATTGAGCTCACCGCCGAAGCTGTTGGTACGCTAATACTAGTGTATACGGGTATGCGAAAAGGCGAGATGCTGGGCCTCGAATGGCGCGATTGGGACCCTGCCAATAAAACCTTGAAAATTGACAGGCAGTACACCAACGATCATGAACTGAGGGCACCCAAGTCACAAGAAAGCCAACGCAAAATCCCCGTTGGAGAAACCTTGGCCGAACGTCTTCAATCATGGTCAGCCATACAAAAAGAGCTCTTGGCCTCTCTGGGGCTATCCCAGACTGGCAGCACTCCCATCATTAGCGATATTGCTGTCGAGCAAGGGGTCCCTACTGTCTGTCACATGAAAAACTACATCTTCAACCATTGGTTTCGCGATTTCGCAGTTAGCTGCAATCTTGGAATCTATGAGCCGAACAATTCGACTGGCGGAAAACTATATAAGGGCATCTGCCCGCATCAGCTCAGGCATTGTGTAAGCACTTTTATGCTGGCGAACGGATCGGACGTCAGAAGCGTGCAAGGTATTCTTGGCCACGCGGACCCCAATATCACACTCAAAACGTATACAAGCCTCGTTCAACAATCAGAAATAAAAGCAGTTAAAGGCTACGAGGACTTCATCAACGCCTATATACAGAGAAGCGAGAAATAGCATGTTTTTCATTCATCGTTTTATTCATAATATTACGGTACTATAATACTGTTTCCGCAGGTAGACGCTTTATTTGGTTGACATTTAATGAGTTTTATTACATGCTAAAGCTGTCAGATGGCTACGCACGTAGTCATAAAAACCGGCCCCCCAAGTGCTTATGAACCTGGTAAGTCTTACAAGCACAGGGAGGGCCCTCATTGAAAGGATAGCTCATCATGGCTACTCCAAAGATTAGCACTCAGGCGTCCACACCGACTTTCCCCACTGGTGCCGCTCAGTGCGATCGGTTGCTCCGCGTTAACGATATCCGCGAACTCACTGGCTGGAGCGAGAACACCGCACGCAAATTCATGCGCGAGTCCGGCAAGCTCATCCAAATCCATCGCTCGAATTACATGTTTGAAAGCTCATTCTATGAGCTTTTCAAGCAGCTTGAAGGTCGTACCGCCCACCTTGACTAGGCGGTAAACATGAGCGAGCTACCGTCAATTTCCGACATATTCAACGATGATGTTACCGAGCAACGAAAGATTATAGAGAAAATGGATAAAGCTATTTTTATTTCAGTGCCCGAGTGGGCGTGCTGCGTCACCACCGTTGCCGCCGAGCGTCTCATCCTCGGCCTCGTATGGAAGTTTGGAAAACCTTCCAAAAACAAACGGCCCATGGGATTTTGCGCTAGAAGCAAATGGATTGAGGATCACTACCACTTGAGCAAGAACACGATATCCCGAGCCTATACTTCTCTAAAGGATAAGGGGTATATTCAAAAAACTGGTGATGGCAGCTGGATGCTTAATTACGCTGCAATCTACCGCGCCGCGATCGAAAACGCTTGGGAGCCCCCGAAATCTTAAGTCCACAGCCCGACTATCGACATGGGCTTCTGTCAAACAACCGAGTTAAAAACCACTGAGCCAGAATCCGCTTCAATAGAAGAGGATTCTGGCTCAAATGATATCCGACCATTCACGCAGCGATGTCTACCGCAATCTGGCAAGAATCGAGGACGGGGAAACCGTCATCGAGGTCGTGAAGGTCGGTAATCGCCAGGCGTCTACAAAAACATGCCGCGGATGTAAAATGAAGCAGGGTCGAACCGAAACAGTTCCCGGACAATTGGCGTCCGGCCAGACACTTCGATTCGACCCTTTTTCATGCCCGCATCTAAAACAATCCCATAATCATTCTCGACATCTTTAACGCCATCACTCTCCCGCCACCAACACGTCGTAGGTGCCATTTTCAACGAATCGATATGGCCGTCCATTCATGGTCTTTAAGGCGCGTTATACCATGAAAACGTGCGGTATTTCTCCAACCGAAAACCTGCGTGAATGTATGACTTGAGACGCCTTTTAGAACTCACCGATCGCAGGGCGAACACAAATCAACAGCGGCCGTGCATTGTTCCCAGCCATATGGCATGGCGGAGCCATGCCCGTTGTTGATTGGAGTGCCGCACCATGGCAGACGAGAAGAAAATCAGGGAGATCTACAGCGTGAAGTCCGTCCTCGATGAGGCCGCCGAGCGAATCGAGGCGACGTGGCGGGAGAAGCTGCTGCGCGAGACGGGCGACCTCAGAACCGAGAACGCGTTGCTCAGGGCCCAGCTCGACGAATCCAACCGTAAGCTCGCCGAGGCGGGGGATCGGAATGAAAAGATTGAGGCCGACTGCAATGAGCGGGTCGCCTTTATAGAGGAGAAGTTCGAGCTCGATACCGCGAGCATCGAGCTCGAGAACAATGAGCTCCATGCCGCGAGCGTCAGATACCTCGCCGATGCCAGGGAGCTCGGCAGGCAGGTCGTCCAGCTCCACGTCGAGGCTGAGGCCATGTCCGATGAGATCGAGCGTCTGCGCGTCGAGCGTGACGCCGCGCTGAAAGCCCAAGCCGAGCTGAGCGATGCGCTCCTAGCCCAGCGCGACCTGACGACCGAGGTCGCCGCCCTCAAGGACCGCCTTGCTGTAGCCGAACAGCGGGCGGCCGTGGCCGAGGCCAAGATCGAGGTCATGACCCAGATGAAGGGCGAGTAGCCCCGTGCTTCTCCTGTCGGGCTGCTGATTTTTAGGAACCTTCTAGAGCGCTTCTAGAAGGTTCCTAGAAGCGGGCGCAGCATCTTCGATCGGCACGATGTCTCGGTAGATAAGGCGATGCCTGTCGTCACGCCACTCGTCGTCGTGGTAGTGGCCGAAGAACCAGGCTCGGTAGCCGAGTCGCCCGTCAAGCTCGGCAAGGAATCGCTGCAGCCGGTCGCCCCGATACTCGCGTCCGCGCTCGCGGCACAGCTTCTCCGCCAGGGCAGCAGGGGCCTCGTGAGCCACAACGTAGTCGACCTTCCAGCCCACGCGGTCGAGCGAGGCACGGCAGTGCTCCGTCTCTTCCTCGCTCGGCATCTCCTCGGGCCACCAGCTCCTCCCCTCCTTGCGATACTGCCTGTCGTTGCTCGCGGCGCCGCCCATGGCAAGGACTGTGAGCCCGTCGATATCGAACACCTCTCCGCGCATCAGGTGCAGCACGTGCGGTCGCGCCTCATGGACGAGCCCGCCGTTCCACTCCCGCACCGGCAGCCCAGCCAGGGCGTGGTGGTTCTCGTGGTTGCCGTCTACGAAACACGTGGTCCACGGCTTCGACTCAAACCAATCGAGCCAGTATTTCTCGGCGTTGGATCCATCCCAGACAAAGCCGAAGTCGCCGGCCACGATCACCACGTCATCACGCGTCAGGGTCCGGCCCAGCGGCCAATTCTTGAAGGCAAACCTGCTGGACCCGTACTCGGCCCTACCGTGCACGTCGCCCGTCACATAGATAGCCATCAGTACGCACCCCACGGCAGGAGCTTGTCCCCGAGCCTCACGATCCGGTCGTACAGCACGGTATGACGTTCGTCCGGGTTGCCGTCTCGGTGAAAATGGCCGTAATACCAGCGCTTGTAGTCCAGGCGGTCCTCGAGCTCGTCGAGGAATCCGGTCAGCCGGTCCACATCAGGGCGTTCCCAGCCCGGGTCCGGATAGAGCGTCGGCGAGAGCATGCGCGTGGCACAGGTATGGGTGATGACGCAGTCGACCTTCCAGCCGACCTCGTCGAGCTTTGCCCGCGCGGCATCGAATTCGCGCTCGTCCGGGAGCTCCTGAGGCCACCAGCTGGAATACGGAACGCGGTATTCCCTGTCCACGCTCGTGGCACCGCCCATAGTGAAGATTGTCGAGCCGTCGAGCTCGAAGACCTCGCCGCGCGTCAGGCGCCGAATGGGCGAGGTGTCCGACAGGCGCTGCGTCAGCCCGCCATGCCACGGCTCCATGGGGCGCTCCTCCCAGTGATCGAAGCGCTCGTGGTTGCCGTCGACGAACAGTACCGTGTAGGGGCGCGACTCCAGCCAGGCGATGTCGGCGCATTCCTCGGCAGAAAAGTTCCACGGAAAGCCAAAGTCACCGGCAACGATGAGATAGTCGTCGCTGGTAAGACTGTCGCCAAGCTCCCAGTCGCGGAGCTTTTGCATGTCGAGCCCACTGTGGATGTCGCCCGTCACATAGACCGTCATCGGATTGCCACTTCCCTCTTGTACGCCGCCAGCTCGCGCTCGACCTGCCTGTCGCCGGTCTCGTTGACCCACCAGGGCCATTTCACCCGGCCGCACGGCTCGTCGACTCCGGCGAACCATTCCCTCAGCTCGTCGAGGCTCACCGGGGAGTGACCGTTGGCATCGCAACCGACGTCGTAGCGCAGAAGGCCCTGCTTGCGGTTGAACTCGTTGTACGCGCCGCCGCTGCTGTGGATGTGTCCGTGGAGGTGCCACGATCCATGGCTCATGCCCTGCCAGTCGGCCATGGGGTAATGGCTCAGGACGATCTTCTGCCCGTCGATCTTGAGCACGCAGATCGGCGGCTCCACGGTGAAGGCGCCAGCGACCGCCGGCTGGGTCCAGTCCTTGTCGTGGTTTCCCGGGACGAGGCGGATGCGCCTGCAGGCGATCCGCTTGCGCAGCCCGTAGGCGTCCTGGGCGGTCATCTTGAATGAGAAATCCCCCAGGATGTAGAGCTCGTCGTCCACGGCAACCTTGCCGTTGATGCTGTCGACGATGGCGTCGTTCATCTGCCAAATCGTCTCCCACGGGCGGTCGGTGAACTTCAGCACGTTCTCATGCCCGAAGTGGGTGTCGCTGGTAAACCAGATCATATTTATGTCTCCTTTTATCGCTAAAAAACGTTCTCCTTCGAGGTCAGGAGACGTTTTATGAGCGACATGAGGTGCATATCCCTCATGTTTCAAGCTCCAATCTGCCGGATTTGCCCAACTAAAAGTTTACGCCCACGCGCCCACGCGCGAACAGGATTTGATTTTTGAAATATGGACGAATTCCTTGTCAGGAGGGTAAAATGGTGCCGACGGCAGCCCAAGTTGTAGAGAGCTGGGCAGAGCCGTTGCTTAATGAAGTTGGGTCATCGTCTTAACGACGGTGGCCTTTCTTTTTGGGCTTCGAACCCTGCTTGAGTGCCTTGGAAAGGCCGACAAGGGCCGTGAGGAGCGAGACCAGGGCGGTCAGGAGCTTCACGAGCTCGGTGAAATCGGTCATGGGCATCACCTCCCATCGGATGGAGGGCTCTGCCCGGCACGAGGGCTGCCGCCAGCAAGGACGATTCTATCAGAGCGGCTGACTCCCGCCGATCAATTCATACTCCTCACCCTCGCCGAATTGCGAGCATGAAAGAATCGGCACTGGATGGCAGCGCGCTAGGGCACCGACGATAGGCTTTCCAAAACTAGCGAGGCGTGTCTCCGCGTGAGAAATCACCGCGATCGACAACGCGATCGTCCATCTGTCGCGACACGGCGCTACCGCTGTGCGCCTGGCCGGCGGCGCGAACACGGTCATCGCCAGCATCGGGAACGGCGCCGGCGTAACGGTTGCGAATCTCCCTTGCGTAACCGCGCCGGGCAAGAAGCTCATCACGAACCGCCGGATCCTCGAGCAGATCTTCATCGCACTTCGGTGCGATGAACTTAGGAAAGAGATTGTAGGCGACGCCCTTGCTCGCCTTTGCCTGCTCGACCCACGCCGAATACGCCTTCTTAAGCCGTTGAATGTAAATCTCGCAACGCCTCTCATAAGGAAGGGCTCGCTCGGCCTCCAGCACGTTATTTTTGAAGGCCGCCTCAAGTTGCTTGACCGCAAACCTCCCGTCAAGACGAGTCAGGTTGAAAGTGCACTTCGGGTTGCCGGCCTCCTTGATATCGAGATCTGTCGCATAGACTCGATTGTTCTTAATGAAAATGTCTACGCCCCATGAGGCAAGTAACTTTTTAAACTGCTCCATATTCTTCGGATGACCTTCGTTGATTGCAAGATGGATCAACTCGCGCAGATTGTTTTTATAACTGTACTCACCGCGACCGATAATCTCCTTTTCTGTGTCCCGCGGCTGGCGATCGCGAATCTTCGAATTCTTCTTTCCCTTTTCGAGCTGGGCGAGATTCCAGTCCTTATCGAGTTCTCGGACCCATGAGGCGCGTTCGTACTTTCCATGCCGCCCGCCCGTCTCGCAACGCTTGCCGGTTAACAAATCGGTACGGTTGATCGCCATGTGCACTGCGTAGCGTTTTCCCGCCTTATCGCTTTCTTCGTGCAGCGCGAGAATCACTTGTTGATGCGGATAGTGCTTCGCAAGCCATTGCTCCGCGTAGGCCAAACATGCATCGGGGGTCATCTTGCCCCCGTTGCATGAGCATTCTTCCGGAAGGAACGCGAGGATCTGATGAAGCAGGATTACGTTTTTGGCTCCGGCTCTCGATGGTTCGTCGTGATGGAAAACCTTTCTGGTTCTATCCATTTTCGAAAACCAGCGCTCGCTGTATTCGATGTTCCAGCCGCCACGCGCAAGCGCATCTTTTCCGTTGATGTATTTACGGACGTTCTTTGCGTAGCGGTCGCTCGAAACGCTTTTCTGTTTGATAACCGTCATTTCACATCACCACCGACGAAATAGCGCTTCTCGAGCTCGTCGATGAAACGGTCTAGCTTACGCCCAACTTGATAGACCTTCTCAAGTGTTCGGAAAACCGCCTTCTCGTTATACGCCGGAAGACCTTGTGCATTTACGAAGTACATGAGCTGATTGAGGTTTGTTCCTTCCTTTAAAAGCTCGTGATAAATCTTGTCGATCGACGCCCGATCGACATCGATTTTCTCAACATTCCCTTTGAGCAGTACGCGACGAGCATACGAACTGACAGTCATATCAAGGGAATCAGCATTGCTTTCAATTTTCTTTTTTTCTTCCGGCGAGACCCGGACGTGAATGTCATCGGTTCGGAATTTCTGGTCAGCGATTTCCGCAAAACTAAAATCGATATCGAGATCGTCAGCATTGCATAAAACGAGGCGTATGAGTTCCGCCTCGCTCATCTCATGTCGCTTTGCGATTGCGGTGATAGCTTTCTTCTCTTCATCGGAAAGAGACGCCTTGACGGTGTGTGGGCGGAGCCTGCTCATGATTCCTCCGGAAAACGAATCAGCGATCGAAGAGGCCTCCGATCAAAACCTGCTATGCGATTCGCTTTCCTTTTGATGAGGAACGGCTGGCGTCGTTCCAAAAGTGAAGAATCGACTTCGCGATTCTTTATCGCGAAGCTTCAACTTCACAACAACCTTATCGCCGTAGCAGGCGATAAGCAAGGTCTGTGGCGTGGTGTTTTTGGGGTCCGGATGGACCCACAAAAACACCACCCACAGTCATCTTGCAATCGCCTGCTACGGCGATTGGG
>NZ_QSCW01000009.1:8527-100179 GCF_003463445.1 Collinsella sp. OF02-10
ATCGCCTGCTACGGCGATTGGGCGGAGCGTAGCGTAGACACGAAATGAGAGGCCTCGTTTCGAGCGAAAGGCTTCGCGGTGTCGTAGTGTCAGCGAAGACCGTGAGCGGAAGCGAATTTTTAACGCGAAGGATGCTGAGTGTTAGAGATTCGCTGTAGCGAGAGCGGAGCGGTAATGCGAATGCGAGGGATGCCGAGTGTTTGCATTACCGCGCAGCGGAATCCGGGCGAGGGCTGGAGCAAGTTGATGGAAGACCTTACCGATTTGCGGAAGGTTTTGCCCGAAGCATCCGGCACCGCCGGATTCTTTTGGAACGGTCTCTCGTTTGATTGCTTTCCTATCGTTTGCTCCCAGACTGGGCGTCTAAAAAAGGCGGCCGAACCGGCCGCCCACAAATAAATAAACATTTACCAAATGTAAGAGGAGAGGAACGATGTACATTACTCCCAGTGACCGGCGACGTCGACAACCCAATGTTGTCCCGTAGCCTGCTGTTCATAATGTCCTTGGTCCTCAGAGGTGGTATACGAATCATTGATTGCAGAACCGCCGTTAGGATGCTGCGCATCGCCAAAAGTAGCGTGAGCGTGAGCGTCCATTTCGGCTGCAGATCCAAATGCTGCGTGGCATGCACTGCAGATCCAACGTTCATGGCGCGTATAAACCACATTCGGCACCCAGACCTGGCTGTAATCTGTCTCCCAGTGGCCCTGCTCGGCAACCCACTTCTTCTGGCTGCCGCCGTTGGAAGAGGAATTGTTGCTGCCGGAACTCTGCGAATTGCCGGAATTCTGCTTGGACTGGGAGGAATCGCCCTTGTTGTCCGACTTCGAGGAATCGGAAGACTTGTTATCCTCCTTCTTGGAGTCATCGGACTTCTGGTCCTTGTCGTCGGATTCTTTCTTCTCCTCGGTCTTGGCTCCAGAGGTTTGCGTCGCCTTTTCTTCGCTTGGCTTCTTTTTGTCTTTATTCTTTACCGCTGTGGCGGCCCTTTCCGTAGAGCCGCTTCCTTGCTTTGCAACGCTGGCACATCCAAGTTGAGGTGCCGAAAGGCACACCAGAAGCGCAACGATAATAGACCTTGTTCTCACACCGATCTCCCTGCCCATGAAACCGGGCGTTGGACACCAGCCGATATCCAACGCCCGACTCGCTTTTACATCTGCTCGCGGCGCTTCTTCCGGTCGAGGAAGACGCCGGCTGCCACGAGGACGGTACCGCCGATGGCGAACGTCTCGCCGATGAGTCCCGCGCGGTCACCGGTCTGGGCGAGGCTGCCGGGCTGGGCGGTATCCGTGCCGGCGAGGTGCTTCGGGGTGTATGCCGCCTGCTGCTTTGCCGCCTCCTCTGCCTCCTGTCGTGCGATCTCATCGGAAAGCTTCTGCTCCGCCGCGATGCGGTCGGACTTCGCCTGCTCGTAGGCGGCGAGTGCCGTATCATAGCCGGACTGGAGCCCGTCCACCGCGGCCTGCTTCTCGTCCAGGATTGCCTTTGCGGGCGCGACCTTGGCACGTGCCTCGACTGCTGCGGCGAAAAGCGCGTTGAGGGCGTCATCCGCGTTCACATCATGGCCGGAAGCGATCGCCGCGCCGGCATCGATGGAGTTCAGCTTCGACAGCTTGGCGTCTGCCTGCGCCTTTGCCTGTTCGGCGGCGGAGACCAGGGACTCGGCGGCGATGGCATCCGCCTTCGCGGCATCGAGCGCGGCCTTGGTGTCATTGACGGCCTTTACTGCATCCTGCTCGCGCTGCTGTGCCTCTGCGAGCTTCGCGGCAAGGCCGGTGAGGATGTCGAGGTTCGACTGTGCGTCCTCGAGATCAGTCTGGGAGCCGGTAAGCCTGTCGGCGGCAACGCCGGTGTCGGCCTTTGCGGCATCGACGGCACGCTGGGCATCCGCGAGGGCGCTTGCGGTGGTATCCGCCTTTTGCTTGGCGGCTGCGAGGACCGCCGCCTTCTCGGCCTGGTCGGCTGCCGCCGCGTCATGGGCGCTCTTTGCGGTATCGAGCACCTTCTTGGCATCGGCGACGTCCTGGAAGAACTTCGCGAGATCGGCGTTCGCATCCGTGACGCCCTGCTGCTTGGATACGGTGTTCGCCTTGGCGGAATCCAGCTTGGTCTGTGCGGTCGTTACGGCTGCGTTGGCAGCATCAAAGTCGACCTGCTTCTGCTGGACGGTCGACTTTGCCGTATCGACTGCCGCGTTGGCGGCATCGAGGTCCGATTTCGCCGCATCAAGCTCGGTCTGGACATCCGTGACGCCCTGTTGCTTGGCGGCGACATCAGCATTGGCGGCATCGACGGCACGCTGGGCATCCGCGACGCCCTGCTTCGCGGCATCGACGTCTGCCTGTGCGGAATCCGCTGCGACCTGCTTCTGCTGAACGGTTGCGGCGGCGCCGGCGGCTGCCTGCTTCTTGGATGCGAGATTGGTCTTGGCTGCGTCGAGTGCGCTCTTGGCGTTCTTGAGGCCGTTGATATAGGAGGTCAGCTTCTGCTCGTACTCGTCGACGGACATGGGATTCATGTTCCAACCGGAGCCGGACCAGCCGGAGATCTCTGCGGTGTAGCACTGCGTCTGAAGCCCGGACATGGTGCCCTTGGTGCAGGTTGCCATTCCCATAACGGCGAGTTCGGGATTGATGATGTTCATGTAATGGCCGACGGTGCCGCTACTGCCGTTCTCCCAGTGGCAGTTGTCTGCAATCCAATGGTTGATTGCGACACCGTTCTTTGCATAGAAATCATAGGCATCCTTGCCGACAAGACCGGTGACTCCATAAAGGGCCTCCGTTGCCTTGTCGAAAAAGCCCTTCTCCTGCTCGATCCACTGCCCACTCGGATCGATTCCGTAATTCCATGCCAGGTTTTCGGCAAAATCATATTGACGGGCATGATCGAGCACGGTGTCGCTGTAGTTGGCATCTGCGATCGCACCGGCGATGAGCTTGTAGGTGACATGGAGCTCGGACAGGCCGACCGACTTGCGGTAGTCGTTGACGGACTTCATCCACCTGATCGCATTGAGCATATTGTCAAGAGACGTGGCGTCCTTGGAGTTGCCGACTTCGGTCTTTCCGGCATATTTGGCGTTCAGGATGATGTTGGCTGCATCTTCGGCACCCATGGCACGGAAAAAGCCGATGGCTCCCTGCTTGAGCTGCGCGTCGGCGGAATCGAGTTTCGCCTGTGCCTCGTCGACCTTCTGCTGCGCGGCGGTCACGGCGGCGTCTGCGGTATCCTTTGCGGCCTTGGCGTTCGCGAGCTCTACGTCGGCGGCTGCCTTGGCGGACTCGGCGTCCTTGACAGCCTGCTTCGCGGCGTCCAGCTTGGCGACGGCGTCGGCATTCGCCTGCTTGGCCGCATCGAGGTCGGCGTTCGCGGCATCGAGAGCGGACTGGGCGGCGTTCACACCGGATTCGGCATCGGCTGCGGCCTGCTGCTTTACGGAGAGGGACACCTGGGCATCATTCAGGTCAGTCTGCGCCGTTGCCGCAGCGGACTGCGCCTGCTCGAGCTCGGACTCGCACTGGGACTGTGCCTCTCGTGCGGCGGCGAGGGCTGCCTCTGCGTCTGCGACCTTCTGCTTCGCGGCATCGTACTCCGGACCGCTGGCGCCTGCCTCCGCTGCGGCGAGGTCTGCTTTCGCCTTCTCGTAGGCGGCGCTGGCGGCTGCGGCCTTCGCATCCGCCGTGTCCTTGTTCTGCTGGGCTGCGGCGAGGACGGAATCGGCGGAATCCTTTGCAGACTGGGCCGCAACCAGCTTGGACTGGGCATCGGCAAGCGTCGCGTTGGCGTTGTCGAGTTCGGCCTGTGCCCTGCTCACGGCATCCGTGGCGTCGTGCACGGCCTGCTCGGCGGCACGGATAGCCTCCGGGGTGGCGCCTACGGCATCGGCCTTGGCTTTATCGAGGGCGTCCTGAGCGTCCTGGGCCGCCTTGATGGCGGACTGGTACGCTTCGTCCTTCTCGGACGCATCCGCCTTGGCGTCTGCGAGACCCGCCTTCGCCTGCTCGAGGTCCTTGCCGGCGGCATCGGCGGCGTCCTTGCCCTCTGCGACCTGACGGGCGTACTCGTCCATTGCCGCTCGGTCGGCTGCCGTGCCGGCGCTGACTGCCGAATCGTAGGATGCCTTGGCCTGGTCGCGGGCGGAAGCCGCCTCGTTGTAGGGACCGGCGGCCTCATCGTAGGATGCCCTGGCGGCGTCCTCCTTCGCCTTCGCCTCGTCGACTGCCTTCTGCAGGTCCGCGATGGTCTGTGCGGCGGATTTCGCGCCGGTACCGGATGCCGCGCCGGCGTGAGCGGCAATCGGCGACATCACGGCTGGGTGCTGCGTGCCCCCGTCACCGGTCTGGGCGAATGCCGTGAACGGTGAGATGAGGCTCGATCCGGTCATGGCGGCCATGGTCGCCGCGGTGACGGTCAGACGCGCGATCCCCTTCGGAGTATGAATCTTTTTGCTTGGCAGTGCGGCGAAGTGATCGCCACCGGCAGCAAAGTGCTTTCCCTGAGTCATTGCTATTCCATTCCTTTTCCATGCCATGTCCGACTAGGCATCAGAACTCTTTCCAATAAAGGTAATTATGCGCCTTAACAGGGATTGTTGTATATAGTCCGTTGGCATAAATACAACAATCCATGACTCTTTTTGTCATGGATACGAAGACGCTTCAGAAATCATTCGGCATGAGATGCAAAGAGCTCCGCGCTGGACTCGGGTACAGCCAGGAGCAGTTCGCCAATTTGATTGAGATGGATCGTTCCTACTACGCGAGCATTGAGGTCGGACGAAGAAATGTCAGTCTTTCTAACCTCTCTAAAATTGCCAATGGATTCAACATATCAATTGCTGCACTTATGACTGGTGTCAGTGATAAATCGGATTAGTCCATCAATCAGCGAACGAAGTGAGCGAATAAATCGGCGGCGTAGCCGGCGGCAAGGACACGGTACGTGGCCGCGCAGCGAGCTTCGCGAGCGAAGAGGACGGCATCGCCGTCCCTATATCTTTATAGTATATTTCTCTATTAATTGGTTTCACCAAAATGGGTATTGCGCAAGCTTCTGAACAGGCGTTTTTATCAAAAACTCAAAGCAGCCGAATCATCAAAATGGTGAAATTTTTTACCCAAATTGAGGAAGCGCTTCACCAAAATGGAACCGACTAACGGCTGTTGAAAACTTTTTATCCCCAAAATGGTGATTTCCTGTTTTCAGTGGAAAACTCGGTAAGTTAAATTATTTACTTACCAGATTTACAAACAAAAGCAGTTCTTAACCCTAAAACCAGAACAGGTCAGAAGCAAAATTAACTCCTGACCTGCGATTTTTCTGGTGCCCCCGGGCGGATTCGAACCGTCGACACCCGCTTTAGGAGAGCGGTGCTCTATCCCCTGAGCTACGGAGGCATGTTGTATTAGTGTAGCAGATTTACGCCGCTGTAATGCAGCGTATACCCACTCTTCGAAGTTGCGGTGGAACAGCCCTCCGGAAAGTGCGTCCCACTATCCAGGCAAATTCTGGGTCAGACTTTCCCCATGGGACCTCGCTGGGAAACTGTGTCCCAGAATTTCGACTCGAAACGGGACACGGTTTCCCAAACGGGCCCGTTCCGGAAACTACATCCCGCAATCGGCACTCGAACCGGGATGCACTTTCCCGATCGAGCCTCATGGGAAACCGCGTCCCACTTTAGGGGGGCGCTCTTTAATGGCTAGTTGCCTTTGTGGAAGAGGTTTTTGATAACGGAGGGGATGCTCTTGGCGCCCTTAGCCGTCACATCGATAAAGTCAGGCGAACGCACGAGCTTATCCTCGTCGACGTACTTGCGGACCGCGCGCAACGTCTCTTTGTCGTCGCGCGTCGAAAACGTAAAGTGACCGTTGTCCTTGGTGAAGATGGCAAAACGCGTAATCTTCTTGGTGCCGCGCAAAACCTCGGCGGCAATATAGTCGACCTCGTCCCACGGGATTTGGATATAATCCTCGGGATTACGCTCGTTATAGTACTCAAACGCCTTATTGCCCACCATCACGTTACCGTGACTGGTAAGCCCCATCAGGCAGGTTGCCGGCGTTGCCAGATCGACCGTGCTGTTCTGAGATTGCGCCATACGCGCCTCGCCCTCCAATAAAAACAATCGGACCGCATCCAGTGTACCCACCGGGTGCGGTCCGTTTCAATGGCTCAAAAGCCCTTGCCTAGCAACTCTCGGTCTTAAGCCGAAGCGTGCTTACATGAAGCCGCAGACGCGACCGATGATGCCGACGGCGAAGAGAGCCAGGATGATGACGATCGGGCTGACCTTCTTCTTGAGGAGCTTGCAGACCAGAAGGGTCAGGCACACGGCGGCAAGGCCGGGGATGAGCTGATCGAGGTTGGCCTGAAGCGTGGTGACCTTCACCGGGTCGAGTGCGTTGGCACCGACAGAGCTGTACATCGTCAATGCCTGCTTGATGCCCTCAGAACCGGCGGGCAGGTTGGCCCAGTCGATATAGGCGCCAGCGGACTGCGTGACCTTGGAGACGACCGGGGTGAAGGAGATGGACACCCAGCGCTCGACCAGGGCGCCGATGATGAACATACCCAGGATGGAAGCACCCTCGGTGACCTTGCCCATCAGACCGCCGGAGAGGTCCTTGGCGATGGAGGAGCCGACCTTGTAGCCAAACTCCTGCGTGTACCACAGGAAGGCGTAACGGATGATGTTCCACGCGAAGAAGAACAGCAGCGGACCGGCGATGCTGCCGGACAGGGCCAGGGAAGCGCCCAGTGCACCCAGAATCGGGCGAAGGGTGAACCAGAAGGCGGGGTCGCCGACGCCGGCGAGCGGGCCCATCATACCGACCTTGACGCCCTGAATGGCGACGTCGTCAATCGGAGCACCGTTGGCGCGCTCCTCCTCGAGGGCGAGGGTAACGCCAATGACGGGGGCGGAAACATAGGGGTGGGTGTTATAGAACTCCAGGTGGCGCTTAAGAGCGGCAATCTGGTCATCCTTGCTGGTGTAGAGCTTCTTGATCGCAGGGATCATTGCGAAGCACCAGCCGCCGTTCTGCATACGCTCGTAGTTCCACGAGCCCTGAAGGAACTGATGACGGAAGCAAACCTTCTTACGGTCAGCCTTGGTGAGCTGAATCTTGTTCTCTGCCATATGTATCACTCCCCTCCTACTCGTAATCGTTCAGAATGTCGCCGAGCGGGTCACCGGAGCCACCGCCCATGCCGCCACCCTGCTTGGCCAGATCCTTAAGGCCAAGGTAGATGAGGGCAAGGGAGATGCCGATGAGGCCAAGGGCGATCAGCGTGAGCTGAGGGATGGCAGCAAGGACAAAGCCGAGGATGAAGAACGGCCAGGTCTCCTTGGTGGCCATCATGTTGATGACCATGGCGTAACCGACGGAAGCGACCATGCCGCCGCCGACAGCCATGCCGCCGGACAGCCAATCGGGCATAGCGTTAAGCGCGTTGGTAACAGCCTCGGCCGGGATGATGCACAGAAGTACTGCCGGGATGGCGATACGAACACCCTGCATGAGGATGCCGGCGTACTGCCAACGCTCGATGCCGGCGAAGTCGCCCTTCTCGGCGCAGGCGTCCATGCCGTGAACCATAGCGGTAGCCAGGGTACGGCAGATCATGGTCAGGAACAGACCAGCGACCGACAGCGGGACGGCGACGGCGATGGCGGCGGTAACGGCCTTGGCCGAATCGGTGGCGCCACCGTTGAGGGCGAGCACCATGATGATCGAAGAAGCGACCGAGGCCAGAGCGGCGTCAGGCGCGACGGCGGCGCCGACGTTAGCCCAGCCAAGGGCCATCATCTGGAGCGAACCGCCCAGGAGGATGCCCTCCTGAAGGTGACCGGTTACGAGACCGATAAGCGTGCATGCCACGAGCGGCTGATGGAACTGGAACTCATCCAGAATGCCTTCCATACCGGCAAGCAACGCGACAATCGCAACAAGCAGAATAGTGATTGCAGACATGTATCGGACCCTCCTTTACTATGCTTGAGCGGCCAGTTCGGCCTTTGCTTTCTTCAACATGGCGTCGAGATCCTCGGAGGAATCCGAAGGAACCTTGCGGACCTCGAACTTGACGCCCTTGGCCTTGAGAGCCTCGATGGTCTTGACATCGTCATCGCCCATAGCGACAGCGTTGGTGACGACGACCTTGCCCTTGGAGTGGGCCATGGAACCGATGTTGGCTTCCTTGATGTCGACGCCGGCCTCGATGGCCCTGAGCAGATCCTGCGGGTTCTCAAACAGCAGCAGCGCCTTGGTGTCACCAAAGCGCGTGTCCTTGACGACCTCGGCCATCTTCTTGATGGGCACGACGTTGGCATGAACTCCCGGAGGGGCAGCCTGCTCGATCATGGTCTTGCGGAGCTCGTCGTGAGCAACGCCGTCGGAAACCACGATGATGCGGTTGGGGTTGATCTGCTTGGTCCACGTGGTGGCCACCTGACCATGAAGCAGACGGGTGTCGATACGGACGTGGGCGATCTTGATGTGCCCGTCGCCGATGACCGTTCCCGGAGGGATGGCGCCTGCAGGAGCAGCGGCGGCCGCAGCCGGCTTCTTCTCCTCGGGCTCCAGAGACTCGGGCTTGACGCGCACGCCGGCCTTAGCCTCAGTCACGAGATGTTTTGCGATCGCATGTGCAGTGTTCTTTGCGTCAAAGCGCTGCGAATATGCCTCGATGAGCATAGGCAGGTTGACACCGGTGACGATAGCCCAGGAATCATGGCCCTCGATGAGACCGCTGATCTGGTTGAAGGGCGTGCCGCCCCACAGATCAACGAGGAAGAGCACCTGCTCCTGGTCCTCGAAGGAAGCGACTGCTTCCTCGACCTTGGCACGGAAGTCGTCGGGGCCCATGCTCGGCTCGAGCGAGACCACGGCTACAGACGGCTGATCGCCAAAGACCATCGAGCCCGTCTGCTTGATTCCAGCCGCCAAGTCACCATGGCTAGCAAGAACAATACTTACCATCACATAACCTCCTTTTTGTCTACGTATTTCCTACACGACAATAATGGAGTATACCTGTTCGCCTTGTGGATTTATAGCTAAATTCGCAAACGGTTGCATTATTTGTTTAAACGTCTAAGTTTGTTACAAATTGATTACGTTGCTGATTTACAGCTCATTGCCTACTAAAACGTGATTTCCCAATTACTTCCACAGATATATACAGACACGCTGTTCATTAACGCCGCTTTTAGGTTAATCCCAATGCGCCTGCGTGCCGCTATTTTGTTTAAACAGACATAACTTGACTAATTGTATAACTTATGCTCTAGCGCAAGTAGTCGTTGGGGACGTTCTTAAACGACTAGTCAAACAAGAACGTCCCCAACGACTAGGGGCTAGACGATGTGGAGAGGGTTAGCGGCGTCGACGGCGTCGGGGGCGTCAGAGGGGCCGTCGGGGGCAGCGTCTGCCGGGTCCTCGTCGGGGGTCTCGATCTGCTTGATCATGACCTCTTGGCCCTGGAGCAAATAGGTATCGCCACTGCCGCAATGGGGGCAGGTCTTGCCGTGCTCGACTGTCGCATAGTCGCGGCCGCACGCCTCGCAATGCGTCACGGCCTCGACGGGCTCCACGATAAGCTCCGCGCCCTGCGTGATGGACTTTTTATCTGCCGCCCAGCGCCAAGCGTCGAGCAGCAAGTCGGGAACGACGCCCGAGACCTCGCCCAGCAGCAGCGTGACGCTCGAAACGCGACGCACGCCATTGGCGCGCGCCACGTTCTCAACATCGCGAATAATGTGATAAACGATTCCCAATTCATGCAAGGTAGAAACCTTTCAACAACGGTTGATGCGATGCAAACTCAAAGCAAGGGGACGGCGAAATCTAGTCTGCGCCGTCCCCTTACCCGCCATGGTTACCTATTTACGACCGAACTTGATTTTGATTGCACGCTTTAAAGCATACTTGCCAAGGCTCGGGAGCTTTTGCTCGTATTTGACCATCGTGGAGCACTCGGGGCGATCGCGATCCAGATGGATGGCATCGAACGCGCACTTGGTGGTGCACAGGCCGCAGCCGATGCACTTGTTGGGGTCGACGATTGAGGCACCGCAGCCAAGGCAACGGGCGGTCTCGGCGCGCACCTGCTCTTCGGTAAAGGTCTCGACGTACTCGCTGAAGGGCGCGGCCTTCTCGCGCTCGTGGTCCACGTGGGCAACCTCACGGCTCGCGTTGTCATAGCTCTCGATCACGACATCGTCGCGGTCGAGCGCGGCGTAGCGGCGCTGGTTGCGGCCGATGGTGAGCGTGGAGCCCGGCTGCACAAAGCGGTGGATGGACACCGCAGCCTCGTGACCGGCGGCGATAGCGTCGATGGCGAAGCTGGGACCGGTGTAGACGTCACCACCCACAAAGATGTCGGGTTCGGCGGTCTGGTAGGTCTGGGGATCGGCAAGGGCACCCTGACCACGGCCAAGCTCCACCTTGGAGCCAGCCAGCAGGTCGCCCCACACGATGGACTGGCCGATGGACATGACGACACGGTCAGCATCGACACGGCGTAGATCGTTCTCGTCGTACTCGGGCGCAAAACGGCCTTCGTCGTCAAAGACACGCGTGCAGCGCTTGAAGGTGATACCGCACACACGACCGGCCTCGTCCAGGTGGACCTCCTTGGGACCCCAACCGCAGCTGATGTGCGCGCCGTCCTCGATGGCCTCGCGACGCTCTTCCTCGCTGGCGGGCATCTGTGCCTCGCTCTCCAGGCAGAACATCTCAACGTGCTCGGAACCCAGACGGCAGGCGTTGCGGGCAACGTCGATGGCCACGTTGCCGCCGCCCACCACGATGGTGCGGCCGGGCAGCGCGTCAATCTTGCCGCTGTTGACCTCGCGCAAAAAGTCGACGGCCACGGTCACACCCTCGGCGTCCTCGCCCGGAATGTCGGCAAGGCGGCCGCCCTGGCAGCCAATAGCCACGTAGAAGGCCTTAAAACCCTGCGTGCGCAGCTCATCGAGCGTCACGTCACGGCCGACTTCCACGCCATAGCGGAACTCGGCACCCATCAGGCGAATGATCTCGACCTCGGCCTCGATAACATCCTTCTGCAGCTTAAAGCTGGGAATGCCGTAGGTTAGCATGCCACCCGGGCGCTCGTTTTTCTCGAACACGACGGGCTTGTAGCCCTTCTCGGCAAGATAGAAAGCGCAGGACAGACCGGCCGGGCCGGCACCGATGATGGCAATCTTCTGGTCGAAGCCGCCAGCGCGCGTCGGCGTCACCACGGGCGGGACGTAGCGGGTCGCAGCGTCCAGATCGCGCTGGGCGATAAACTTCTTGACTTCGTCGATAGCCACGGCGGCGTCCACACGACCGCGGGTGCAGGCATCCTCACAGCGGCGGTTGCACACACGGCCGCAGATAGCGGGCAGCGGGTTCTCGCGCTTGATGAGTGCCAGTGCCTCGTCATAGCGGCCCTGCGCCGCGAGCTTCAGATAGCCCTGAACGGCAACGTGCGCGGGGCAGGCCGTCTTGCAGGGCGCCGTGCCGGACTCATGCGTCTCGATGCGGTTGTCGTTGCGGTAGTTGGGCGACCACTTGGTGTGGTCCCACTTGGTGGCATCGGGCAGCTCCTGGCGCGGATACTCGGGCACCTTGCCGCCGGCCTTTTTGCTGCAGAGCTTCTGGCCGAGCTTGGCGGCACCGGCCGGGCACACCTCAACGCAGCGACCGCAGGCTACGCACTTGTCCTTCTCGACCTTGGCGACATAGGCCGAGCGCGACAGGTTGGGCGTGTTGAACAGCTGCGAGGTGCGCAGGGCGTAGCACACGTTGACGTTGCAGTTACAGATGGCGAAGATCTTGTTCTCGCCGTCGATGTTGGTGATCTGGTGCACAAAGCCGTTGTCCTCGGCCTGGCGCAAGATGTCGTAGACCTCCTCGCGCGTCACATAGTGGCCGCGGTCGGTCTCGACCACATAGTCGGCCATATCGCCCACGGCAATGCACCAGTCGGCGGGGTCGTCGGCGCAGCCCTCGCCCATCACACGACGGCTCGCGCGGCAGCTGCAGGTGCTGGCGGCATACTTACCCTCGTATTTGTCGAGCCAATGCTCGATATGCTCGATCGGCACCGACGTGCTCGCGGCATCGATGGCCTTCTCAACCGGAATGACATGCATGCCGATGCCGGCACCACCGGGCGGCACCATCGGCGTGGCCTTGGACAGCGGTCCCTTGGACGCCTGCTCAAAGAACTTGGCATAGACCGGGTGCTCCTCGAGCTGGCTCACGCGCATGTTGAGGAACTCGGCGGAACCCGGCACCAGCATGGGCAGCACCCACTGCTTGGCGCGCTCGGGATTTCCCCAGTTGTACTCGAGCAGACCCGTGTAGCTCATGTCGTCGAGCATCTTCTCGATATCGGCCTCGGGCATGCCGGTGAGCTTGACCATCTCGGGCAGCGTATAGGGACGGCGCATCTTCATCTTGCAGAGCACTTCGGCCTGCTCGTCGGTTGCGGCCTCGGCAAACGACCAGTACTCGTAGCCCAGCAGCTCGTCGCGATGCAGCAGGCGGTTGGTGCAGTGCTCACACAGCTTGACAATGGCCTCGCGCGGATGCTCCGGCAGCGGCGGCACGAACTCCGCGCCGATATCGGGCTCGGTGTAGCTAATCCCCGGTCCGTTGAGAATCATGGTTGTCCCTTCTCTTGCCGCAGCCCGACGAGGCCGCAGCGCCCCTCTTTTTTTGCAGGCCGGGCATGCCCCCCATGCCGTTCACCCGCCATTGTTGACATTGTGTCAAAAACAGTATTGACGAACCGTCAACAATATTCAAGACTGTTAGGTGAACGGTCGGGCTCAAACGGACGAAAGGCGGCAAAACATGGGCAACAACACAGCAGATACCTCTGTGGCCGACGCCGTCCCCGCGCCCGACAGCGCGGCAAAGCGCTTGACGGGCGACGAACGCCGTCGCGAGATCCTCGATGCCGTGCGCACCGTAAGCTCCGAGCTGGGCGTGTCCCACTTATCGGTATCGGCCGTGACCAAGCGAGCCGGCTGCACGCGTTCATTGTTCTACCACTACTTTGCCGATATGGACGCCGCCGTCACCGCCGTCATGGACGAGGCAATCGACGGTTTTATCTCCGAGCTCGAGCAGTGGAATGCCGGCCGCACCGTTGGTGATATCGAGGGCGCGCTCGACACCGTCGCCCCGCTCTTTAAACGCCTGGTCGCCAGCGGCCACGAGCTGCCGAGCACGCTCACCTCGAGCAGCGGCGCGCTCTACGGCGGCTTTTTGCACAACGTGGTCCAGCGCGTGGCGCAGTATATCTGCGATACCACCGTGGTGGATTTTGTCGCCCATCATGAGCTACGCATCGACCATGTCTACGAGACGTTCTACACCCTCATCATGGGACTGTTGATGTATATCCGCACGCACCCCGATGTGCCCGACGAGACGGTCAAGGAAATCATCGCCTCGACACTCCACATCGAGGGCTATACCGCCAAGTATCCGGAGCGCAAGCCCCAGAACTGACGACATTTGTCCAAACTGCCCGCGATCGGAAGAGGGGCCGCGGGCGTGTGAAAGGAGAGCAGCATGCTGTTCGATGTTTGGGGTAGCGATACCCTTATCCACTGGGCCGGCTGGGCCATGGTCTTTATTGGCCTGATCGTGCTCAACGAGGTCGGCCGCCGCACCAAGCTGGGCGCGGCCATCATCTTTGGCGTGGCTCCGCTGGCCATGACCATCTACTGCGTCGCCATCGCCATCGGCGTTTCGCAGGGCGCCGAGTGGGCGCTCACCAACCCCACCCATGTGTACCAGAACAGCTGGTTCCACTACGCCAAGGTCTACGCGGCGTTGGCCGGTTGCTGGGGCTTCATCGCCATTAAGTATCAGTGGGGCAAGATCGGCAAGGCACACTGGTTCCGCGCGTGGCCGTTTGTGATCGTCGCCATCAACATCATGATCGCCGTCGTGTCCGACTTTGAGAGCGCCTATCACTTCTTTGTCCTGGGCCAGTCCACTTGGGTCACCTCCGAAGGTGCTACGCAGCTTGCCGGCTGGAACAACGTGTTCAACGGCATCGCCGGTATCATCAACATCTTCTGCATGACCGGTTGGTGGAGCGTCTACGCCTCCGAGGACAAGACCGACATGCTGTGGCCCGACATGACCTGGGTCTACATCATCGCCTACGATATCTGGAACTTCTGCTACACCTACAACTGCCTGCCCACCCACTCCTGGTTCTGCGGCTTTGCGCTGCTGCTGGCGCCCACCGTCGCCGCCTTTATCTGGAACAAGGGCGGCTGGATCCAGAATCGCGCCTTTACGCTTGCCATTTGGTGCATGTTTGCCCAGGTGTTCCCCTACTTCCAGGAGGAGTCCATCTTTGTGACCCACTCCACGCTCGACCCCGGCGCCGCTACCGCGGTCTCGATCGCCGCACTGGTCGCCAACGTCGCCGCGATCATCTACATCGCCTACCGCGCCAAGAAGCTCGGCCGCAATCCCTACAAGCAGGATGTCTTTGAGGGCACCAGCGATTGGGAGAAGGCCACCGCCCGCCGCGCCAAGGTGGATTACGCGCACGCCGAGTAACATGTTGGTCGCTGTTGGCGCTTGGGCATAGGCCCGCCCGCCAGGATTTTCAATCCAATGTCTCGCAGAGCCCCCGGAAAGCGTTTCGCTCGCTTTTCGGGGGCTTTTGTCGTTGCGTCCCTATTCATCTATTCAAAAACATGCGCATATATAAAATCGGATTTCAAATCATGCGGCGGCTCTATGGGGTCCCGTTTTTGGGTACAGTGTTGTCCCGATATTGAGCTTGGGGGATATATGAAAGATGAGACGACAGGCCAAGAGGACGCGGCCCAAGATGCAGAAGCGTGTGCCGAGGCCCTGGAGAGCCTAGACCAGATCGCGCTGGCCGAGATTGCATTTGACGATTCGAGCATTGATGTGCAGGATGAGCCGGAAATCGAGGCGCAGCCCGATGATCAGGATGCAAAAGACGATGGCGCCGCGCCCACCGAAGACGAGGCGGGGCACGAGGAATCCGAATGTGAGGCCGACGACCAGACCGAATCCGATACGAGCGAGGAAACCATCTTGCTCGACAGCTTACCGACCGAGGATTCGCTGACCCGCGAGCTCCCCGGCCTAGGTTCTGCTCCTGTCGTGGACGAGACCATCGCCATGGGCGATATTCCCCTACCGTCCGTTCCTTCGGCACGCGAAGCCGAGGTTCGTCATCGCAAGATGTCGCCCAAGCGCCGCAACCTGATGGTTGCCGGCGTTGTGGCCGTCGCGCTCGTCGCCGGCGGCGCAGGCTACGCAGCCTGGAACGGATACCGGCAAGAGCAGGCTGCCATCACCGCCGCCAATGCCCACACGATGATGTCGGTGCAGATTGGCATACATGCCGCGGGACTCGACTGTTCCGCCGGCTCCAAGATTCCCGTACAAGTGAGTGGCCAGGATTCTGACGGATCCTCCGTGAGCGAAACACTCTATGTTGACGAGCACGGCCGTGGCATCAAACTGCTACCCGGTGACTACACGCTCTCCATCGCCGCCTCCCCCATCACGTCCGACGGTACCGTCTATACCGTGCCGACCACCAAGGCGCAGGTCACGATCAAGAGCGATGGGCAGGATTTGAGTGCCCAGGCCACCTTTAAGCTCAAGGTGCCTTCGGCCGACACGGTGACTGACGACCAGATCGATGCCGCCGCCAAGTATGCCGAAGAAGGCGGCGCGAGCTCTGCCGCCGCGGCAAAGATACTCCAGCAGGCGGCAATTACGCGCCGCGATGCCGCCGCCAACGCCGTAAGCGCAAGCGAGGCACAGTCCGCCCGTGATGCCGACGCCCGTCACAAGGCAACCGACCTCTACCAGCTCGATATCCCCGTCGAATGGTACGGCAAGGTCGAGACTTGGCAAAATGGCAGCACGCTGTGCATCTATCTTGCCGGCGACACGAACACGCCGATTGTGACGCTCGTCGCGGTGCGCGAGGGCGAGAGCTTTACGCCCGATGAGGGCGATACGGTTTTGGGTGCGGCCAACCTAGGCAACGGTTATACCGTCTACGCCAGCGGCCCCGTCTATCCGTACGTGGTGCCCCAGACCATCAACGGACGGACGCAGAATCCCGTGTCAACCTACCCCATGGACACGGCCATTGAGCTTGTCGAGCTTACGACCGGCAACCGCTACACCTATAGCCAGATCAAGAACGTACTGGTCGGCAAAGAGGGCAAAGCCGACGCCGCGACCAAACTCGAGACCGACTACCTCGCCCAGATTCTGATGCCGAGCATCAAAGCCCAGGACTAGCGGACCATGACACCTGAGTCCTGGCCTCGCAAATCCATAGACGATTAGGAAAGGAGCCACTTCCATGCGGGCACAGCATGTACCACGCCGTGTTTGCATGGAATATCGGCCTGCTCATCCATGGTAACGATTGCCGACTCGCCAAGATCAAACTGGGCCATCGCGGCATCGAGCGCGGCAATTTCGCGCTCGCGCGTTTTCTCGCTTGTCATATCCACACTTACCTGAATCAGGCCGTAAGCCTGCATGAGCAGTGCATCCCCAGCCACAAAGTCCACCTCATGGCTCTTGCTCTTCTCTTTGATCAGCAGGCGGCAGACCGATCCGATCCTCACCGCGGGAGTCCTTCTTCTTAGCGCGTTGAACACTGCGGTCTCGAGCCTCTGGCCCTGGTCCAATGCCGATGCGGGAGAGAATGCTCCAAACATCGCGGGATCGACAGCGTAGACCTTAGACGCAGACCGCATGTTATTTGCCAGTGAACGCGTGAACTCCGGCACGGAGAACAGCAGGTAGGCATCCTCATAATACTCAAGTAAGTCGCTGAGCGAATTACGACTGACGGGTATCTGCCTGCTCTTGAACTCGTTGTACACTTTGTTCACCGACAGCTCTCGTCCCGAAGATGCCATACACCGCGTTAGGAACAGCGATGCCAGGCGAGGGTTCTTGACGTCGTAACGCTCAACGACGTCCATAGCGACCGTTCGCGAAGCATATTCCTGTAGCAGCTGAATCGCGTCTGCGGGCGTCTGCTCAAGCGTCGCGATGAATCCCCCTCGTTCAAGATATCCGATCAGATGATGTCGAAGCAGCGCTGCATCGCTTGGGGAAAAGGTCGCATCTGGCTCGAAAACGCTCCCCGTCTTATATCGAACGTATTCCGAAAAACTCAACGGAAAAAGCTCTCGTATAAGAGAACGACCCCTGAACTCGCTCTTAAGTTCTGAGGACAGCATCTTAGAAGAAGATCCCGTCACATAGACGGTCGCTTTCTCCGTATCGACTACACGCCGCAGAAACGCACCCCATTCGGGAATTTCCTGGATCTCGTCAAAGAAAATGTAAGCGCCCTCGGTTCGAGCAGCAGGATGCAGCGCATAGAACGTGTCGAGCACGTCCGCCAGCAGCGATGGCTCATACGGGCGCAAGCGCTCGTCCTCAAAATTAAAGTAAAGCATCCGGTCAAGCTCGACGCCCCGGCCCCGAAGCCGCTGCATCTCCTGATACAGGCGATACGTCTTTCCACAACGGCGGGCCCCCACAACCACATTTACGATGTTGTCGCGCTTTGGCTCCTGTGGGTTTCCCAGATCAAGGTCTCGCTCAAAGACCTGTGGAACCCCCTGCTGTTCAAAGTCCTTTATTTTCTGGGCGATCAAGTCGTTGAATGCCATGATTCTCCAATCTTGCTCTCTAGCTAATCAAAATTATACCGATTCTTGATTAGCTAGAGAGCAAGATTACGTGCAACTTGATTAATAGAAAATCAAGTTTTGCTGTTACCGAGCATCAAGGTCCAAGACTAGCAGCCCGCGACACCCAAATTAGCTACTTAACGCCAGGGGTCAGCTTCGAACATTGGCTCGCGCTCGGGGCGGCGATCGCTGTAGGGATCGTAGCCGTCGTCGTCCTCGTTCTCGGCGCGGATGTAGGGATCGCGCGGCTTGGGTGCCGGCTTAGGCGCAGGCTTGGGTGCGGCATCGGTCGCCGGCGCGCTTGTCTTGATCTCGTCTTTCATCTGCATAGCTCCTTGCATCGCATCCGTTCAGCATCATCGATTGTCGCACGAAAAAGGGCGGCGGACCCCATTGGATCCGCCGCCCTTGGCGTTTAGAGACGGCTGGTAGATTTTAAGGCATGCCCAAAAGCCTACTCGGCGTCGGGGACCTCGTAAGTGGCCGCCGGCGTGTTGTCGCACACGACGGTAAAAGCACCGTCCTTGTCGACATCGACCGTCACCTGATCTCCCTCGCGCACCGTGCCGTCGATGATGGCGGCGGCGATGGCGTCCACGACCTCGCGCTGGACCAGGCGCTTGAGCGGACGGGCACCGAACACGGGGTCCAAGCCACCCACGGCGAGCATCTGCTTGGCCGCCGGGGTGATGGCAAGCGTCATGCGCTCCTTGGCCAGACGTGCGCGGACGTCGGCGAGCTGAATATCAACGATCTTTTCGATCTGCGCCATGCCGAGCGGATGGAACACCACGATATCGTCGATACGGTTGAGGAACTCGGGGCGGAAGGTCTGAGCCATGGCGGCGTCGACCTGATGGCGCATCTCCTCCTCGTCCTTACCGGACAGATCGGCGATGGGCTTGGAGCCCACGTTGGACGTCATGATGATAATCGTGTTCTTGAAGGACACCTGGCGACCCTGGCCATCGGTCAGACGGCCGTCATCAAGCACCTGCAACAGCACGTTGAAGACATCCGGATGAGCCTTCTCCATCTCGTCGAGCAAGATTACGGAGTACGGACGACGGCGCACGGCCTCGGTGAGCTGGCCGCCCTCGTCGTAGCCCACGTATCCCGGAGGCGCACCGATCAGACGCTGAACGCTGAACTTCTCCATATACTCGGACATGTCGATACGCACGAGCGCGCGCTCATCATCGAACAGGCACTCGGCCAGCGCCTTGGCGAGCTCGGTCTTGCCTACGCCGGTGGGGCCCAGGAAGAAAAAGCTGCCGATGGGCTTGTCCGGATCGGAGAGGCCCGCACGGCTGCGGCGCACGGCTGCGGCGACAGCGGAGACGGCCTCGTCCTGGCCGATGACGCGCTTATGCAGCTCGCCCTCCAAGCCCTTCAGCTTGTCGAGCTCGCCCTGCATCATCTTGGACACGGGCACGCCGGTCCAGGCACTCACGACCTCGGCGATCTCATCGGAAGTCACCTGCTCGTTGAGACCCTCGCCGTCCTGCTGCTTTTGCGCCTCGAGCGCAGCCTCGGAATCCTGAATCTGCTGTTGCAGGCCCGGAATCACGGAGTAGCGCAGCTCGGACGCACGGCCCAGGTCGCCGTTGCGAGTCGCGCGCTCCTCTTCGCTCTTGGCCTCGTCAAGCTGGCCCTTAAGCTCCTGCACGTGGTCGATGGCGTTCTTTTGGTTGAGCCAGCCGGCCTTTTGCACGTTGAGCTTTTCCTGGACCTCGGCGATCTCTTGGCGCAGGGCCTCCAGGCGCTCCTTGGAGGCGTCATCGGTCTCCTTCATGAGCGCCTGCTCCTCGATCTGCAGCTGGGTAAGCTGACGCGTGGTGGCGTCGATCTCGACCGGCATGCTGTCGAGCTCCATGCGCAGGCGGCTTGCGGCCTCGTCGACCAGGTCGATGGCCTTGTCGGGCAGGAAGCGGTCGGCGATGTAGCGATCGGAGAGGTCGGCAGCTGCCACGAGCGCACTATCGGTGATATGCACGCCGTGGAAGATCTCGTACTTCTCCTTGAGGCCACGCAGGATCGAGATGGTGTCCTCGACGGTAGGCTCGGAGACCATCACGGTCTGGAAACGACGGGCGAGCGCCGCGTCCTTCTCGATGTACTTGCGGTATTCGTCAAGCGTAGTCGCGCCGATCGCATGCAGGTCGCCACGAGCGAGCGCCGGCTTCAGGATGTTGCCGGCGTCCATGGAGCCCTCGGTGGCACCCGCGCCCACGATGGTGTGGAGCTCATCGATGAACAGGATGACCTTGCCCTCGGACTTCTGTACCTCCTTGAGCACGGCCTTCAAGCGGTCCTCGAACTCACCGCGGTACTTGGCGCCGGCGACCAGCGCGCTCATGTCGAGCTCGATGAGGTCGCGGTCGCGCAGGGTGCTCGGTACGTCGCCGGCCACGATTCGCTGAGCAATGCCCTCGACGATGGCCGTCTTGCCGACGCCCGGCTCGCCGATAAGCACGGGGTTGTTCTTGGTGCGGCGGGACAGAACCTGAATAGTACGACGGATCTCGTCGGTACGGCCGATGACCGGGTCGAGCTTGCCGGCGCGAGCCAGATCGCAGATGTTGCGACCGTACTGCTCCAACGCCTCAAACTGCGTCTTGTCCTCGGCAGACGTCACGCGGTCATCGCCGCGCAGTTCCTCGTAGACTTGCTCGATGCGCTCCTTGGTCACGCCGGCGTCACGCAGCACGCGACCCGCCTCACCCTTGTCCTCGGCAAGTGCCATCAGCAGATGCTCGGTCACCACAAAGCTGTCGCCCATCTTGGTGGCCTTTTTCTCGGCCTTCTCGATCACGCGAACGAGCTCGTTGGACAGGCCCATCTGCTGACCCTCGCCCGACACCTTGGGCGCATGGTCGATGGCATCTTGTGTGGAGCGTGCGAGCTGAGCCGGGTCGGCACCGATGCGCTCGATGATCACGGAGATATTGCGCTCGCCGGCACCGAGCAGGGCAGACAGCAGGTGGATCGGCTCCACCGCGCCGGCCTGTGCATCGGCAGCCGTGCTCATGGCGGTCTGCAGCGCCTCGCGCGACGTCATTGCTAGCTTATCGATTCTCATGGAATCACCTCTCTTGGGGCGGCCGCCCTACGGGGCGGCTTCACGTTGTTCGAGAAGTATTGTTGCCAGCTTTACGCGATCTTATACACAAATCTAAGTCTCTATATATAAGATTTTCTGAGTGATTGATGGATAGGGAGCAGGTGCGCTCACCCGCTACGGCCTCGTCCCCTTACTATCTCAATCTGTAACATCTAGCGGCTGTTTATGGCTCTAGATGTTACAGATCGAGATGAAATGACCAGCGCACCCGTTTATCTAAATCTGTAACATCTAGTCAGCAAATAGAGCTCTATCTGTTACAAATCGAGACGAACAGAAAACACCCAGATCAAAAATCTAAATCTGTAACACCAGGCCCACTTTTAGCGGCCAAGATGTTACAGATCGAGACAGACCGAAAACCACCACAAAGAGGACAGGCACCTTTGTGGTGGTCGCGGTTTCTACTCCTTCGCCGAACCCGTACTTCCCGATTCGACGGTCCAGGGCATCTCATCCTCGAACAGCCATGTACGGGCAGACCCACTATCGCGTGCAGTCTGCGGGTCAGGCAAGCAGGTCTGTTTATAGGCATCTTGGATACACTGACCCATAAAATCGTTGAGCTCGGTCTGGTCGCCCTCCATGACATAGGCGACATCGCCGTCCATGATGTAGATGCCCGGACCCTCATTGCCCTCGTAGCCCGGATCGTACGAGACATCACATAACTTTGCGCCGTTTGCAGTGTCCAGCTCGATGGAAGAGTGGCATCCGCCAACCATGTCGTTCGCTTTTGCCCGATAGGACGCATATCCGTACCAACGCTTAAATGTTTTGCCCTTGAGTAGCTCGGACGCCCTATCGATCAGGCTTGTATCCGTGGTATAGCGCATGGCCCCAAGCTGAATACGCGGATAATTGCTAATACCCAGCACAGCCGGCTGCTCATCAAAATCAACGGCAATGGTCTCGGGCTTGTCGTCGCCGGTCAGAAGTTCGACAGATTGAGTCACAGGCTTGACCACCGGCTCCGTCACCGCAGCAGGTAGAAATGCCATACCGACAGCGCCCGCGCCAACCACAGCGATCGCAAGCGCCAAGACAATCAATCCAATACGGGCAGAACGGCTCACGGCAAAACACCCCACAACGCAAACCTTCGCTACCTGCACTAATGATATCGCCAGCCAGCATTATTACCAAAAGAAGCCGCGCGCTCCTCACCACCACAAAGGGGACAGGCACCTTTGTGGTGGTTTTCGACGCTAACGGTCGACCATCTCGCGCCATGAGATTAAACTTGAATTGTTCTCTGAACATATCCATTTCTGCCTATCCTCAACAGATCTTTGTCTCGAGGAGCGCATATGAAGCCGTCTCATTCCACCGGTCGCAACGTCATCGCCATTCTCGCCATACCCATCGTGATGCTCTTCCTTATCGTCGCCACGCCCTTTTCCCTTGGCATCGCCTCGCCCTTCGATTTATGCGGAATGGTCGACGCCGGCTCGCGTGCCACCTCGCTCTCCTTTATCTGTCGCGGCGTGTTCTACGAAGATGGAATTCCCACCGGAATTTGGCGGTCAATGTTACCGCTGCTCGGAACGATTGACGGATGCTTCCCCCATTTCAGCCTTGAACCTCAGACGATGAATTATTTGATCGACGACCAGCCACTCGACTCCATCACCCTCGCTTACGACTATGCTCCAAACACCGATGAGCGGCACATGAACCAAGTCCTCGACAAACTGCTTGAACAGTGCGGGCTCACCGATGAGGTCGGCCGAACCGTCGACAGCGACCAGAAATTAAAGCGAACAGAACTCCGCCGCATTGGAAAAATCAGAGAGCGAGGCGGAGCTGCCTACTGGCAGGCCTGGGCGATACGCGACAAGAGCGAATTTGGGCACAGCACCTATATAGTCACTGTCTACACCAAAGACGGAATTAAGGACAATGTTGACGATTTCGCGTCATCCAAACTCGGCATCCCCAAAACAACCAAGACTCCCGGCTTGGATGAAATCCTGTAGGGACGCCCATTAACATGCCGCTCAACGATCACAACAACATCGAGCTCGTCCCCACCCCCACAAAGGGGACAGGCACCTTTGTGGTGGTTTTCGACAAAAAGAGGCCGCCCCGATAACAGGGGCGGCATCAAGCAAGTCTATTTTTGGCGTCCCTCAAGACCCAACGAGAACGCAGAAATGTAGCCCGGGGCTTACCCTTTCCCGAACGCGACCCTCGCGAAGCGCGTGAGCGAGCGGGAAAGGGTAAGCCCCGGGCGGACAATTAAGTGCGTTACTCGGCAGCGGCCTTGAACTTGTTGTAGTTGATCAGGCAGCCGGCCTTGACGATGGCACGCTCCTCGGCCGTCATATCGGCAATGTAGAGCTCAATCTGCTCGACCGCACCATCGGCGTGCACCACGTAGGCGGCGATGTCCTTCAGGTCGCCATCGAGCGCGGCACGGATACCCGGCACAAAGACGTAATCGCCCACCTCAAAGTTGGGCTCGGCCTCCATCTGGAAGGGCACCATGCCCCAATTCATCACGTTGGAGCGATAGCGCTTGGTGGCGTACTCGTGGACGATGTTGGCCAGGCCGCCAATTACGCGCTGGCAGCTCGCGGCCTGCTCGCGGGCGCTGCCGTCACCAGGCTTCTTGGCGTAAATCATGGAACCGAACTCGGTCGCCTTGGCATCGGCCGCGACACCCGCGCCGGCCAGCGCCTCAAACACACCGGCAAGCTCGGCATCGAACGCCGCCAGGTCGCCCGCGGACTCGCCGGCAACGCGACGCTTCTCCACAGCGTCGACCTCCTTGGAGCGACCCACGTAGGCCGGGTCGCGGCGGCTCAGCGTAAACTCAGCCAGGCCCAGCGGGTTGGAGCGGAAGGAGCTCGTCTCGCCCGAGGGAATGAGCTCGTCGGTCGTGGTGACCGGGTCCATGATCTTGGAGCAAACCTTGAGCAGGATGTCGTCGCCGAGCGGCTCCATCGCGGGCCACGGCTTGATGTTGGGGCCTTCGACCAGCTCGTCGGCAGGCTCCGCCTTGCCAAAGCCCCAGTACACGCGCTTCTTGTACGGCGCGTCGTCAAAGGTGTACTCGCAGGCCTCGTCCCAAGTGTCCTCGGGCAGGTCGGTCGCCGGCGTCAGGACGCCGCCGTTGGCAGCCGTTGCCGCAATGGAGCGGGCGTCCATCAGGGCCACGGCGCTCAGCTGGCCATTACCCGGCTTGGAACCCTCGCGGTTGGGGAAGTTGCGCGTGGTGTGACGGATCGAAAGGCCGTTGTTGGCGGGCGTGTCGCCGGCGCCGAAGCACGGGCCGCAGAATGCCGTGCGCACGATTGCGCCGGCCTCCATGAGGTCGTAGATGTAGCCGCGGCGTGTAAGTTCGAGCGCCACGGGCTGGCTCGTGGGATAGACCGACAGCGAGAACTCGCCGCAGCCGGTATTGGCGCCCTTGAGCACGCGGGCAGCCTGGACCACGGAGTCATAGTTGCCGCCCGAGCAGCCGGCGATAACGCCCTGCTGCACGTGCAGCTTGCCGTCGACGATCTTGTCGAGCAGGCTAAAGTGCGTCTTGCCCTCGCCGATCTTGGCGGCCTCGAGCTCCACCTCGTGCAGGATGTCCTCGAGGTTCTCGTTGAGCTCGTCGATCTCAAAGCCGTTGGAAGGATGGAACGGCAGTGCGATCATGGGCTTGATGCTCGACAGGTCGACCTCGACGCAACCGTCGTAGTAGGCGACATCGGCGGGCTTGAGCTCGCGATAGTCGTCGCCGCGGCCGTGCATGGTCAAAAACGCGTGCGTGTCCTCGTCGGTGGCCCAGATGCTCGACAGGCAGGTGGTCTCGGTGGTCATGACGTCAACGCCGTTGCGGTAGTCGGTCGTCATGCTCGCGATGCCCGGGCCCACAAACTCCATGACATTGTTCTTGACGTAGCCCTTGGCAAAGACGGCGCGAATGATGGCGAGCGCCACGTCGTGCGGGCCGACGCCGGGGCGCGGGGCGCCCGTGAGGTAGATGGCCACGACGCCGGGATAGGCGACATCGTAGGTGTCGCGCAGCAGCTGCTTTGCCAACTCGCCGCCGCCCTCGCCCACGGCTATGGTACCCAGGGCACCATAGCGGGTGTGCGAGTCGGAACCCAGGATCATCTTGCCGCAACCGGCGAAGTTCTCGCGCATAAAGGAGTGGATGACGGCGATGTGCGGCGGAACGAAGATGCCGCCGTACTTCTTGGCTGCGGAAAGGCCAAAGACGTGGTCGTCCTCATTGATGGTGCCGCCCACGGCGCACAGCGAGTTATGGCAGTTGGTGAGCACGTAAGGCAGCGGGAACTGCTCCATGCCCGAAGCGCACGCCGTCTGGATGATGCCGACAAAGGTGATGTCGTGGCTCGCCATGGCATCGAAGCGAATCTTGAGTGCCTCGGGGTCGCCCGACGTATTGTGTGCCTGGAGGATCGAATACGCGATGGTGCCGCGCTTGGCATCCTCGGGTGTCTGCGTAATACCGCGCTCGGCAGCCTCGGCCGCAGGCACAACCTCGCTGCCGCCGCGCAGGTAGATGCCGTCCTCGTACAGCTTGACCATACTGTCTCCCACTCTGCCCAAAAGATTTGGGCGCATAGCATACATTCGTTCAATATCGTGCCATAGAACGGTTGCGAGTGGGTTACGAATCTCTGCGTTCACTTTATCTCAGTAAAGCATAAGGCGAGCCGGGGGCGGGAAGACCGGTTTGGCGCAAGGAGTGTCCCCAAGTGCCGGCACAAAAGGAACGTCCCCAAGTGCCGAAATGACGAGAGTGGATAATCTCCCACTTTGAGCCTGCACATAGGCCAAAAACGGGAAATTATCCACTCTCATTCTGTGGGCACTCATTTAAGTCTGTCCCCAATGAGTGCCCGGCAGCGTCGGCGGAGCTATAGGTCGCCACCCGTACCTAGCAGTTTGCGCATAACTTGCTCGGGGTTGACCGAGCCGTCGCGCGGGGCCAGGGCGGTGATCTTCTTTTGCATCTTGTACTCGTGCAGCTCGTCCTCGAGCTGGCGCACGCGAGCACGGAGCTTTTCATTCTCGCGCTCGCGCTCCTCGGCACGCTCCTTCATATCGAGGATGCGCACCACGCCGGCAAGGTTGATACCCTCGTCGGTCAGTTGGTTGATGAGCTCCAGGCGCTCGATATCGGCACGCGAATACAGGCGCGTGTTGCCGCCCGAGCGCTGGGGGTTCACCAGGCCCTTGGACTCGTAGACGCGCAGAGTCTGCGGATGCATGCCGGTCAGCTCGGCCGCCACGCTGATCATGTACAGCGGTTTGTTCCTATTGTCCTCGGCCATGCTACCTGACCCCTTTCCGTCTCGTTATCGTCCATCATAAGCCTGCGGGCGTGGGCGTGCGCCGCGACCGCCCTAGTACGTCGCCTTGTAACGGTTGACCTTCTCGCGATAGTCGCGCGTGTCGACCTCGCGCAGCTTGGTCATGGCATCGCGTTCGTCATCAGACAGGTTTGTGGGGACCTGCACCTTGATCTCGACGAGCAGCGCGCCCGTGCGGCCACGGTGCTTAACGTCGGGCGCCCCCATTTCCTTAAAGCGGAACTTCTTGCCCGTCTGGGTGCCCGCGGGCACTTTCAAACGGACCGTTGCACCGCCGGGCGTGGGCACGTCCACCGTGCAGCCGAGCGCCGCCTCGTAGACCGAGACCGGTACCTCCATGGTCACGTCGGCGCCTTTGCGCTTAAACAGCGGGTGCTCCTCCACGTGCGTGGTCACGACCAGGTCGCCGCGCTCGCCGCCGGCAACGCCGTACTCTCCGCGACGCTTGTAGCGCAGCTTGCCGCCGTCGACCGCGCCCGCGGGCACTGAGACCGTAATGGTCTGCTGCTCGCCCGTCGAGGGAATGCGGTAGGTAACCTTGTGCGTCACGCCGCGAAACGCGTCCTCAGCCGTCACATCGACGGTCAGCGACAGGTCGCTGCCCTTGCGAGCACGGCTGCGTCCCGCGCCGGCATTACCCGCGGCCCCGGCAAAGCCCGAGCCCCAATCGCTGCCCCAGGCGCCGTTGCCGCTAAAGATGCTGTCGAAGATGTCGCCCCAGCCGCTGGCGCCCGCGCCGGCACCGTAGCCGCCGCCATACGCGCCGCCTGCGCCCGGCATGCCGCCAAACATGAGCATCTGGTCGTACTCTTTGCGCTTCTTCTCGTCCGAAAGCGTCTCGTAGGCCTCGCTGATCTCCTTGAACTTGGCCTCGTCGCCGCCGGCATCGGGGTGATATTTTTGCGCGAGCTTGCGAAACGCGCTCTTGATCTCTTTGTCGGAGGCGCTCTTGGATACGCCCAGGATGTCATAGAAGGTTTTGCCTGCAGCCATCGTAGCTCCTCTCCTGTTTCATCCGCCGCCCAGCGGGCGGCGGCTCATGCTTTCATATGGCACTAGGCCAGAAAGGGCCCCGGGTGTTGCCCCGGGGCCCTTCTCAATTACTCCTCGGTGCTCTCGGCCGTATCGGCCGAAGCATCCTCGGGCGCCGCTTCGGGCTCCGGTGCGGGGCGCTTCTCGCCACCGTAGGTCACCGTCACCATCGCGGAACGCAGGATGCGATCCGCCATGCGGTAGCCCTTCTGGTACACGTCGTTGACGGTCTCGTCGTACTGCGATGCGTCCTCGACGCGACCCACAGCCTGGTGCTCGAGCGGATCGAACGCCTCGCCCTTGGGGTCGATGGGCTCAACGCCCTCGTGCGCAAACACATCGAGCAGCTTGGCATGCACCGCATCAACGCCATCGACGAACTGCTTAAAGTCGTCGGCAAGCTCTTGGCTGCGGGCATGGTCGATCGCGCGCTCGATATCGTCGATTACCGGCAACAGCGCGGTGACAAGCTTCTCAGTCGCGCGGTCGCGCTCGGCGATGCGCTCGTTGGCGGTGCGGCGACGGAAGTTCTCCCAGTCGGCCTGCAAACGGGCGGTGCGCTCGGTGGCGTCCTTCGCCTTGTCCTCGGCAGCCTTCTGAGCCTCTGCCGCAGCATCGAGCTCGCTGCGCACGTCGGCAAGCTCCTTTTGGGCCTGCTCGAACTTGAGCTTAAAGTCGTTGTCGGCGGCTTCCTCACCGGCGCGGATAGCGGCTTCCACCATCTCGTCCTCGGTCATCGTCGCCTCCTTGTTGGAATCCTCTACCTGGTTCTCGGCAGCCTCGGCGGCCTCGGCCTCGTTGGCCTCGGTATCGTCGACGGCCTCTACGGGAATCTTCACGTCCTTCTCCTCAGAGTCAACGGGGGCGGCGCCAGCGGCAGCCGCCTCCGTGCGAGCTTTACGGGCGGACATGATTACTTGTCCTCGTCGTCCACAACCTCGTAGTCGGCGTCGACCACGTCATCGTCGGCAGGCTGGGCGCCGGCGGCACCGTCGGTCTGCTGCTGAGCGTCGGCGTAGACAACCTGGGCCAGCTCGTAGGCCACGGACTGCAGGGACTCGCCAGCGGCCTTGATGGCCTCGACGTCAGAGCCCTCGAGCGCCTTCTTGGCGTCGGCGATAGCGGTCTCGGCCTTGGACTTCACATCGGCGGAAACCTTGTCGCCCAGCTCGTTGAGGGTCTGCTCGGTGGAGTAGCACAGGCTATCGGTCTGGTTGCGGACCTCGACCTCCTCCTTCTGCTTCTTGTCCTCCTCGGCATGGGCCTCGGCGTCCTTGACCATGCGATCGACTTCGTCGTCGGACAGAGCGGTGGAGCCGGAGATGGTGATCTGCTGCTCCTTGCCGGTGCCCTTGTCCTTAGCAGAGACCTTGACGATGCCGTTGGCGTCGATGTCGAAGGTGACCTCGATCTGCGGCACGCCGCGGCGGGCAGCCGGGATGCCGGTCAGCTGGAACTTACCGAGCGACTTGTTGTCGCGAGCAAGCTCGCGCTCGCCCTGGAGCACGTTGATCTCGACGCTGGTCTGGTTGTCGGCAGCGGTGGAGTAGACCTCGGTCTTGGAGGTCGGGATCGTGGTGTTGCGGTCGATCATCTTGGTCATGATGCCGCCCATGGTCTCGACGCCCAGCGACAGCGGGGTAACGTCGAGCAGCAGGATGCCCTCGACGTCGCCGGTGAGCACGCCGCCCTGGACGGCAGCGCCGTCGGCAACGACCTCGTCGGGGTTCACGGACATGTTGGGCTGCTTGCCGGTCATGGTCTTGACGAGCTCCTGGACGGCGGGCATACGGGTGGAGCCGCCGACGAGGATGACCTCGGTCAAATCGGAGAGCTTAAGCTTGGCGTCACGCAGGGCGTTGGTGACAGGCTGCTTGCAGCGCTCGAGCAGGTCGCGGGTGATCTTCTCGAACTCGGCGCGGGTCAGCGTGTAGTTGAGGTGCAGCGGGCCGGACTGGTTCATGGTAATGAACGGCAGGTTGATGGTGGTCTGCTGGGCGGCGGAGAGCTCCTTCTTGGCGTTCTCGGCGGCCTCCTTCAGACGCTGCAGGGCCATGGGGTCCTGACGCAGGTCGACGCCGTTCTCCTGCTGGAACTTGTCGGCCATCCAGTCGATGACGCGCTGATCCCAGTCGTCGCCGCCCAGGTGGTTGTCGCCCGAGGTGGACAGAACCTCAAACACGCCGTCGGCGAGGTCGAGGATGGAGACGTCGAAGGTGCCGCCGCCCAGGTCGAAGACCAGAATGCGCTGGTCGGTGCCCTGCTTGTCCAGGCCATAGGCCAGAGCAGCAGCGGTCGGCTCGTTGACGATACGCTTGACGTTGAGGCCGGCAATCTTACCGGCGTCCTTGGTGGCCTGACGCTGGGCGTCGTTGAAGTAGGCCGGGACGGTGATGACGGCGTCGGTGACGGTCTCGCCCAGATACTTCTCGGCGTCGGCCTTCATCTTTGCGAGCGTCATGGCGCTCACCTGCTCGGCGGTATAATCCTTGCCCTCGATATCGACGACGGCACGGCCACCCTGGCCCTCCTTGACCTCATACGGCACGGTCTTGATCTCGGAGGTGCACTCGGAGTACTTGCGGCCCATGAAGCGCTTGATGGAGAACACGGTGTTCTTGGGGTTGGTGACCGCCTGGTTCTTAGCGGCCTTACCCACGACGCGGTCGCCGTCAGCACGGAAGCCCACGACAGACGGGGTGGTGCGGTCGCCCTCGGCGTTCACGATAATGGTCGGAGAACCGCCCTCGAGGACGGCCATTGCGGAGTTAGTAGTACCAAGGTCGATACCAAGAATCTTACTCATTAGAAATTCCCTCTCTCTTTTGCGTTCGCGCCGCCTCGACGATCTGTCGCGCGGCGCTTCGGCTTGTCTTTCAGGATGTAGTGTATCCCCTTATGGGCCGGAATATACAAAATCTAAGTCAATTCATATAAGATTTCTTATTGTTGAGAGTTTAGGTTCTTAAATGCGCAGGTAGATGCGCTGAATGAGTTCTCGGCAAATCTATTGAGATCTATGTAGAGATGGCTGAGGTTTGCGTCCGGGGGTGCCTGGGGGCCGTCTTGCGGCAAGCTCATCCCGGTTTGAGCGTGGATTCCGGGTCGCAGTTTCCGCAACCAGAGCCTTCGGGAAAATACATCCCAATCTGAGCGAAAATTCCGGGATGCAGTTTCCGCCGGGCGGTCCATCCGGAAACTGCGCCCCGGTTTTCGGCCAAATAACGGGATGCCCTTTCCGCAGGCGCGCTCAATAGCTCAATATTTCAAGTCACCTTTAGCTAACATTTTCGCAGCTCAACGGCCCCACCTGCGCGTTTTTTAGTAAACCTTGGCATACTCGGCGAACGGTATGAAGATGCCGGCCAGAGGGTATTGCAAACGGTCGCTCCCGTGGTATGTTTTTGCCCGAATCAAACCGACGCGCATCGCCTGTAGCGTCGGTCAACAGAGAGGAAACTACCATGGCTCATCCCGTAATTGATGCCGACGAGTGCATCGCTTGTGGCGTTTGCGTCGACTCCTGCCCCGCTGGCGTTCTGGAGCTCCAGGACGTCGCCACCGTCGCTGACGAGGACTCCTGCGTCGCCTGTGGCGCTTGCCAGGACGCTTGCCCCGCTGGCGCGATCACCGAGATCGTCGAGGAGTAACAACTCCCGCACTTGCACACTCAAAAGTACACCGTGCACAAAAAAGGAGGCCTCCGCATCGCCGCGGAGGCCTCCTTTTTTGTGCGGATAACCAATTAGGCACCATCGCAGGTTGAGCTCACGTCAGCGAAAACGTCCCTAAGCGAGCAAGGTGACGTGAAAGAGGAGGGAAGCGTACTTTGGTACGCGACCGACGATTGAACGTCAGATTGCCGCTTAGGGACGTTTGCAGCATCGGCTACGACAGATCGTCCTCGTAGGGCATCAGGTCTGCCAAATAGCCTTTCTCCTTGAGCATGGCCTCGATCTCGTCGAGGGTCTGTTCGTCCTCCGCCGCAATGCGATGGAAGTGGTAGCCGCTCGTCACCGTTAGTAGTGGAAAGCTCTTGCCGCTCTCGATATCGTGCAGGTAGCGCTCAACATCGCGACGATTGCGAATGTCCAAGTCGGCCGTGATCTTACCGTACACGCGGTGATTGACGATCACGTTGAGCACGGCGCCACCGGCGTCGACGATACTCGTGAGCTCATCGCCTGCCTGCTCCACGCTGTGGCGAACCTTGACCAAGCGCGTGGGCACGGCGGGGCTGCTGGGGGCCTCCTGTAGTACATAGCCGCGATTGGTGGCGACGATATCGTGCCCGTCAGCGCGCAGCAGGGCGATGTCCTGCACCACGACCTGACGGCTCACGCCCACCTCGCGGGCAAGCGCACTGCCCGAGACAGGATCTTTGGCCCCCTCGAGCACGGCCATGATGGCACGGCGACGCTCGCGGGCGTCCATTATTTACCGTCCAGCAGACGCAGGTGCTTGAGCGAGAGGTCGAGAATCGGCGCAGAGTGCGTCAACGCCCCCGAACTGATAAAGTCAACACCCAGGTCGGCCAGGGCACGAATGTTGTCGGCGTCTACGTTGCCCGAGCACTCGGTCTTAGCACGACCGGCGATAAGCTCAATCGCTGCAGCCATGTCGTCGTGGGTCATGTTGTCGAGCATGATGATATCGGCACCGGCCTCCACGGCCTCGCGTACCATGTCCAGGTTCTCGCACTCAATCTCGACCGTCGTGGTAAACGATGCGTGGGCGCGTGCCATCTCAATCGCACGCGTCACACCACCGGCGGCGTCAATATGGTTGTCCTTGAGCATGACGGCCGTCGACAGGTTGTAGCGATGGTTGCTGCCACCGCCGATCTCGACTGCTGCCTTCTCGAAGACGCGCATGCCCGGCGTGGTCTTGCGCGTGTCGACAAGCACGGTCTTGGTGCCCTCGAGCGCGGCCGCCATCCGATGCGTGTAAGTAGCGATGCCGCTCATGCGCTGCAGGTAGTTGAGCGCCACGCGCTCGCCCGAAAGCAATACGCGCGCATCGCCGCGCACCTGGCCCACGTGGTCACCGGCGTGCACCTCGTCGCCGTCCGCGACATCGAACAACACGGAGCTCTGCGGATCCAGCAGCTCAAAAGTGCGAGCGAACACATCCAAGCCGGCGATGATGCCATCGGCCTTGGCGATGAGCTCAACGGTAGCGGGGCGCGCCGTAGGGCACACGCTCGCCGTACTCACGTCCTCAAACGTGATGTCCTCGCGCAGAGCCTGCAAAATCAGATCATCGACGACGAGCTTCATGGTAATGGGATTCATGGTCTACTCCTCCACGGCCTGCGTGCCGGCCGCACGGGCCAAATCATCGATTGCAAGGGTCTCGGCGCCCAGGGCGCGATGACGCCCGTCAAGCGCGGGCTCGCCCGCCTGCTCCACGGCGAGCGACTCGCCGGTGCGCATGCACCAGGCGGCACGGCGGCCCCAAACCAGGGACTCGAGCAGGCTGTTGGAAGCCAGGCGATTCTTGCCGTGAACGCCGTTGCAGGCCGTCTCGCCCGCGGCGTAGAGCTCGGGCATCGAGGTGCGGCCGTCCTTATCGACCCATACGCCACCCATAAAGTAGTGCTGCGTGGGCGTAACGGGGATGGGCTCGTCCAAGATGTCGCGGCCGTCCTCCAGGCAGCGCGCGCGAATGTTGGCAAAGTGCCCGGTCACCACATCGCGCTCGACGGGGGCAAAACTCAGCCACTCGTGCTCGGTACCGTCCTGCTTCATCTGCTCGCGAATAGCGGCAGCGACCACATCGCGCGGCTGAAGCTCGTCGGTAAAGCGCTCGCCGGCGGCGTTGAGCAAAATCGCGCCCTCGCCGCGGCAGCTCTCGCTGATCAGGAAGGTGCGACCCGGCTGCGGCGAGAACAGCCCCGTGGGGTGAATCTGCACGTAGTCCAGGTGCTCCATCTTAATGCCATGCTCCTGAGCGATGTAGCATGCATCGCCCGTGAGCTGCGGGTAGTTAGTCGAATGGTCGTACACGCCGCCGATACCGCCTGTCGCCCACAGCGTGCGGCGGGCATGAATCTTAAACGGCTCGCCAGCATGCACGCCCTCGGCGGCATTTGCCAGCTCGTCGGCGGGACGAACCGAGTTGTCCTCGTCCACGGAAACGGCGACGACACCGACACACACCGTGACGCCGTCACGCTCGCCCGTCAGGATGTCGGTCATGGCCACGTGCTCCAAAATCTGCACGTTATCCAGCTTGCGAACGGCCTGGAGCAGCTTGGTCGTGATCTCCTTGCCCGTAATGTCGGCATGGAAGGCAATACGCGGACGGCTGTGCGCGCCCTCGCGGGTAAAGTTGAGGCTGCCGTCGGCCTTGCGCTCAAAATCCACGCCCATCGCTAGCAGGTCGTTGATGACCGAACGGCTCGAACGGATCATGATGTCGACGCTCTCGCGGCGATTCTCGTAGTGGCCGGCGTGCATGGTGTCCTCAAAGAAGGCATCGTAGTCCGAGCCCTCGGGCAGTACGCAGATACCGCCCTGCGCGAGCATCGAATCGCACTCGTCGACAGCGCCCTTGGAGAGCATGATCACGCGCGTGCTCGTCGGCAGATTGAGGGCCGCGTACAGGCCCGCCACGCCACAGCCGGCAATGACGACGTCGCACTCCATGTCGGGGTATTGTTTGGTTTCCACAGGAATCCTCTCCCTTGTAATGTGACATGCGGGACTGTCCCTCATGTCACATTGTTCTAGCGCGCTGCGTACTCGAGCATACGGTCGAGCGTGAGCTTGGCCTGGTCTGCCGCCTCGTCCGAGACGCCGATCTGCACCTCGCCCTCGCCCGTCTCCAGGCAGCGCACGAGCTTTTCGAGCGTGATGAGGTCCATGTTGACGCAGGTGGGCTGCACCGCGGGGAAGTGGAACTTCTTGCCGGTGCCCTGGCAGCGGCGCTCGAGCTCGTAGAGCACGCCGCGGACCGTCACGATAATGAACTCGCTGGCGTCGGACTCCTCGGCATACTTGATGATGCCGGCGGTGGAGCCGATGTAGTCGGCCTCGGCCAGGACGTCGGCCTTGCACTCAGGATGCGCCAGCACGAGCGCGTCGGGGTGGGCCTCCGTCGCGTCGACGATCTGCTCGACGGTGATGATGTGATGGCGCGGGCAGTAGCCGTTGTTGAGGATGACGTGCTTTTGCGGCACCTGCTCGGCTACGAAGCGGCCCAGGTTTTGGTCGGGGATGAACAGGACGTGCTGCTGCGGCAGCTCGGACACGATCTTGACGGCGTTGGAGCTGGTGACGCACACGTCGCTCCAGCTCTTGATCTCGACCGTGGAGTTGACGTAGCAGACCACGGCAAGGTCGTCACCGTACTCGGCGCGCGCCGCGTCGACCGTCTCGCGCTTGACCATGTGAGCCATGGGGCAGTCCGCGCCCGGCTCGGGCAGCAGCACGGTCTTGGTGGGGTTGAGCAGCTTGGCACTCTCGCCCATAAACTCCACGCCGCACAGCACGATAGTCTGCTGCGGCAGGCTCTTGGCGAGTTTTGCCAGGTAGAAACTGTCGCCGACGTAATCGGCAACGGCTTGGACCTCGGGCGCCACATAGTAGTGCGCCAGGATTACCGCGTCACGTTGGGCTTTTAGTTGCTGAATGGCCTCGACGAGCTCTGCGGGCACCAGTGCCGCGCGCTCCGTTGCCGTCGTTGCCGATGCTAGGCCGGCCGCGATATCGCGTGCAAGCTCCGATGCATCCATGTTCGCGCTCTGTGCCATCAAGGCCCCTCTCTTTTGGCGAATCTTGGGGCTTTAGTATGACACCTAGGTTTACAGCTGACAAGACAGCTGTAAACCTAGGTGTAAAGTTGAAATAAAGATTCAATCATGCGGCAGGTCCATTTTCGAACTGGCAAGCTGAGGACAGCCGAAAATGGACCCGCCCCATGATTCGGGCAGCCCGTTTTGTCCTGGACCAAGGGGCAGTGGTCAAAAAGGGCCAAATATGAGTACTGTCACCAAATTAGTAGCATCGATTTTCCGGTCCAGAGCAGCAAAATCGCCTTGTTTGGAGCCCGATCGCGACTCTGAAGAACGAAAATCGATGCACTTTTGGCCTCTGGCACCGATTTTTGAGGCCATTTGGCTGCCACCAAACTGGTAACAGTACTCATATTTGGCCTTTTTTGACCACCGGGTTTCCGGCAAACCCCAAAAGCGGGTCCGGATCGCTCGATCCGGACCCGCTGGGGGTAGCGAGCACAATCGAGGTGTAAGAAGCAAGAGAGGGCCATCGCCTAGAATCGTCAGCGCCTAGATATTCAACGAGAGGAAAGACAGTGGTCCGCAGCGACATGCTACCCCAGCCGGACCGGGGGCTCGGCCTCGACCGGCCCCAGACCGAGGCATTTCACCGACGAGTTCAAGAGGAAGATAGTCGATCTCCACAACGCCGGAAAGCCCAGGCGCGAGGCCATGGACGAGTGCGACCTCGACAAGAGCACCGTGGAGAGGCGGGTCAAGTCGATAAACGAGACCGGCTCGCCGCGCGCCGCCGACAACCGCACGCCCGAGTAGAACCGGATCCTGGAGCCCGAGCGCGAGAACCGCAGGCTCCGGATGGAGGTCGACGTCTTAAGACGAGCGGCGCCAGCATACGCTCGGAAGTCAGGGCCATGGCGGCCAACGGGGGGGCCGCTGCCCCATATCGGCGCAGCGCTGGCATCGAGGCCTTCTGACCTGTGTCAAGATTTCGGACACGCAAGCTCGAGGAATCAAGCGGCCATAGGCATGGCCTCGGGCTTGGGCTCGGTTCTCTCGAAGAAGGCCGCCATGGCCTCGGCCGGCACCTTGTAGCCGATCGTCGAGCGGGGCCTTCGGCGGTTGTAGTACGCCTCGATGAACTCGACCACCGCGTGCTTGGCGGAATCCCTGGTCGGGAAGCTGCGCCTGTAGTACATCTCGTTCTTCAGCGTGGCGAGGAACGACTCGGCCACCGCGTTGTCGTGGCAGTTGCCGGTGCGGCTGCAGGACAGCCGCACGTCGTTGTCGCGCGCCCATTCGGCCAGAAGCCTGCTGGTGTACTGGGCGCCGCGGTCGGCGTGGAATATCGCGTTGCCGGCCACGTAGCCGCGCGATTTGGCCGACGCCAGCGCCGAAACCACGATGTCGGCGGTCATGCGCTCGGAGAGCGACCAGCCCACCACCATGCGGGTGTTGAGGTCGATGACCGTCGACAGGTACAGCCATCCCTCGCCGGTGCGCAGGTAGGTGATGTCGCCCACGAGCTTGTAGGTTGGAACGGGACTGGTGAAGTCGCGGCTCACCAGGTCGGGCCGGGGCCTGGCCTTCGGGTCGGGGATGGTGGTGCGCTTCCTGGCGTTGGGCGTGCAGCCGCGTATTCCCAGCTCGTGCATCAGCTTGCGCACCCTGTACAGGGTCAATCCGGAGAACTCGCCGGGCAGGAAGCATTTCACGAACCGGAAGCCGAACCTGCGGTCCGACTCCAGCCACACGCGCCGGACCGCCTCGCGCTCGGCCGACCAGTTTTCTCGCGGGCAGCCGTTGGAGAGCCACGAGTAGAAGCCCGATCGGCTCACGCCGAGCACGCGGGCCATCATTTTCACCGGGAATTCGGCCTTCTCCGCCAACATCATCCGGTAGCATGCGGCTACGCCTGGCTTTTGGCGAAGAAGGCCGCGGCTTTTTTCAAGAAGGCGTTCTCCATCTCGAGCTCGCGTATGCGCCTTTTCGCCTCGCGAAGCTCGCGGTCCTCGGCCTTGGGGTCGGGCCCGCCGGCAAGCTCGCGCCGGCGGTTCTGCACCCACTTGTTCACGGTCTTGGAATTCAGGCCCAGTTCTGCGCAGCATTCCGTTATCGGCCTGCCCGTCGAGATGATGTAGTCGGCGGTCTCGCGCCTGAACTCGTCGGTGTACTTGGCGGCTGGGTTGGACATAGCATACCGTCCTCTCGGTCGTCGATGAATGCATTCTAAAGGATTGGGCCTCTAGCATGCGTGTCCGAAAAGACGATACAGGTCAGACAACCCAATCAGACGTCGTCTCGAGCGCGTCCTCTGCACGGTCGAGCGTGCTTCTGGCCTTGGCACCCTGTTTGAACCACGTGCGCAGGTCCTCGAGCGTGCTGCCCGCTGCATACACCTTGATTTTTCGACCGCCCTTCGTAGTCACCGTGCAGCGGTCGCCGCTCTCGCTGTCCTCGTGCGCCGTGACCTTCTTGAGGTAATCGCGGCGGAACGCCACGACGCGGGCATTGCTGATCTCGATGAACCAATCGTCGTCGACAAGCGAAGTGCCCGTGGCACCTCGACTTGCCATCTCCTCGGCGAAGGAGAAACCGAGTTCGCGCTCCTGCCTGCCGATCTCGTAGATACCACGGGCGGGCATGCTGAGCATAAGCAGGGGCAGGAGTCCCCCTATGAACAGGAAGAGGAACGGAACGAGCAAGAGCAAGCGGGCTCCGGCATCGGTGAAAACAGCCATGAAGGCGATCACGAGCGAGAAGACGAGCGCCATGCCGTTGAAAACAATCGTCAACGGCTTGACGGCAGACCAACACAGGCCCGCCTTGGTCATGGGACCGTCGACGGCGTCCGAGACTTCGATGCCCTCTTCCTCCAGACGGGCGAGGAGGTTGAGCGAGCACACCCCCTCGAGGCTTATCGAGCAGAACTTTCGATCGCCCTCGAACAGGTCGATCCTCATCATCTGCGTGTGAAGCGTTGCATGGGTGATGTTGCCGAACGTCGTCTCCTTGCGGATGCCGAAGGCGTTACGCGAGAGAATTCGTTCACCGTCCACGTCGATGCGCGGGATGCTCAGCAGGGCCCAGATGGCCATGCCCGCAAGTGCCATGGCGTGGCCGAACCACACAAGCTCGTGGCCCCACTCGCCCAGCGAAACGCCCTGCCAGACGTAAACACCCAACATGAGCAGCTCGAACGCGACCGCGCAGCAGGCGATGATCGTGCGGATGGCAGCGGGCATGCGCACCGTGAAGCGATCGAGGCTGTCCGTCGCCTCACTGCGCTCACGCGCGCCGCGACGGGCGACCCATGCAGTGAGCGGACCGACGATGAACACCACCATCGCCACGCGCAGGAACGATTCGAGTATGTCGCCCATATTAACCACCATCCCAATAGAAAACGTGAATTTGGGAGACTATAGCAGAGCGAAGCGATCTGCACGGCATCGTCCGGGTGTTTTCGGCATACGGTGGAAACCAGCGGCAGCGGACGTTGAGAACTCACCCAAAAGACGCGATTCGACCGAAGCGATTCTTCTTGACTTGGTCTCAATGTGATACGACATGCGCCACTACCTGCGCGGTCTAGCGGCCCTGATCGAAGAGGGTCACACCGATGAGGCACTCGAGCGCATCGACGCGCTCTGCGAGACCAACGACCGCACCGCCGTGCGCCGCTACTGCGCCAACGAAACGGTCAACATTGCGCTCTCGTCGCTTTCCGCGGACATCAACGCGCACGGCATCACCGCCGACCTGCACGCCGCCGTGCCCGAAACCGTCCACGTGGGCGATGTCGATCTATTCAGTGTGGTATCGAACGCCCTGGACAATGCCATCGCCGCGGCGAGCGCCGCCCCCGAAGGCAAGCGGTTTGTCGACCTGGACCTTCGCTACGAAGACGGTCAGCTTCTATTGCTGGTTTCCAACACGTTTGGCCGTGCGCCGCACATGGTCGACGGCATGCCCGTGACTCAGCACACTGGGCACGGCTTTGGCACCAAGAGCATTATGCTTGCCGTCGAGCGCATGAACGGCAACTGCCAGTTCCGCATTAACGGCGACCGGTTTGAGCTGCGCGCCGTGATGTAGGGGCTGCCGCCAACCTCGCTACAGCGGTGCAGCCGCCGGGGTCAGCTGCTTAATGTAGGCCCACATGCGCTGCTTGGCGGCCTTGTCGGTGAGCGCCGCCTCAAAACCGTCGAGCGCCAGCACGCGGCGCCCCTGCACATGGGCGACCAGGCCGGGCTTGAGCATGGCGGTGTCAAAGTCATCAATTGCCACAAGCATATCGGCATAGGTCTCGCGCATGACATCGGCCGCACTGTTGTCCAGCAGCAGCACCGCCTCGGGGTCCAAGGTCTCCAGCGCCTCGCGGAACAGGTCGCACGTCAGGGCCTCGCCCGCCGCGACCGCTCCGTCGCCCGCGCCGGCGACGCTTGCCAGCACACAAAAATCCTCGGGGGCATATCCGATGGCACCGAGCGCCTTGCGCAATGCGGCACCATCCGCGCCGGCGGCAAGTTCGCCGCCCGAGCGCTCGGCATCATCCAAATCACCTTTGACCAGCACGATCGGCGAGCACGCGTTGCCCGCGATGCGCACGCCACGGCCCACAAGCGATGCGAGCTCCTGCTCGGCGGCCTGGGCGATGGCTTCTTTTTTCTGGCTTTGTGACGTGGACATGTGCTCCCCAATCGTTTGCGTGCCCACCATTATATAAAAGAGCCGCCCACGAGTGGTTGCTTTGCGGGCCGTTGGGTATAAGCACGGTCGTACTGAGTTTTACGCGGCCGAGCCGCGTCGCATTATGGAGGTCACCATGGCTGACATTAAGCAGATTACCCCCGAGAACTTTGATTCCGTCGTTAACGGCAGCCTTCCCGTGCTGGTTGATTTTTGGGCACCGTGGTGCGGGCCCTGCCGATCGCTCTCGCCCATCGTGGACGAAGTAGCCGACGAGCTGGCCGGCAAGCTTGCCGTTGCCAAGTGCAACGTCGATGACAATCAGGACCTGGCCATGAAGTTTGGCGTCATGAGCATCCCCACGCTGGTTGTCTTTAAGAACGGCGAGGAGGTCGACCGCTCGGTCGGCGCGCTGCCCAAGGCAAGGCTGCAGGCATTGCTGGAGAAGCACCTGTAATACGCTGGTTACATTTTGGCGTCCTGCCGCCGTCCATGAGCGCTTTTGCACCGCTCGCCGGACTTCTGGGTGCACCGCGTGCGACCACGGATAGTATGGTAAATACAAACAGCCCCCAGTGAACGGGTGCGGGTCACACAGACTCGCACCCGTTTTCTTATGCGGTAGCGCCCCGCGCGGGCGTAGTAGAATCTGAGCCACTGGATTGCCCCGAGCATAAGGAGATTTCCCATGCATGACGTCGGAATGAACATGAGCCAGCTTGCCATGAGCGTCAAGCAGGTCGACGACACCATCGAGCTTGCCCACGAGTGGAGCCATCAGCTGCTGCATGCGACCGAGAATTTTGACATGGAGCGCATTGGCGCCAAGCTCGAAGCTGCCATGGCCGCACTGCACGAGGCGCATGACGCGCTCGAGGGCTACGAGGAAGCCATCGAGGCCGACCACAACTCCGTCGGCTCCGTAAAGCTGGTGTAGGGTGTCCGAACACGAACACGAGCACGGCTGCGGGCACGACCACCATAACGGCACGGGCGATGAGACGAGCTGCCGCTGCGGCGGCGGCTCCGAGCTGGTCCGTTTTTCGGTCACCGCGCCCGATGACCTACTGCGCCGCTTTGACGAGCAGATCGCGCGCCGTGGCGACGTGGCCAACCGCTCCGAGGCAGTGCGCGATTTGATTCGCGCCTCGATCGCCAAAGAGCAGATGCGCACGCCCGATGAGCACGTTATCGGGTCGCTCACCATGATCTACGACCATCACACCGGCGATCTGACGCGCCGCCTGGACGAGGTGCAGCACGACTACACCGACGAGATCGTATCGACCATGCACGTACATCTTGATCACCACAACTGTCTGGAGATTCTGGCGCTCAAGGGTCGCGGCGAGCGCGTTTACGAACTGGCCGACCGACTGCTGGGCCTGCGCGGCGTTAAGCACGGCGAGCTCACCTGCGCCGCCACCAGGCAAAGCCTGGGGCTATAGCGGGATTTCCCGCAGCGCACCTGCCAAAAAGGGACAGGTTTGTTTTGGCAGGTTTAGAAGTTTTACCTACCAAAACAAACCTGTCCCTTTTTGGTCGGCTTTGATGAGGGGTGTCGCATGCGGCATGTGCATATTCATGTAACGGGCATTGTGCAGGGCGTTGGCATGCGACCGTTTGTGTATCGCGAGGCCATGGCGCATGGCATTTGCGGCTGGGTGCTCAATGCGGGCGACGGCGTGCACATCGAGGCGCATGCTCTGGCCGATGCGCTCGATGCTTTTGTTGCCGCGCTTTCTGAGCATGCGCCCGCGGCAGCCCGCGTAGAGTATGTCGAGGTTGCGGACCTGGCAGCCAACGGTTGGGATGCCGTCAATGAAGAGGGTTTTCGCATCGTAGCATCGCAGGACCAGACCGCGCACACGACGCTCGTCTCGCCCGATATCGCCACCTGCGACGATTGCCTGCGCGAGTTGTTCGATCCCGCCGACCGACGCTATCACTACCCCTTTATCAACTGCACTAACTGCGGCCCACGCTTTACCATCATCCGATCGTTGCCTTATGACCGAGCGGCCACGTCGATGAATTGTTTTCCCATGTGCCCCGAGTGCGCCGCGGAGTATGCCGACCCACTCGACCGGCGTTTTCACGCGCAGCCCGATGCCTGCTTTGATTGCGGGCCGCATATTACGTGGCGCGAGGCGGGCGAAGACGCCGCGTCGCCGGCCGTCGGCACCACGCGCGAGACCAGCGACGCCATTATCGACCGCTGTGTTGAGCTGCTGGCCTGTGGCAGTATCGTCGCCATCAAGGGTCTGGGCGGATTTCACTTGGCATGCGACGCCTCCAACGAGCAGGCGGTAGCCGAGCTTCGCCGCCGCAAACGCCGCAGCAACAAACCGCTTGCCGTTATGGCACGTGACCTTGCCGACGCTGAACGCCTGTGCCATGTCAACGACGTTGAACGCGGCTTGCTGGCCGGCAGCATTCGCCCCATTGTGCTGCTGCGCCGACGTGCCGTTTGCGAGAGCGGCGGTTCCCCCAACGCCCTCGCGCTCGCGCCGTCCGTCGCACACGACCTTCCCGAGCTCGGTGTTATGCTCCCCTACACCCCGCTTCAGCATCTGTTGCTTGCCGCGGCAGTAGCCCGCGGTATGCACGCGCTCGTCATGACCAGCGGAAACCTGAGCGAAGAACCCATCGAGACCGACGACGACCTTGCCTGGGAACACCTCGTTGCCGTCGGCATCGCCGACGCGCTGCTCGGTAACGACCGCGCAATTCTGTCGCGCTACGACGACTCCGTGGTACGCGTGGTCGACGGCACCGTCATGCCCGTTCGCCGCGCTCGCGGATATGCACCCCAGCCGCTGCCGTTGCCGGCGCTCGACGGCGCTCCGTCCTGCGTGCTCGCCTGCGGGCCACAACAAAAGGCCACGATTGCGCTCACGCGTGAAGGGACGAACGGCGAGGCAACCTGTTTTGTGTCACAGCATATCGGCGATGTTGAAAACGGCGGGACCTTCGATGCCTGGAACGCCGCGCGCACACGCTTGGAAGATCTCTTTGACTTGGCGCCCGCCGCCTTAGCCTGCGATGTACACCCCAGCTATCTATCGAGCCAGTGGGCGCGCGAGCAGGCGCGGAAATGCAATCTGCCGCTCGTCGAGGTGCAGCACCATCATGCGCATATCGCGAGCGTAATGGCCGAGGCTATCGCCGCGGGCCAGCTTACAACCGACGCGCGCGTCCTTGGCATCGCCTTTGACGGCACCGGCGCCGGTACCGATGGGACCATTTGGGGCGGCGAGTTTCTTGTTGCCAGCCTTGGCGACTTTGAGCGCGCCGCGCATTTGCGCACCTGGGCGCTCCCCGGCGGGGCGGCCTCCGTGCGTGACGCCCGTCGCAACGCCTTTGCTCTGCTCAGTGAGCTCGGCCTGCTCGAACACCCGGGGGCTGAGCGGCTCTTGGGCGGCCTAGACGAGCAAACGCGTAGCGTGACGGCAACGATGATCGAGCGCGGCATCAACAGCCCGCGCACCAGCAGCATGGGTCGCTTGTTTGATGCCGCAGCCGCGATCCTGGGCATTTGCGGCCAGGCGACCTACGAGGGTGAACCTGCCATCGAGCTTGAGGCCGCCGCCTGGCGCGCGCTCGGCAGCGAAAGTATCTGCCCCGCCGGCAATATGGCCAGCTTTTCCGTAACCGAATCGTCCCGTCCGGACGACTGCCATGTTCTGAACTCCAGACCGCTTTTTGAGGCGCTTTTGGAGGGAATCGGGGCCGGCGTGCCCGCCGGCAGGCTCGCGCTCGACTTCCATGTCGCCGTCGCACGCGCATCGGCCCGCATCGCAAACGAGATCTGCGCCCGTGAAGGCCTCGACACCGTCGTGCTCTCGGGCGGCGTGTTCATGAACCGACTTTTGCTCCAGCTCCTCACCCGCGAGCTTAACAGCATGGGTCTTACTGTCTTGATTCCCCACTCCGTGCCCGTCAACGACGGCTGCATCGCCTACGGTCAGGCGGCGATTGCGCGCGCCCACCTCGCGCAGATCGCATCGCAGTAGACCGATCTCGCTCGTCGCCGCGCCAACTGTCTCACGGGCGTAACGCGTTTGCCCGCGAACCCCGCGAGCGCTACCATCAAGCAATGGATTATCAAGCGCCTATCCAGCGCAAAGCGTATAAAAGGGGAACATTATGTGCCTTGCCGTTCCCGGTAAAGTGGTCAAACGCGACGACGACCTTAAGGCGACCGTCGACATGATGGGCATCGAGCGCCCCGTTTCGCTGCGCCTCGTGCCGACGGCACAGGTAGGCGACTATATTCTGGTGCACGCTGGATTTGGCATCCAGATCGTCGACGAGCAGGAGGCGCAGGATACGCTCGATCTGGTCAACACCATGACCGAACTGGTCGAAGAAGACCAACTGGCCAGCAACCCGGCCGAGGCGTACTAGTGGTGGCCGGACAGCCGGCTCGCTCCGGTATCGACTTTTCGGCATTTCGCGATTCCAAGCTGGCCCGCGAGCTCATCGAACGCATCCGTGAACTCGTCGGCGACCGCACCATCAACCTTATGGAAGTCTGCGGCACGCACACCGTGAGCATCGGTCGCTATGGCTTTCGCTCCATTATGCCGGCGGGACTCAAGCTGCTGAGCGGCCCAGGTTGCCCCGTCTGCGTTACCGCCAACCGCGATATCGACCATGCAATCGCGCTCGCCAACATAGACGGCGCCATCATCACCACCTTTGGCGACATGATGCGCGTGCCTGGATCGTCCACCTCACTCGCCGCGCAAAAGGCGGCAGGGTGCGACATTCGCATCGTCTACTCCCCGCTCGACGCGCTCGATATCGCCGAGCAAAACCCCAATCGTCCGGTCATCTTTATGGGTGTGGGCTTTGAGACCACAACGCCCACCATCGCCGCCGCCATCCTGGAGGCAGACGCGCGCGGGCTGCAGAACTTCTCGGTCTACTGCGCCCATAAGACCACGCCGCCGGCGCTGCGCGCCATCGCCAACGATCCCGAGACCACTATCGACGGCTTTATCCTTCCGGGGCACGTCGCCACCATCACGGGCTTGACGCCCTTTGGCTTTTTGGTCGACGAGTTTAAGACCCCAGGCGTGGTAACGGGATTTGAACCGGTCGACATCTTGCAGGGCATCTTTATGCTGGTCCAGATGGTTGTCGAGAACAAGCCGGCGATCGACAACGCCTACCGCCGTGGCGTCAACGCAGACGGTAACCCCGTGGCGCGCCAGCTGGTCGAGCAGGTGTTTGAGCCATGCGACACCACGTGGCGCGGGCTGGGGCCGATTGCCAACTCGGGCCTTTCCATCCGCCCCGAGCTCTCGCGCTTTGATGCCCGCGCTCGCTTTGACGTGCCCGTTGAGGCGACGGTCGAGCCGCGTGGGTGCCGCTGCGGCGACGTGCTGCGCGGTGCCATCACGCCGAGCGACTGTCCGCTGTTCGGCCACGCATGTACGCCCGAACACCCCGTCGGCCCCTGCATGGTGAGCTCGGAGGGCAGCTGCGCGGCGTACTTTAGATACCGTAACTAGCCCGGACGCACCCGCACACTGGCACCACCCACGATTGGAGTTTTCGATATGTCCCATAGCGTTACCGATAGCACCGTCCTGCTGGGTCACGGCTCCGGCGGCCAGATGATGAAACGCATCATCGACGAGGTCTTTTTGGATGCCTTTGGGTCGCCCGAGCTGCTCGAGGGCAACGATGCCGGCGTCGCCGCGCTGCCCGCGAGCGGGCGCATCGCCATGTCGACCGACAGCTTTGTAGTCTCGCCGCAGTTCTTCCCCGGTGGCAACATCGGCCGCCTCGCCGTGTGCGGAACCGTCAACGACGTCGCGACCTCGGGCGCCAACGTGCGCTACCTATCGTGCGGCTTTATCCTCGAAGAGGGCTATCCCATGGACAAGCTGCGTCAAATCGTGCAGACGATGGCCGAGACGGCGCGCGAGGCGGGCGTGTCCATAATCACGGGCGACACCAAGGTGGTCGAGCGCGGCGGGGCCGACGGCGTCTACATCAATACCGCCGGCGTGGGCGAGGTGCCCGCGGGCGTGGCGCTCAGCGGCGCCAACTGCCGGCCCGGCGATATCATCCTGGTGTCGGGTACACTCGGCGACCACGGCATCGCCATCATGAGCCAACGCGAGGGCTTGGCGTTTTCGAGCACGATCGAAAGCGACGCCGCGCCGCTCAACCACCTGATTGCCGACGTTCTGGCCGCAGCGCCCAACACGCGTTGCTTTCGCGACCCCACGCGCGGTGGCCTGGCGTCCACACTCAACGAGTTTGCCCAGGCCAGCGGTGTTGCCATCGAGGTCAACGAGGATGCCGTGCCTGTGCGTCCCGACGTACAGGCCGCCTGTGAGATGCTCGGCTACGATGTGCTGCAGGTGGCAAACGAGGGCAAGATGGTTGCCGTCGTGCCGGCCGAGCAAGCCGATGCCGCGCTGAGCGCCATGCGCGCCGCCCGCTACGGCGAGAATGCCGCCATCATCGGTCGCGTGCTGCCACTTGCCGAGGGCGCCCATCCCGCCGTGCGCGTGCGCACCGGCTGGGGCTCGACCCGCATTCTCGACATGCTCGTGGGAGAACAGCTGCCGAGAATTTGCTAACGACAAAGGCTCAGGGCTATTAAAGATATTCAGATTCCAAACATGCCCGGCACGCATGCCCAGTATCATGGGGTGCGTTTTACAACTCAAGCGGCAGGAGCACCCATGGCAGCAGCTTTTTCCCATGTGATCTTTGACCTGGACGGCACCATTCTCAACACGCTCGAGGACCTGGCGGCCGCCAGCAACCATACCTGCGAGATGCACGGCTGGCCCACGTTTGCCGTAGACGAGTACCGCTACAAGGTGGGAAACGGCATGCTCAAGCTGGTCGAGCGCTTTATGCCCGCCGAGTATGCGGGCGACGGCCGCATGTTTGAGCAGACGCTTGCCGAGTTTAGGGCTTACTACGGCGAGCACAAGGAGGACCACACCGCACCGTACGCCGGTACGATCGAGATGCTCGACCGCCTGCGCACCGCGGGCGTGCAGCTTGCCGTGCTCACCAACAAGGACCATGTTTCGGCCGCTCCGCTTATCGAAAAATACTTTGGTTCCGAGCGCTTTGCGCTGGTGCAGGGCCGCGTCGATGCGTTTCCTCCCAAGCCCGAGGCGCCTGTTACGCTGCATGTGATGGAAGAGCTAGGCGCCGACCCGGCAACCACGCTCTATGTGGGCGATTCCAATGTCGACGTCCTGACCGGTCACAATGCCGGCCTCAAGAGCGCCGGTGTCACCTGGGGCTTCCGCGGCCGCGCAGAGCTGGAAGCCGCCGGCGCCGACTACGTGGTGGACACCCAGGACGAGCTCGCGGCGCTGATTCTGGGCGAGTAACGAGCGACACTGCTTAACGCAGCTGCGACAATTCTTCCACGCGGAAAGTGCATCCCGTTTTGGGGCTCCGAAATGGGATGCGCTTTCCGTTTGAGGCGCGTCGGGAAAACCGCATCCCGTTTCAGAGCAATATTCCGGGTCGCGGTTTCCGCAACCCACCCCATCCGGAAACCGCGACCCGGAATTCGGCCAAAAACCGGGTCGCATTTTCCCGAGCATTTGATGCGGCGTTGATACAAGGGGTGTCCCCAACTGCCGGCAGAAAAGGAACGTCCCCAAGTGCCGCCTTCCCAATGACTACTCCAGCAATGGCAACGTCGCAGGTAGAGGACGGACAGCGAGCGGGCACCAGAGCGAACAAATTGGCATGAAAAGAGGACGGCATAGACCTTCTGGTCATGCCGTCCTCTTTGAATGACAAGTTGTCGCTCTGGTGCCCGCGCAGCGTCGGGCAGTTACGGCGTTTGGTAAAACGCCGTAACGAACTACCGTGTAACTCCCCTAGCTCATCATGGCATTCATCATCTCGTTGGTTGCGGAATCGTCGGCAGACCACTCGCCGTCGTCATTGCAGGAATACTTGAAGGTGACCTTGGTGTCCTTGGTCTTAGCAGCCTTGGTCACATCGACCATAACCTGACCGGCCATCTTGTACAGCTCGTCATCGGAAGGCATCGAATCGAGCGCGGCGACCTTCTCCTGGTACTGGGTGGCAAAATCCTCAACGATCTGGTTCATGGACTTGCAGGTAATGGTGACCTCGGCAGTTGCGGTGCCCTTGTCCTCGTCGACCGTCACGTCGCCGATCTTGTAGTCAAAGCCCTCGAGATAGCTCTTGGCGTACTCCTTGGGATCGATGCCCAGCTGCTCGAACTCGTCGCCCGAGGCCTCTTCCAGGCCGGCGAGGAAGTCGTCGCCGCCGTTCTTGACCTCGTCAAACTGCGTCGTAAGATCCTCGGTAATGAGCTCCTCAACCGAAGGACCTCCGCAGCCGGAAAGCACAACCACGCACGCGACCAGAACAGCCATCAGGGGCGCAAGCAGCAGCTTCTTCTTCATGACATTCCTCCCAACAAGCGGCACCGCGCTTCCCGACGCGGTGCACGTCGTAACAATAAGGCCATACTAGCCGATAACGAACACCCCCGGCAAAGCAAAGGCGCAATCGGCTCGATTTAACGTCCGAACGGTTTACCGGTCCGCCCAACGCGCAATAAAACGTTCCGCCGCATTGTAATAAAAAAGGGCGGCCGGATAACCCGACCACCTTTGCACATCCTTTGGATGTCGCAGTTTACTTGCGGACGACCTTAACGATGGCGTCACCGGCGGCGACAGCGGAGTCGGCCTCGACGGCGAGTTCGACATCGGCAAACTCGGCGGTGTTGGACACGGCCACGACGACGCAGTCCTTGTAGCCGGCAGCGGCGATCTTGGCGCGGTCGATCTTGAGCATGGGCTGGCCAGCCTTTACGACGTCATCGGCCTTGACGAAGCCCTCGAAGCCATCGCCGTTCATGTTGACGGTATCGACGCCAACGTGCACCAGAACCTCGATGCCGCTATCGGACTGCAGGCCCACGGCGTGACCCATGGTGACGGTCACCTTGCCGTCGCAGGGAGCGTAGACCAGGTCGTCCTCGGGCCACACGGCGCAGCCCTTGCCCAGAACCTCGCCACCAAAGACGGGATCGGGCACGTCGGCCATCTTGATGACCTTGCCCTTGACGGGCGAGCACAGCACGTCGGCGCCGGCAGAAGCAGAGATGGAGGACGGAGCAGCGGCAGTCGCGGGCTCAGCCTTCTTCTTGAACATGTCAAACAGACCCATACGTTTTCTCCTCTTGATTAAGCGCAACGTTGTGCGCATGCCTATGGTGATTATAGTGCCAAATGGTTCAAATGCTAAGGTGGGGACTCGAATCGCGAGCCCATCCCAACGCTTTTCCCCGGTGGCACTCATATTGTCGATTAATCCAGGCCCTCGGCACCGTTGGACTTGATGATCTTCTGGTAGGCGTAGAAGCTGTCCTTGCGGCGTCGCTCGTAGGTACCGGTGCCGTCGTCGTACTTATCGACGTGGATAAAGCCGTAGCGCTTGCGCATCTCGCCGGTGCCGGCGGAAACCAGGTCGATGGGGCCCCACCAGGTGTAGGCGATCAGGTCGACGCCGTCGGCAATGGCCTCGCCCATGGCCTTGACGTGGCTCTGCAAGTAGGCGATACGATACGGGTCGTGGATGGAGCCGTCCTCCTCGACCTCATCGTAGGCGCCCATGCCATTCTCGACCACCATCAGCGGAATCTCGTAGCGGGCGTAAATCTCGTTGAGGGCGATGCGCAGACCCAGCGGATCGATCTGCCAGCCCCAGTCGGTGGACTCCAGATAGGGATTCTTGCCGCCAAAGGTCATGTTGCCCTCGGTCATCTCGTGATCCTTGTGGGTGCCCACGGTGCCGGACATGTAGTAGCTAAAGGTGTAGAAATCGACCTTGCCGTCGGCGATATCCTGCAGGTCACCGTCCTCCATCACAAGCTCGACATCGTTCTCGGCCCAGAAGCGCTTGGCATAGAACGGATACTTGCCGCGCACCTGCACGTCGGAGCAGTACCAGTTCATGGTATTCATCTCCTGCTGCGTGGCGAACACGTCGGCCGGATCGCACGTGGCGGCATAGGAGAGGATGAAGCAGTCCATGTTGCCCATCTTAAACTGCGGATAGTGCTCGTGGGCATAGCGCACGACGCGGCCGCTGGCGACAAACTGGTGATGCAGGGCCTGCATACGGGCCTGCGGCGTGGTGTGGACCGCCGAAGCCGGGCCCTCAAAGCCCTGGATCATGCTGGTCCCAAAGAGGTTGCCCATGTCCTGGGTGCCGCAGTTGATCTCGTTGAAGGTGAGCCAGAACTTGACCTTGTCCTGATAGCGGTCGAAGACGGTCTGGCAGTACTTCTCAAAGAAGCCGATGAGCTCGCGGCTCGCCCAGCCGTTGTATTTCTCGACCAGGTGATAAGGCATCTCGTAGTGCGACAGGGTCACGAGCGGCTCGATATTGTGAGCGCGCAGGCAGTCGAAGACGCGGTCGTAAAAGGCGAGGCCGGCCTCGTTGGGCTCGGCGTCGTCGCCGTTGGGGAAGATGCGGCTCCAAGAGATGGACATGCGGAACATGTTGAAGCCCATCTCGGCGAACAGCGCGATGTCCTCCTCGTAGTGATGGTAGAAATCGATGCCGTCATGGTTGGGGTAGAAGCGGTTAGGGTCGATGTCGATCGTAATCTGGCGCGGCTCCTTGTAGCTGCCACCCAAGAAGTGGTCGTCGACCGACGGACCGCGGCCGTCAACGTTCCAAGCGCCCTCAAACTGATTGGCGGCCGTGGCGCCGCCCCAATAGAAACCCTCGGGGAATCCCATAAGTGCCTCCTCGCTCATGCGTGTTGCTGATGAAACGAGTATGCCGCCGAGTCGCTCCAGGCCAGGGCGAAGGCGCCGATTTGGACACTTCTTTTCGCAGACGCGCGCTGCAACAGCGCTGCAGCTGAAACTTTTTGACACCGAAGGAGCGAAGACAATCCGCCCCGCGCTTACCGGCGGTATGCCGCGGGGGTGCAGCCATACTTGTCGTGAAACTTACGGTAGAAGAAGCTCATGTTTTCATAGCCCACCGCATGCGCAGCCGCCCCGGCCGTGGCGCCGCCGCGCAGAAGCTCGGCCGCACGTACCAGGCGTCGCTCCTGCACAAGCTGCCTAAAGGTCTTGCCCACATGCCGCTTGAGGAGCGCCGTCGCATAATTAGGGCTCAAGCCAAACTCCGCCGCCATCCCCTCGAGGGAGCATGCAGCGAATTCGCGATCGATATAGCCAAGCATTCCCGTCACCAGGGCAGTGGGCCCCGCTGCGCCGTCCGCCGCGCCGCGCACCAGCTCGCGCTCGTAGCAATCCATGAGCTCGGCCAAAAACAGCTGAAACAGACGCAAGACGATCTCGGGACCGTTGGGGCTCGGGTCGTACAGCTCGCAGAGCATCTCCTGCATGTAGCGCCGAATCCGACGGCTCTCGCCGCAATGAAAACGGACATGGCCCCGATGGTCCGTCTCGCTGTTGAGCGCGTTGAACAAAAACCGCGAGACCGCGCTCTCGCGCGAGAGGCTCGACTCGAGACTCCGGCACAAAAAAGAGCGTGAAACGGTCATGCTCAGCATGATGTCGTCCTCACCAAGCGCCGCCACGGCATGCGGGCAGAGGGCGTCGAGCAAAAGCACCTCGTTGCGGCCCAGCTCGAGCCTCTCCCCCGCCACCGTCTGCGGGCAGCGTCCGCGATACACATAGCTCAGCTCCACGTAATCATGCACGTGCTCGGGAACTGCATTAAAGCGCGAGTTTTTCCTTATCGTCAGGCCACGCGGCATGCCGGGCTGGGCATAGGCAAACCCTGGCTGGCCAATCTTGCGCACTGGGCATCCGTCGATTTCGACATGCTCGGTCATAATCGACCAATCAAATGCCATGCCGTCTTTATAAGCGATCTCACTGGTGCTCAGTTCGCTGAGCCTACGCTCGAGCTCGTCGATCTCCATGGCTTGCCAATCGTTGATTTGGTCATAATTCGTCGTGATTCAGATATTAGCAGAACGCGCCGACGCGTCCATAATCTGTGCTATGCAGCAGATCGATCGAGCCAAGGAGGATCCATGACCGCGTACTATCAGCAGGTGCTCGAGGGCACATACGACAACCACATGCTTCCGTTTTTGTGGATGAAGGGCGAGAGCCATAAGACCATTGCCGAGTATCTGGAAAAGATCGCCGGCGCCGACATCCACGAGGTCTGTCTCGAAAGCCGCCCACACCCCGATTTTTGCGGCGAGGGCTGGTGGCGCGACTTGCGCTTTGTCATTGACGAGTGCAGGCAGCTGGGCCTTAAGCTCTGGATCTTGGACGACGCGCACTTCCCCACGGGCTTTGCCAACGGCGCCGTCAAGGAGGCCGTGCCCGAGCTCCGCAAGATCGTGCTCACGCACCGCACGTTCGACATCGTGGGCCCCACGTCCGCCGCGAGCATCGCGCTCGCCAACATGCTCGACAAAACGGAGCGCTTCCACGGCGTGACATTTATGCAGGACGGCAGCCCCATCGACGTCGCTTACCGAGTAATCGACGATGCAGACGGCAACCCCAGCCGCCTGGTCTTCGATGCACCTGCGGGCCTCACGCAGGCATGCGTGATGTTCACGAGCGGCAAGACCTCCTACAACGAGGACTACATCAATATGGTCGACCGCGCCTCGGTGGCGCAGCTCATCGATGCTGTCTACGAGCCGCATTTTGAGCATCTGGGCGATGAGTTTGGCAAGACGATCCTGGGCTTTTTCTCCGATGAGCCCGGATTTGCCAACGAGAAGGGCACCACGGGCCCCGATGGCATCTCGGACACGCTCATCGGCAAGGCCACCGCGCCCCTACCCTGGTCGGCCGAGCTTGAGCGTCGCCTACGCGCGGCACTGGGCGAGCGCTACCTGGCCGAGCTCCCGCACCTGTGGGACCGCGAGCCGGCCGGCGCGCACGTACGCCACGTCTATATGGACATCGCGAGCACCCTCTATAAGGAGTGCTTCTGCGACCAGCTCGGAGACTGGTGCCGCGCGCGCGGCGTGCAGTACATCGGCCACGTTATCGAGGACAAGGACTGCCACGCGCGCCTGGGCGTGGGCGCCGGGCACTACTTCCGCGCCGTGGGCGGTCAGGACATGGCGGGCGTCGACATCGTGATCAACCAGCTGGTACCCGGCATGGACCGCGGCCTTCACAGCTACGGACGCGGCGTGTGGGACCTCGAGTTCTATAACTACGTGCTGCCCAAGCTGGGCTCCTCGGCAGCACACCTCGATCCCAAAAAGCAGGGGCGCTGCATGGCCGAGGTCTTTGGCGCATTTGGATGGCACGAAGGCCTACGCGAGATGAAGTGGATCGCCGATCATTTTTTGGTGCGCGGCGTCAATTGGTTTGTGCCGCATGCCTTTAGCATGGCCGCCTTCCCCGACTGGGACTGCCCGCCGCATTTCTATGCGCATGGCCAAAACCCCCAGTTTGCACACTTTGGGCAGCTCATGAGCTACATGAACCGTACGGCGAGCCTGCTGAGCGGCGGGCGCGCAACGACCCCGGTGGCGCTTCTCTACCATGCGGACGCCGAGTGGGCAGGCGAGGCGAACTTTATGCAGCATGCCGCCTCCGAGCTTTTGCGCGCGCAGGTCGACTTTGACATCGTGCCGGCAGAGGCATTTGAGGACGCAGGGCGCTATGCCGTTGAAATTGCCGCAGACGGTAGCGGCTTTAGCGTGAACGGCCAGGCATACCGCTGTCTGGTGATGCCCGGAGCCGAGTTTGTCGGCGGAGCCGTGCTCGACTTTGCCGCGCGCGCCGCAGCCGCAGGTGTTGCCGTGTACGCGCTGGATGAGTTGCCGAGCAAGCGCTACGACGGTGATATTGCAGCCCGCGAGGGCTTTGCCTCCGTGGATGCAGCCGCGGTCGCCGGCATCAAGCTCCTGGCAACCGCCGAGCTCGCAGGCACGCTTGCCGACGCCGGTATGCAGACCGTGGTTTGTGCCGAGTCCCAGCCCTGGCTGCGCGCACTGCGCTACGAGCGGGCGGGCGAGACCTATCTGATGCTCGTCAACGAGCATCCCAAGCAGGGTATCTCCACTCAGATTGCGCTTGCCGACGGCACACCCGTTGCAGGCGCGCGCCTCGACCTGCTCAACGGCACCGATCCCGCCGCCTTTGACGGCACGCTCGAGCTGGCTCCCTACGAGAGCTGCATCGTGGTCCTTGGGGCTACAGGTTCCGCCGGCGCGGCAACTGCTGGAGACGAAGCCACATGCGTCGACGGGCCCTGGGCGGTTGCCTTCTCTGCCCCTGGCACCGATGCCTTTGGCGAGCCTGTTGAGCTTGCAGACCTGCACGACCTTTCCTCGGCCGAGTTCCCCGGCAAGGCCGGCACATTCCGCTACCGGGCCTCCTTTGTCCTGGGCGAAGCGGCCACCCGCACCGTCATCGACCTTGGCGAGGTCTTTGAGACCGCAACCGTCACCCTCGACGGCAAATCCCTCGGCACCCGCATCTGTCCGCCTTACCGCTTTGAGGCCGCCGCACTTTTAGCCGGCGAGCACGCGCTTACGATCGATATCATCAACACCCTCGACCACGCCGTCCCCGACATGTTCGGCATGACCGAGCCCTCCGATCCCAGCGGCCTCTTGGGGCCCGTACGCGTGCTCGGGTAACGCCCCGGGCGCAAACGGCCCAACAAGGACAGCGCCCCTATGTTGAGCCCGCGCAGCGTCGAGCGGTCCGTCGTTCATAGACCGGCGGACCAAAACTCCCAGCCAAGCCGAACGTTTTATTTATCGCTATGATTGGTTTATCGCGACGCAAACGCATAGGAGCCATATGGATATCAGGCGAAAGATCACGCAGGGCAAAAGCCTCACCCCCACCGAGCAACAACTTGGGCGAACGGCCCTCGCCATGGGCGAGGATGTGCGCGGGCTTTCCATTAAGGAATTTGCCGCGTGCGCCAACGTTTCGGTCGCGAGCGTGCACCGCTTTTGCAAAAAGCTCGGCCTCGAGGGATTCAAAGACCTCAAGGTCGAGCTCATCCGCCAGGCGACCGAGGCGGGCAACCGGCGCGACGTGGACATCAACTTTCCCTTCGATGCCACTTCCACCCCTGCGCAGGTGATGGAGCGCATGGAGGGGCTCTACCAGACCACCTTGGCCGAAACGCAGGAGCTGCTCGACCCTGCACAGCTCGACCACGCCGCCAAGCTCATCATGCGCGCCGGCACCGTGGACATCTACACGGGCTCGCATAACCTATATCCAGCGGGAATGTTCCGCGATCGCCTGCTTTCCGCCGGCAAAAGCGCGACGTGCCACGACAGCGTCGAGGCGCAGGTGCGCACGGCGCTCGCCTCGGGTCCCGACCATGTGGCAATCATCATCTCCTACAGCGGCCTTGCCCCCAACCTCAAGGAGATCTTGCCGATCCTTAGCAGTCGACATGTCCCGGTCATCGTCATCGGCACGCCGTACTGTGCCCGCATTCACCCCGGCTTTGCCGCCTATCTCACGGTAAGCGACCACGAGAGCATGACGCACCGCATCACGCAGTTCGCCAGCCATATCGCCGTGCAATACGTACTCGATTCGCTCTATAGCAGCTACTTTGCCAAAGATTACGCCCGCTGCTCCGAGTTCTTAGAGCGCTCGTTCCCCTACACCCGCCTGCCCGGACTCAAGTAGCGACGAGCGTGGATTTTTGGACACTCAGATAACGAGCGTGGATAATCTCCCACTTTGAGCCTGCATGCGGCCCAAAAACGGGAGATTATCCACGCTCATTTTGGGTCCCCCGGGAACGCATGAGGAGGGCGGATAGACAGCCGTTATTTGCGAGGCGTCAGCGACGTAAAGAGTCCGTGTTGGTTGCAGTAAAGATATATCCTGCCGCGCCCGGTAATATGGAAGCGCGGCTGCACCGATTGCTCTGGATAGAGCTTCTTAAAGCAGATGCCGTCCATAGTCGCATATGCCACAAAGCTAATGTAGTGATCCTTGGTCATGGGATGATCGAGCGTGACGTACCAATCGTCCTCGATGCGCTCGATGGAAAAGGCGTGGTCCGCGTCCGGCTCTTCGGCCTCCTGGGGAAACATCGTGGAGCCACAGCAGCTAAAGCTGCCTTCTCCGAGCGCGTGCACAACGTTTCCGCAGATAGGGCAAACGTAAAAGACGCCTTTGAGCATATTGCCTGCACGGTTGGCGTTGGCCCGAATGTCACCAGCCAAAAGCTCGGCCACGCTTATGCCGAGTCTCTGGGCCAAAGGCTCAACGAGGGAAATGTCGGGAAGGCCGCGGCCGGATTCCCACTTGCTGACGGCTTTATCGGTCACGCCAAGGCTTTCCGCCAGGGCGCGCTGGGTGAGGCCGCGCTCTTCGCGCAGCTGCTTGATGGCATGCGCTGCCAAAAAAGTATGGGAGGCATTGGTTTGCCGTGTCTGGTTCATGGGCTGTCCAATCAAATTGAAGAAATGGAGTGAACCGGTTCGACAGTCAGTATCCATTTGAAGGCCAGGCTCGACAACCTACGCTGCGTAGACATGCGCCAATCGAACGAGCGCGGATTTTTGGACGCTCATCCTGAGTAGTCATTTAAGAACGTCCCCAACGACCACATCAGGAGTGTCCCCAGGTGCCGGCAGAAAAGGAACGTCCCCAAGTGCCACATCCGGAGCAAGATGACGCCGCAGGCAGAGGACGGACAGCGAGCGCCGCCCAGGGCGAACAAGTTGGCATGAAAAAGGCAAGGCATAGACCTTCTGGTCATGCCTTGCCTTTTGAATGACAAATTGTCGCCCTGGGCAGCGCGCAGCGTCGAGCAGTTACGGCGTTTGGTAAAACGCCGTAACTAACGAACGCCGTACTGCTCGTAATAGGCGTCGATGGCGGTCTTGAGCTCGTCGTCGATGACAACCTTGCCGTCGATCTCGTGGTTGTAGAGGGTCTCAACAACCTCAGCCATGGAGACGATGCTCGCGACGGGGAAACCGTACTTGGCCTCGATCTCCTTCTGCGCGGTGGTCACGCCGCCCTTGCCGACCTCCATGCGATTGAGGGACACGATCAGGCCCTTGATCTCGACATCGGCAGCCGCCTTGACCTTGGGATAGGTCTCGTCGATGGACTTGCCGCTGGTGGTGACGTCCTCGACCATGATCACGCGGTCGCCGTCCTGGGGCTCATAGCCCAGCAGGTTGCCCTTGTCGGCGCCGTGATCCTTGGCCTCCTTGCGGTCGCAGCAGTACTTGACCTCCTTGCCGTACAGCTCGTGGTAGGCAATGGCGGTCACGACGGCCAGGGGAATGCCCTTGTAGGCCGGCCCAAACAGCACGTCAAAGTCGTCGCCAAAGTTATCGTGAATGGCCTGGGCGTAATACTCGCCCAGCTTCTTGAGCTGATAGCCCGTCACGTAAGCGCCGGCGTTCATAAAGAACGGGGACTGACGGCCGCTCTTGAGCGTAAAGCTGCCGAACTTAAGGACGTCGGACTCAACCATAAACTTGATGAACTCTTGCTTGTAAGCCTCCATGCGGGCTCCTCTCGTAATCGCGTACGTGCCTTCCAGTTTAGCGCAGGCAGGGCGCGTTGCGGGCGCGCTTTGGGGCCTCGGCATTCTGTAAAGGCTTTGTCAGGGGCAATGGTTTTCCAAACAAAGGGGTTGACACGACAAACCCCCTCATCAAGAATACGGGCGGATTGTAACGGGTACGTGATACCTGAAGCGCATCGCGCCCGGCCTTAAGGAGGTGTGCCATGGAAGGCAGTCATAGTCGAAAAACCTGCATGTCGCCCTCGGCACGCCGCGAGGATTCCGCACACGCATAAGCGCCAACAGCCGACCGTCAAAACCACCACAAAGGTGCCCGTCCCCTTTGTGGTAGCTCGCGAGCATGACGTGAGCGACATCTAGGTTTTTTGAAGCACATACGACACGTACGCTAACTCCCTTCAACAAGGAGGACCCTATGCTGATGCTCAAAACCGCCACGGTACTCGAAGCTATCTCCAAGCGCCGCCGCACGGCGCGCCCTGCCGCTCACGCCGGCCTGTCCAAGAACACCATATTCGCCGCCACCCATAGCGCCGAGGACGCCCTCGTGCTGCTCGACGCCACGGCTGGCGGACTCACCGCCGAGCACGCCGCCGAGCGCCTGAGCGCGGTCGGCCCCAACACCATCGAGGCGCCGACCAAGACGCTCGCCCGCCGCATCGCCGACGCATTCATCGATCCCTTCGCCGGCATCCTCGCCGCGCTCGCACTGGTCTCGCTCTATATCGACGTGCTCGCCGTGCCCGAGCCGCAGCGCGACCCCTCCACGGTCATCGTCATCGGCATCATGCTGCTGGTATCGGGCGGCATGAAGTTTATCCAGGAAGCCCGCAGCGGCAATGCGGCCGAGGCCCTCAAGGACCTGGTCTCCAACACCTGCTGTGCCCTGCGCGACGGCGAGCGCGTCGAGATCCCCTTCGACGAGCTCGTCCCCGGCGATGTAATCCGCCTCTCTGCCGGCGACATGGTGCCGGCAGATGCCCGCATCATCACCGCGCGCGACCTGTTTGTGATCGAGTCCGCACTCACCGGCGAGAGCGAGGCCGTCGAGAAGACCGCTGCCATCACCGTCGTCGAGGGTGCCGACGGCTCCGCGCTACCACTCTCTGCCTGCAAGAACATCGTCTTTACCGGCACCTCCGTGCAAAACGGCACCGCCATGGCGCTTGTCGTTGCCACCGGCTCGGACACCCACCTGGGCGGCATCGCCAAGATGCTCAACGGGCGCGGCGAGAAGAGCGCGTTTGACCGCGGCGTCTCGAGCGTCTCCATGCTGCTCGTGCGCCTCATGCTCGTTATGGCGCCGGCGGTCTTTGCCATCAACGCCGCCACCAAGGGCAACGTCATCGATGCGCTGTTGTTCGCCACGAGCGTGGCCGTGGGTATCACGCCGCAGATGCTTCCCGTCATCGTGACCACGAGCCTGTCGCAGGGCGCCAAGGACCTCGCCCGCCGCCAGGTTATCGTCAAGGAGCTGCCGGCGATCCAAAACCTCGGCGCGATGGACGTCCTGTGCTGCGACAAGACCGGCACCCTCACCGAAGACCGTATCGTGCTCGAGCGCTACCTCAACACCGACGGCAACGAGGATGCGCGCGTGCTGCGCCATGCGTTTTTGAACAGCTTCTTCCAGACCGGCCTCAAAAACCTTATCGACCTGGCCGTCATCGACCGTGCCGATGTGACGCCCTCGACCGTCGTGCCCGATTCTATGCTGGGCCAGAGCCTGCGCGACCGCTATACCAAGGTCGACGAGGTGCCCTTCGATTTCTCGCGCCGTCGCCTGAGCGTAGTCGTCGCCGACGCCCAGGGCAAAACCCAGATGGTCACCAAGGGGGCTGCCGAGGAAATGCTCGAGATCTGCTCCTTTGTCGAGGTCGACGGCGTCGTCCAGCCGTTCACCGAAGATAAGCTCGCCCAGATTCGCAAGCAGGTCGCCGGGCTCAACGCCGAGGGCCTGCGCGTGATTGCCGTGGCGCAGAAGACCAATCCGCGCTGCGTGGGCGAATTTGGCATCGCCGACGAGTGCGACATGGTGCTGATGGGCTTTTTGGCCTTCCTCGATCCGCCCAAAGCAAGTGCCACGGGCGCCGTCGCCACCCTCGAGGCCAAGGGCGTCGCCGTTAAGGTCCTGACCGGCGATAACGACCGTGTCGCCGCCACCATCTGCGAGCAGATCGGTATCGACGCGAGCAACGTCTTGCTGGGCTCCGAGATCGATGCGCTCGACGATGCCGAGCTTGCCGAGCGCGCCGAGCACACCCACCTCTTCGCCAAGCTCTCGCCACTGCAGAAGGCGCGCCTGGTGCGCGTCATGCGCGAGCTGCTCGACCACACTGTGGGCTTTATGGGCGACGGCATCAACGACGCCGCCGCCATGCGTGCGAGCGACTGCGGCATCTCGGTCGATTCGGCCGTCGACATCGCCAAGGAATCCGCCGACATCATCTTGCTCCAGAAAGACCTGGGCGTGCTCGAGCGCGGCATCATCGAAGGCCGCCGCACCTACGGCAACCTGCTCAAGTACCTCAAGACCACGGTGAGCTCCAACTTTGGCAACGTGCTATCCGTGACCGTCGCGAGCCTGTTCTTGCCATTCTTGCCCATGAGCGCTCTGCAGTTGGTGCTGCTGTCGCTGGTCTACGAGATCGTGTGCATCGCGCTGCCGTGGGACACCGTCGATGACGCCTGGACTGCCCGTCCGCGCGCCTGGGATGCCGCGTCCATTAAGGGCTTTATGCTCGAGTTGGGTCCCGTGAGCTCACTGTTTGATATCGTGACTTTCGCCGCGCTCTTCTTTGTGGTGTGCCCCGCCGCCGTGGGCGCAAGCTGGGCAGAGCTTGCCGCTATAGGCGACGTCGCAGGCATGGCGGCCTTTACGGCGCTCTTCCAGAGCGGTTGGTTTGTCGAGTCCATGTGGTCGCAGACGCTCGTGGTCCACATGCTGCGCTCCCCGCGCCTGCCACGCCCGCGCGACCACGCCGCGCCCGCGCTGTGCCTCCTCACCGTGCTGGGCCTGGTACTCGTCACCTGGCTGCCGGCAAGCCCCATCGCCGATGCGCTGGGTCTCATGCCGCTGCCGCCAATCTTCTTCGCGCTGCTCATCGGCATTGTCGCCGCCTACATCGCGCTCACCCAACTGGCCAAGCGCCGCTACATCGCCCGCCACGGCGAGCTGCTGTAACGCACGAGTTGTTACGCTCGACCCATCAGGCGGTCAAAAAGTCCCGCCTCACTGTCCCCTTTGTGGTGGTTTTGGTGCGCTACGAGGCATTGGTCAGGCGGCTCCAGAGTTCGTCAATATCGATTTGGTCGCCGCCGCTCAGATAACCGGTGTGAATAAAAGACTCACTATAGATATAGATGTCATGCGCGCTGTCGCCATCATCTTCGGTGTCGTAGGCCGAAATCACGTAACGGCTGCCGTCGAGCGCCTTGACCAGCCAATACACGGAATCGTCGATTGTGCACTTCTCCTGCACTATCGCCGCATCGCCGATTGCGCCGGTGAGCGCACGATTGCCCGTCGTATAGCCGCCCACCGAGAGCAAAATCGCCACGCTATCGTCTCCGCCGCCCGGCTCAAGTTCCTCGTACTCGGACTCCGAAAGCGGTATCGCGCTGTTCGCAAGTTCGTCCACGTCATCCGAAATCTTAGAAAAGGTAAAAGCGAAAAGTCCCGCGTCATCGGCGGCACCGTAGCCCACGCTCTCGCCTTGCCACTCATAGTTTTGATGCTTGAGCAGGCGCACCAGGTCGACGCCGTCCAAGTTGATCGCAGCATAGACCGTCACGTTGGCGTTGTCGTCTACACAGGCGGCGTCCGCCGTGGTCGCCTTCTTGGCACCGCCCGCGCCGCCCAATCCGCCCGAGCAGCCAGCCAGCGCACAAGCCAGCGCACCCGCGCCTGCCACAAAGGCCGCACGGTTCATCGTCACTTCATTCATCATGTTCGTTCCTCGCTATGGTATTGGCCACGTCGCACCTAGCCGAGCGCGCGTCCAGTCTTTTCCTGCCAAAATTCGTCTATCGTCGGAGCACCGCCGCCCTGGGTAAACCTACCGGTCTTGATAGCCTCCTCGGTAATGAGATCCAAGCGGTAGTCACCGTTTTCCATCGGGCTCGTCATGGCGACGTGCCGCGCCATGTTGGAACCGTATACGCACGCGATCCATGAGCCCGAAGTAATCTGCGCCCGGTCCTCGACCGGCACAGAAAAGCCCGCGATAACATCCTCGCAGCTCGAATAGCCCGAAAGTTGTAGCGTGAACATCACGGTGCTTCCGGTGCCGCCCTTGTCGAGCTTTCCGATTTCGTCCTCGCCGAGCCATTCGGTCGCGCCGTCCTTGCTGATATTGCAGACGCTGAGCACGTGTCCCGCCTCGTCCTCGTACATCTCGAGCGCGTCTTGCCAGGTATAGCCCTGCTGCGAGGCAAACTCCTGCAACTGCCAGCCCTTAAGCTCGAGGAGCGCCGCGATGCTGATGTTGCGGTGCGCATCCCAGCAATCATCCGACCACGTATCGAACGCATCCGCCGAGCCGCTGTCCGCGTCGCCGGAATCGCCCGACGTCGCACCCGCGTCCATCTTGTCCTTTACCGGGCGGTCGTCGTTAAAACCCGTCGCATCCTGCGTCCGCTGTCCGCCGCACCCCACAAGCGTCAGCAGCGCCGTTCCCGCCGCCGCGACAAATGCCGTGCGCGAAAGTACCGTCTCCCTCATCATTGTTCCTTTCCCGTTCTTTAGCACAATGCCGAGAAACACACCCGGCATCGATTCACACATAAGCCACCCCACGCTATTGACGAGGCAGTTCCGTCCAGCCAAAACCGGGTTCAAAACCATCGCGTGTACCGATCACATCGCCCGAACCGTTGACCCAGGCCTGGTCGGCCATCACCGAGACCTCGACATCGGTGCCGTCGGGTCTGGTGTAATGGTTGACCCCGCGAATGGCATCGGAATACGAAGCGGTGCCCGTCCCCACGCCCGCGCTGGAAAAATTGGCGGCGCTGGCAGCCATATTCGCGGCGTGCTGACGGTCGCTGCGATCGAACCACGCCTGCTGGTAGCTGTCGAACGCCGCCTGTTGCGAGGCATGCATCTGTTGCCAGGCTGCAAACTGCTGTTGCTGCTGGGCAATGTTCATCTGCGTGCGTTGGCGCTGCTCAAGCACCATCTGTTGCTTTTGAGCTGACGCTTCGCGTGCAATCGCTGGATTGAGCCGCAGAGTCGACGCCATTGATGCAAGCGCCGTGGAGGCCGCCTCGTCCAGGCGACCTTCTGGCGCAGCCAAACAGAAGCTGTCCCTGATACGCCACTGCAGCAGGTCGGCCGCACCCAGCTCGAACGACGCTCCGTCCGGGCAACCGCCTCGACCCGTGGGCTGTTCTTGCGCGACGCCCTGTCCCGCCGCTGCCGCCGCCTTGCGCTCGCGCAGGCGCTTGCCCAAAACACCGCCGATCAGCCCACTCGAAAGGCTCGCGCCCAGCAGCGCCTCGGCCCCAGCGGCAACACCTTTGCCCATAGAACCCGCGACGCCTCCGATTGAAAACATATAGCCCTCGACTTTGGCCGCCACTGCGAGCTCGGTGGGCACCGGAGCGCCCGTGAGCCGATATCGACGCATGCGGCACTCATAGACCACATCACTCGGTTCCATCGAAAAGCCCTGGATTGCAAAGTCGTTTGCCGCCTCGCGCTTTACGCGGGCACGCTCGCGCTCGATATCGACCGCCGCGCTCGATGGGTACGGTTGCTCGGCAACAACCTCTGCCCGCGCGCCCAGCCGTGCTGCACAGGCCTGAGCCAGCTCGTCGCAAGCTGCCTCCACGTGCACAAACACCTTGCGTTCGGTTTGCGTGGGGATACGCTTGGCAACGGCGCCCGCATCCACGTAGCAGAGCTCGGAGCGGTACATAATCCGCTCACCCATCGGACCCGCCGCCGTCACGCCAACCGAAATCGGGCAGTCGAAACTGCCGCTGCGCTCAAGATGCGCTTCTTCGATATGCCAGCCCCGCGGCAGCACCACCTGCGCGAGTGCCTGGCCGCCAGAGGTATCGCATGCGGCATGAAGCTCAAGGTCACCGATGTGAGGCGCATCCGTCGTGGCTGCGTCACGAGACGACGCGACGCCGGCAGTCTCCACCGGCGCATCGGCCGGCGCGTCCACACTCGGGTCGCCGCCTTCGTCCGCATCGTCATCGGCAGTCGCCCCATCTGTAGCCCCCACGGCGCCCGAGTAGCCCACAACGCCCTCAAGTCGGACGCCGCACCCCGGGCAAAATCGCACCGGCACGCCGGCGACCCGAGGCAGCTGCGCCCCGCACGCCGGGCAGAATCTCAAGTCACTCATCCCGTACATCCCTAATTTCGTTAGCTGTTTTTGATTGCGGCAAGCTGCCGCCATAACTCATCGGCACCGTTAAGTCGATACGCCGTCTTATCGAGCACGATGTTTTTGCCCTCAAGTTCTACCGATTGCTCCGAGCCATCCGTATAGACAAAGACGAGCGTTCGGCCGGCATCGCTCGTCCGCTCATCCACCGCATCCCCCACGGTGCAGCCATCGAGCGCGGCAAAAGTCGATGCGACCAGTTCGGCATCGTCGGTCTCATAGGCCGTCCGCGCCTCCCCGTCCTCGATAAGCTTGACCGCCACCGGAACGGCAGCGCAATCGTTGAGCGACACTTGCGCGGCAGTCTTTCCCTGAGCGCCATGGTCGCCGGCAACGTAAACTCGCATGAGTGTCACCGCCGCGGCAAAGACCACCACGGCGATAAGCGCGCCCGCAATTTTATTAGACGCGCAACCCCGAGACGCCATAGGTGCACCCCCTCCGTTCTGCTCTGCTCAGCATCACATTCATATGCCTTTGAGCACCAAAACGGCAGGTGACAAATGTCTCATATTCATATTTTTGCAGGTAAAAAACCACCACAAAGGTGCCTGTCCCCTTTGTGGTGGTTAGCTAGTCTTGGGGTGTCCAGGACCAGAAGAAGTTGATGAGGGCTACGCGCGAGGAGGCACCTGTCTTTTTGTTAATCGAAGCGATGTGGCGATAGAGCGTGGAACGCGAAAGGAAGAGTGCCGCCGCCACGTCCTGCACGCTGTCGTCCGAAACGACCAGTGCCTCCAGAACATCGCGCTCGCGCTTGGTGAGCCCAAAGGCGGCAACGAAGCCATCGAGCCGATCGTCAAACGAAAGCTCCGGCGCCTCCAGGGGCACCGTGTCGGCCTGGCCGGGCTCACAGCTCACGCCAAGATCGTCGGTGGCAAGCGCCAGCCTGCCGCGCGTCGCCTCGCCCTCACCGTCTTGTCCAAACTGTCCCAACAGCGAAATCGCGATGCCGACAAACAGCACGAGCACGACGCTCACTGCCGCCAGCACGTTTTGACTCGAGATAATCGCCACTGCCGGAGCCGTCACGAGCATCGAGCAAACGTTGTTGATAACACGGCCCATGCACGGCCACAGATACGCCCAGCGGGCATACATCGAAATCGCGGCGAACTTCGCGGTGAAGAACACCACGAAAAAGCCCGTGCCAAGGTAAAAGATAATCGTGGCGGCAAGCGTGTTGCCACCGTTGCCATCGGTGATAAGTACAAAGAACGAGAGCGTGGACAGCATGGCGGCGCACGTCATGATGATATTCATATACGAACGCCCACGCAGGTCATACAGGACGCCGGCGGCAAGGGCGCTCACAACCAGCAGCAAGCGCGGCCAGTCGCCCAGATCGATAGCGCCAGCGGCATGCGAGGTCGTAAGGCCGGCATTGAGGGCCGCGAACACGCCGGTGAGGCAAGCGGTCGCCACCGTCAGACGCACCACGGCACCCTGAAAGGCCGCCTTTGCCTCGGGGTCATCGTGCCACCTGGCGCCACGCTCCGACGCATCGACCGATAGCTCGGCAATCTCGACCTCGAACTCGGGCGCAGGCTCATCACGCAATTTAGCGCGGCGGACACCGTGAAGCAGCCCCACCAGCGCAATCGCACAGGCAATGAGAACAGACTGCTGGGGAATGCCCGCAGGCATCACCATATGGTTGAGCACCTGCACCAAAATGCCCACAGCATAGGAAACCGCCACGGTGCGCGCCAGGCAGGGCGTCTGCGCAAAACGCCGCGCAAGATTGGCATGGGCGGTCGATCCGCAATAGCCCAGGGCGCAGCACGCCACCAGGCCGCCGGCAATTACTACCTCAAACCGCATTGCCATAATCATCAGCAGCAACGCCGATACCAACAGCACGCCCGTAATATCGCTCGTCGCATCGATCGTCTGGGGACGGCGATAGTACAGAAATGGGCGCACGAAAAAGCCAATCACGCTCGCGCCGACAACGATGCTCTCGTAGATGACGACCTCACTCGATGGCACGAACTCGGCCATGCGCGCATCAAAGAAATACTCGCACGCCAAAAACGTGAAGAAGAACAGCGCTAGGCACAGAATCTCCCGCATGCCCCGGCGCAAATATGCGGTTGTGTCTCCCAGGTCCCTCATGGTAACCCCCACCCGCTTTGTTGTCCGGAACACCATTTTAATAAAGAACCAATCTCAATATCGAAGCCAAGTTCGAAATGTTGCAAATTCGACCCCAGCCGTCCGCATGACGCCGCGATTTTGAGCCGCATGACCCAGAAGGGGCGCGCGCAAGCTCCAACTCGGCAAGGAGTATCCCCCAACTGCCACTCATTTAAGTACGTCCCCAATGAGTACCCAATGAGTAAGCAAAGGGTGCGACGGAATGGCTCCCCTTGGCAGCTTGAAGCCGTCATGCAGGAACCATTCCGTCGCAGCCTAATGAAAGGGACTGGGTTGTAAATGTTGGAGAAGAGCCGTTAGCGCCCGGGGGCCAGGATCACCAGCGCGTCGTGCTCAAAGGGATGCTGAGCCACACGCACGGTGCCGTTACCGTTGTCGCGAACAGGCAGCTTGGCGATGTGCTTGTCCTCCATGTCGAGGGCCGTCGCCGTCCAGCCGCGCGCGCCGTCGAGCTTAAACTTGAGCGCCGTGGTGCGCGGCAGGTACGCGACGATGCGATCGCCAACGCGCGCCACACGGATGGACTCGCGCGCGTCGTCGAGGAGCTCCTGCGCCGGAACCACGGCAAGTGCATCGTCGGCAGCCGTAGCGCCTAGGGCGGCAAGCACGTGCTCGATCGCGCCAAAGTCCCACACACCCGCAAACTGCAGGCACTCTTGCCAGCGGAAGGGCATGTCAAAGCCCTCGCCCAGGACCGAACCCTGGCTGCGCGATGTTTGCCAGTTCCACACGCCGTGTGCGCCATAGGTCACGCCGGCACTGGCGCCGGCAAGAATCGACGACCATACGCTCGCGCGGCAATCCTGCGCGGTAAAACGCCAGTAGACGTTGCGCGACGCACCCATCTGCTCGTAGCAAGGCTCGGAGTTGACCATCGGCTTTTTGGGATAGTTGGCGATAAAGTCCTGCGACAGACGCCATGCCTCGGGCTGGCCCTCGTAGTTGTGGCCGGGCTGGAACATATAAAAGTCCAGACGGTCCAGATACTGCGCCGGAATGGTGCGGTTACCGCGGTTGATATGCATGGTGCGCAGTGCCTCGGGCGCGCGCTTGACGACCTCGTCGAGGGCGTCCTCGTAATAGGCGATCGCCTCGTCGCCGGCAAAGTCGGTATCGCCCGCCACCACGTAGACGGGGTCGAACTCGCCCAGGTTCTCGACGACGCGGGCAACGTGGGCGCGAACCTCCTCACGCGGCATAATCTCGGCACCGCAACGCTCGGCGATCTTGGCACCCCAGGTACCGGGCACGTAGTTGCACCACATGAGCACGAGCGCCGGACGAATGCCGTGCTCGACGGCCGCGCGGCACATGGCGGCGGCACGATCCCAATACGCCTGGTTGGGGCAGGACCAATCAAAGTGCACGCCATCCTCGCTGGCATAGGGCCAAATGCCCAGGTCGGGACAGCAGCGATCCCACTGCGGCAACGTGTTGATCTGCAGCACGTTCATGCCCTGCTCGGCACGGCGGGTCAGGTAGTAATCCCAGTCGTTCTCGGCGATGCTCGTAAATGCGCTCCAGCACGTATCGGCAAACCAGAAGAACGGTTTGCCCTCGCACAAAAAGCCGTCCTGGCGACCGTTGGCGGTCAGCTTTCCCAAACTCATCTGCATGTCCTTTCGTTTGATAAAGGATTTGCGAACCGCCGGGGGCTTTCGCGATAACCCCGCGCGAAAGCCCCCGGCGCTTGGCAAACCCTCGCGGGCGAATCTCACCCGCCTCCATCAGTCTACCTTGCAAGAAGGGCCCCGCCGGGCTTACGCCTGACGGGGCCCTGTCGTGTAGGTGAGGTCTTATGCGACCGAACGGTTTGGCCTTAGGCCTCCATCTCGGCGAGCTCCTCCTTGGAGAAGCCGGAGACAAAGACGACGGCAGCGGCGATGACAAAGGAGATTGCCATACCAACGATAGCCCAGACGGTGTTCATCTGGCCACCCTGCAGGTAGTTGGTGAAGACCAGGAAGTTGGAGGCACCGCCTGCGAGGTAGTAGGTAACCCCCATGAGGCCGGAGAACACAGCGCCGATGGCACCGCCGATGAACATGCCAAACATGGTGCGACGGAAGCGCATGAGGATGCCGAAGAGCGCGGGCTCGGTGACGCCGCCGGCGATGGCGGAGATGACGTAACCGATGGCGAGAGACTTCTCGTCGGGGTTCTTCATCTTGAGGAAGGCACCGAAGGCGCAGCCCCAGACAGCGGCCATAGCGCAGTTGGTGGAAACGAAGACGAAGGGATCGTAACCGGCAGCGATGATCTGAACCTGGGCGAGCAGGATGACGGGCATGTGCATGCCGCAGACCACGAAGAGCTGCCAGAAGGCGCCGAGGACGGCCATGACGATCAGGATGCCGATGCCGCCAAGGTCAGCAAGGCCGAAGAGGGCGTTGGCGATCAGCGTACCGATCTCGTTGCCGATCGGAGCGAGGACGATGAAGGCAATGGGGATCGTGACGATCATGGTGCAGAACGGCGTGAAGACCGTGGAGAGCACGTCGGGCATGACCTTCTTAAAGAACTTCTCGACGAAGTAGAGGACAGGCACCGAAAGGATGATCGGCAGGACGGACTGCTGATAGTTGGCAGCAGCGATCTGGATGCCGTAGACGGAGATGATGCCGCCGCCCTCCTGGGTGGCGACGCTCACCACGGAAGGAGCCATGAGGGCGCCACCGAGCAGCATGCCGAGCACCGGGCTGGCGCCGAGCTTCTTAGCCGCGGCATAACCCAGGTAGATGGGGATAAAGGTGAACGTGGCCTCGTACAGCGTGGTGTAGAGGAACGTATAGGTCGGGTCGTCGGCCGAGAGCACACCGAGCATGGTGGGGCCGAGGACGGCCGCGATGGTACGGAACAGACCGCCGGCCATGAGCAGCGGGATGAGCTGGGTCATGGAGCCCGACAGATAGTCGAGGATGATATTGGGCAGGTTCTTGAGCTCGAACTTCTCCTTGGGAGCATCGAGGTTCTCGTTGACGGCCTCACCCTGCTTGACACCGGAGATGGCGACGAACTCGGCGAGCACCTTGGGCACGTTCTGGCCGATGATGACCTGGAGCTGGCTGCCGGCAAACTGGCAACCCAGAACACCCTTGACCTTCTTGATCTTCTCCACGTCGGCCTTGCTGTTATCCTTGAGCGTCAGACGCAGGCGCGTCATGCAGTTGGTGGCAACGGAAACATTCTCCGCACCGCCCACGAGCTCGAGGACATCGGTGGCAATCTGCTTGTTATCTACTGCCATGGGACCCCTCCCCATATCTTCGTGTGCCAGCCCCCTTGGGCTTAGGCACGCCTTTGGCCCGGCGACTATAACCCCTTACGGTTGCCGGACCCTTGGATACGCTTTTGTAAACAAGGTGTTTACTGAACGTTTACGGGCTTTAGTTTACACGGAGCGCCGAATTTATGGCAATTTTGCCGTCTACAGTCCGGTGAACGGTAGGAAATCGGGGGTGAACGTATTTGAATGGCGGGAGATGGTCTCTTTGACCCTCTATTGATATATAGCCATTTACGTGGGATTTTATTTTGATGAACACCTCACTGATCTGTTAACTCATCAACAGAATCCCTGCTAGAAGCTAGTAAACATACGTTTAGTAGTTCACGACGTGTTCAATTTTGCCGTTTACCGAGTTCATCTGGTTATTCTTCAATTCTAGATTACACTAAACATGTTTAGTTTGTATTGCCGCAGATGCCAGGCATTCGCGGCGCAAGGGAGGCAGCTCATGGAACTCAAATTGTGTACCTACGCAACCGTCACCACCTTGGGCGACTTTGGCCCCTGGATCAGCAAGGTCGTACTCGACCTGCCCTGCACCGTGCGCGCCAACGACATCGACGCGAACACCTTCCATATATATGTAGAGCGTCACGAGCGCTCGGGCGATGTTCTGATGCGCAAGGAACGCGGCGCCGACCATGCCGCGCCCTCCGTGGGTTACATCGACATTCTCGCCGCATATCCGTGCGACGAGAACGGACGTAAGCTCGCCGTGGGCACCCATGTGGCGCTCGAGGTCGCCGAGCAGCGCCTGACCAAAAAGATCGAAGGCGGCGTCATGGGCTCGCGCATGCTCGATGACCAGTTGCACATCACGCAGCTCGCGGCTCTTCCCGGCAACGACGGCGACGATCCCACCTGCGGCCTGGTCTTCGACACCTGCCGTGGCGATATCTGCCCTGCGCTCAAAGGCTGGAGCAACGACACGCAAAAGACCGCCGTCGACGGTATCGCGCTCGAATACGGCTTCTTTGAGCCCAGCTTTAAGGCCGAGGACTCGGCATGCTTCAACCCCTTTGCGCCCGAGGCCACGGTCGTGCCCCAAAAGGCACCGCTCGTGGTGTATCTGCACGGCGCCGGCGAGGGCAAGGGCGCCACGCAGGGCGAAGGCGCCACGCGCGCCTATATCGGCAACCGCGTGACGGCCATCAGCCAGGCGCAGATCCAGCGCTACTTTGGCGGCTTTGCCTGGGTGCTCGTACCGCAGTCGCCCACGTTTTGGATGGACAACGGCGTCGAGCAGCTTGGTCACTCCAACCAGAGCATCTACTCCCCCGTGCTCAAGGCACTTATCGATGAGTTTGTCGCCGAGCATGCCGACCGCATCGACACCGACCGCATCGTGGTCGCCGGTCTTTCCAACGGCGGCTTTATGACCCTGCGCCTGTGCGCCGACTACCCCGATTTCTTCGCCGCGGGCCTTCCCTGCTGCGCCCCGTGGTACAACGCCACGGACGAGGACGTAGCCGCGCTCGCCAAGACGCCGCTGTGGTTTACGCACTCCAAGGGCGACGAGCTTGTGTCACCGCAACAGACCGTGCTGCCGCTCACGGCGCGCCTGCGCGATGCCGGCGCCAACGTGCACCTCACCTACTTTAGCCATGTCGAGGACCTGACCGGCGTGTATCGCGAGGCCGACGGCTCGGCCAAGAAGACGTTCAACCACGGCGTGTGGATCCACCAATTCAACGACCTGTGTTATCAAGACTTCGACGGGGGCAACGTACTCATCGACGGCGAGCCGGTGGGCTGCTGGGAGTGGTCGGCCAGGGTCGACCGCTAAGCCCTCCCATCGCGGGGACCGGGGTTTAGTCTTGCAAACGTCCTCGGGCATGCATGGGCTGGCGCTTTGCGCTTCGCGCTGCGCCTGCCCATGCCCCCTGCGGAATGTTTGCAAGACTAAACCCCGGTCCCCGCTGCGTTGACGTTGCCGTGACCCTGGCCGGCCGCTTCTAGCGGGCCGCCGGGTCGGTGGCGATGGGGGCATGGGTCCCGTCTTGCCTTGCGCGTAACTGGCTGAATTGATTTTGATTGGAGCTGTTCCTATGTCCCAGAAGTTGACTCGGGTGATTGTTACTACCGATATGGAAGTCGACGATATGAACTCGCTTGTTCATTTGGCTCTGTATCTCAACTTGCTTGATGTTCAGGCTGTGGTGTATACGGCTTCGCAGTATCACTTTCTTGGGGATGGGGTTCATACGCTCGGCGAGGTGAATTCGCATTGGCGGACCAAAGGGCGGCGCTCTTATGAGTGGGCTGTTGTGCCTCATGAGCCCGATCCGCTAGCCGGCGAGCTTCGTGAGTATCGGCCGTTTCCCGAGCATTGGATTGAGAGTCTCTGGAGTAATGAATATGCCCAGGCTTGGCCGCAGTTGCAGGCAAATGCGGACGCCGCCGGTGAACCGCCGTTTCCCACGCCTGCCCAGATGATCGAGCGTACGTTTGTGGGAAATGTTGCCTTTGAGGGTGATGTGACTGAGGAAACTGAGGGGTCTCGCGTAATTGCGCAGGCGATTCTGGATGATGATCCGCGTACGTTATGGTTGCTCAGCTGGGGTGGTATGAATACGATCGTTCGCGCCCTCATGAGTATTGCCGAGCGTTATCACGACACGCCCGAGTGGCCCGCCGTGCAGCAGCAGGTCTATCAGAAGGTGCGCGTGATGGGCGTTGCCGATGGCGTGGGACAGGACAACTCGTGGCTCGACCATGGGCGCGAGCTCTTTCCCGAGCTCATCTTTTGGCGTACGCCCTATATGTATGGCAACTATTTCGACGCCAAAACAGCTCAGCCCGATACGCTGCCGCTGTTTAAGGCTCCCTGGCCCGAGCAGAATCTCACGCAGGGCAACGGCCCCCTCATGGCACGCTATATGCTCTATGGCGATGGTAAGGTCTACGAAAACGAACCCGAGCGCTTTCAGTTTGGCAAGCATGCCCGCCTGGATTGGGGCCTGGAAGGCATGCCCGCGGTGCAGTTTGAGCGCGGCGACTTTATGGCCGAAGGCGACAGCATGACCTATATTCCACTGCTGCCGTTTGGCCTGCGCGGCATCGACGACCGCGACTTCGATACGCTGCTGGGCCGCATGTTTCTTGATGGACACCCCGATGCGAGCGCGCCCGCCGGTTTTGCCTCCATCGGCACGCCCGCAGACGACAATCTCAATCCCTATCTGCGTGCCTATCAGGAAAACTTTGCCGCCCGCGCGCAATGGTGCGCCCATGATCCGGCCATCTGCTCGCATCCGGCACATGTTGTCGAGGTCACGGCCGACCGCAGCGCCGCAGCCGGCGAGCGCGTCGCCCTTGCGGCAACCATCGTCGACCCCGACGACAAGGGCTTCGATGCACATTGGGATGTGGCCGTAGACCCATCGAGCTATGCAGGCGTCCAGGATCTGTCGATGTGGCAAGAATGCACGGTGGACACCGCTTTCATCGTGCCCGCCGACGCGCAGCCCGGTGACCGCTTCGTACTCACGCTTACCGTGCAGACGCGCGCCGAGCGCCCCTGCACCCGCTACGCCCAGATCGCCGTGACCGTGGCATAGCAAGAACGGCGCCCACATTCGGCAGCCGCCGCATTCGACAAAGAGTGTCCCCAGGCGCCAAACGAGCGGGGATTTTTGGACACCCAAATGACGAGAGTGGACAATCTCCCACTTTGAGCCTGCACACAGGCCAAAAATGGGAGATTATCCACTCTCGTTCTGCGAGCACTCATTGGGGACGTACTTAAATGAGTAGTTTCACTCATTTAAGTACGTCCCCAATGAGTAGGAAAAATGGGCCATGTGTCCCAGTTGTGGAGACTCGTTGAGCCGTCTGGGTATCGTGAAAGGCTGCGCACTCCCCCATCATCAAAAGTGACACACGCTACCAGTTGATGGGAGGCAGCCATGGGCTTCTTTGACAAGATGTTCGAGAAGAAAGAGTGCGCGATTTGCGGTACCGAGCTGGGACTTCTAGGTAAGACAAAAATCAATGAAGGCTACCTGTGCAAAGAGTGCGCCGGCAAGCTCTCCCCCTACTTTCACGGCTATCGCTCCAGCACCGCGGACGATATCCGCGAGCAGCTCGCCTACCGCGAGGCCAATGCCGAGCGCCTGGCGTCGTTCAACCCCACGCGCACGCTTTCTGCCGGGCGCACCAACATCATGCTCGATGAGGACGCGGGCCTGCTGATCATCACCTCGCAGAGCCGCTGGCGCGACGCCAATCCCGACATCATCGAGTTCTCGCAGGTACTCGGCTGCGATATGGATATCGACGAGCATCGCACCGAAATCTATCGCGAGACCAAGGACGGCGAGCGCGAGAGCTACAACCCGCCGCGCTACGACCTGGATTACGACTTTAATCTGACCATTCACGTCAACACGCCGTACTTTACCGAGATCAACCTGCGCGTAAACGACTCCACCATCGATCAGCGCGGCTCCATCGAATACCGCGAGGCCAAGCGCCAGGCAACCGAGGTCCGCGACGCGCTGGTGCAGCTGCGCCAGGAGACGCGCGACAGCGTCGTGGCCGCCAAGGCCCCCAAGACCGCGGTGACCTGCCCCTTCTGCGGAGCCACCACCATTCCCGATGCCAGTGGGCGCTGCGAATACTGCGGCGGCGCCATCGGCGCATAGCCTCCGGCACGGAAAGGACCGATCATGGCCTTCGAGAGCGTCAACTATCAGTGCCCTGCCTGCGGTGGCCCCCTGCATTTTGCAAGCGCCGAGCAAAAACTCGTCTGCGACTACTGCGATTCGCGTTTTGAAGTCGAAGAAGTCGAGGCTCTCTATCGCGAGCGCCAGGACAAGGCAGATGCCAAAGCCGATGCCGCAGCCGCAGCTCCCAAACCTGCTGCCGACGATGCCGTGCAGGAGCTCGCCCAAAACGCCGGTTACATCTGCTCGTCGTGCGGCGCCGAGCTCGTGTCCGACGGCACCGTCGCCGTCACCACCTGCCCGTACTGCGGCAACTCCGCCGTGGCGCCTGGCCAGCTCTCTGGCGACTTCTCGCCCAACCTGGTGATTCCATTTAAGCTCGGGCGCGACGACGTCACGGCCGCACTCAAGGAACACTACAAGGACAAAATCTTGCTGCCCAAGAGCTTTGTCACCGGCAACCACATCGACGAGGTCCAAGGTGTCTACGTGCCGTTTTGGCTCTACGGTGCCCGCGTTGACGGCGAAGTGTACTTTGACGCGACCAACGAGACCGTGACCGAGGAATCCGACCGCACCGTCACGACCACCGACCACTACGATGCCTATCGCAAGGGCAATATCTCGTTTAGGCGCGTGCCCGTCGACGGATCGTCCAAGATGCCCGACGGCCACATGGACGCCATCGAGCCGTTTGACTACGACGCGCTGCGTCCGTTCTCGGTCGCATATATGCCCGGCTACATCGCCAACCGTTACGACGAGGACTGCGAGACCTGCAAGGCGCGCGCCGAGCGCCGTATGGAAGAAAGCGCGATCTCGGCCCTGCGCGAGACTGTCGTCGACGAATACGACGATGCCACGGTCGAAAGCAAGCAGCTCGACTACACCTGGGAAGACAGCGACTACGCCCTGTTCCCCGTCTGGATGCTCTCCACCTCGTGGAACGGCAAGAGCTACCTGTTTGCCATGAACGGCCAGACCGGCCGCTTGGTCGGCGAGCTCCCCTGCTCCAAGCCCAAGCTCGCTATTGCCTCGGTGCTGTTCTTTGTGATCGGATTTATCCTCTCCCAGATTCTCTTTATGGGTGAGAACGCCTTCGATCCGGATTACCTCGCCTTTGATATCGAGGGCATCCTCATCAACATCGTCGCGCCGCTGATCATCGTGATTATCGGAGACGTGCTACTGGTAGGCCAGCTCAAGACGGCCAACGAGGCCACCCACGCCGACGAGTACTGCGGCGAGCTCGACCTGACCGAGAAGCACGACACCTTCAGCCACACCGAGACCACCGTTGTCATGAAAGACGACAAGGACGACTAAGCAATCCAACCAATACCACCCGGCCTTTGACGAGAAAGGAAGATCACCATGGGACTCTTGAAAGCTGGATTGGGAGCTGCCGGCGGCGTCATGGCCGACCAGTGGAAGGAATTTATCTACTGCGAATCGATGCCTGCTGACGTCTTGGCCTGCAAGGGCAGCAAACGTACCGGTGGCCGCAGCTCCAACACGCGCGGCGAGGACAACGTCATCTCCAACGGCTCCGTCATCGCCGTCAACGACGGCCAGGGCATGCTCGTGGTGCAAAACGGCAAGATCATCGAAGTCGCGCTGGAGCCTGGTGAGTTCGTCTTCGATACCGGCAGCGAGCCGAGCGTCTTTAGCGGCAACCTGGGCGATTCCATCAAGGAGACCTTCGCCAATATCGGCAGCCGCTTTACCTTTGGCGGCGACGCGGGCAAGGACCAGCGTGTCTACTTCATCAACACCAAGGAGATCATCGGCAACAAGTACGGCACCGCCTCGCCCGTGCCCTTCCGCGTGGTCGACAACAACATTGGCCTGGACGTCGACATCTCCGTGCGCTGCAACGGCGAGTATTCGTACCGCATCACCAACCCGCTGCTGTTCTACACCAACGTATGCGGCAACGTGACCGATAGCTACACGCGCGACAAGATCGACAGCCAGCTTAAGTCCGAGCTGCTCACCGCCCTGCAGCCCGCCTTCGCCAAGATCTCGGAGATGGGCATCCGCTACAGCGCCATCCCCGGCCACACCACCGAGCTCGCTCGTGCGCTCAACGAGGTCCTCTCTGCCGACTGGCGCGACCTGCGTGGTGTCGAGATCGTGAGTTTTGGCGTCAACTCCATCGCAGCCTCGCAAGAAGACGAGCAGATGATCAAGGACCTGCAGAAGGCCGCCGTCATGCGCGATCCCACCATGGCGGCAGCCAACATTGCCAGCGCCCAGAGCGACGCAATGCGCGCGGCAGCCGCCAATCCCAACGGCGCGATGGCAGGCTTTATGGGCATGGGCATGGCAGGTGGCATGGGCGGCATGAACGCCAGCCAGCTGTTCGCCGCCGGCCAGGCACAGCAGCAGGCCGCCCCGCAGCCGGCTCCGGCACCCGCTCCCGCACCGGCTCCTGCCGCTGCTCCCGCGGCCGGCACATGGACCTGCAGCTGCGGCGCCACCAACACCGGCAAGTTCTGCTCCGAGTGCGGCAGTCCCGCACCCGCCCCGGCACCGGCCAAGTGGTTCTGCCCCAACTGCGGCAGCGAAAACGGCGGCAAGTTCTGCAGCAACTGCGGAACGCCCAGGCCCTAGCCCCTCTATCTGGTAATTGGCGGGGGATCCGCCACCCCCGCATTTGCTTCTATGGGTTTCGTTCGATAAAGGAGGACACCATGAAGACAACGTTCAAAAAGTCCGTACTCGCATTTCTGACATGCGTCCTTGCGCTCGCCTTTGCCCTGACGGGCTGCAGCGGCGGCGGCAAAGACCCCAAGGCCAACTTTGTCGGCAGCTGGGAGCTCTCGGGTGGAACCTCGGAGGGCGAGGAGCTGACCGAGGAGTACATGGAGATGTTCAAGGAATGGGGCGTCAACATCATCCTGGTCCTCAACGAAGACGGCACGGGCAGCCTCGATTTGTTCTCCGAAGTCGACGACCTCAAGTGGGAAGCCAAGGACGCCACCACCGCAAGCATCACCGTTGGCAAGGACACGACTGACGTGAAGCTCGAGGACGGCAAGCTCATCCTTGAGGAAGGCGAGGACAAGCTCATCTTTACCAAGTCCGATAAGGATCTCTCCGGCACGGTGAAGAAGGATCGCGAGGCCGCCGAGAAGGAAGAGGAGATCGATGAGGCCGTCGAAGACGACGATACCGAGAACATTGAAATCTCCCCCGCCGTCACCGTCGCCGATGACGACCTGTGCACCATCACCGTCACCGAGAAGTTCAAGGACGAGTGGGGCGACATCGGCTTTGTCGTCAACATCACCAACAAGAGCGACAAGGACCTGACCTTCTACGCCCCCAGCGGCAAGACCAACGTCAACGGTACCATGAAGGAACCTTGGTTCTCGGCTCACCTGATGCCCGGCACCAACGCCACCGAGGAATTCACGTTCTCGAGCGGCGAGCTCGACAGCCTTGACGACCTGGTCAACACGACCATCGGCATCGACGCCTATCTGACCGATTCCTACGAGGACGTCGCCTCCTACAGCGTAACTATCGCGTAGGTGACAGACATCGACAGCCGCGGATTGGCGGACATATCCGCGGGTACCAGGCGGGGCCGCAGGAAATGATCCTGCGGCCCCGTCGCTTGTATGCCGATACGTAACGATCGTTAGCGCTCCATGTTGGGAACGATGCTGCCCTCGGTCACCGCATGTACGGCCAGACGCATGATGTTGTCGTAGCCGGTCTTGCTCAGGATCTCCGAGATGCGGCGCTTGATGGTGCCCTCGCTCATAAACAGCTCGGCCGCAATCTCGCGGCGGCTTTTACCCTCGCAGGCAAGGCGCAAGATCGACAGCTCGACATCGTCGAGGGCCGCCGTGCCCGAGAAGATGCTCTCGGGCGGCTTGGGAAACGTGCAGTAACCCGCCAGCGTGGAGCGCATCACGGCGAACAGCTCGTCGATACCGACGTTCTTGTACACAAAGCTATCGACGCCCGCCTCGCGGGCCTGATCGACAAAGGTGATCTCGGGCATGCCTGTCATGATAATGATGCGACACTCGGGCAGCTGCTCCTTGATGCGTGCCGCCGCCACGATGCCGTTTGAATCGTGTTCGGTGCACACGTCCATCAGTATCATGTCCGGGCGCTCCTTGAGCGCGACACCCAAGGCCTCGGAGGCATCGGCGATCGCGGCAACGACGGTCATATCGGGCTGGTCGCCAACGGAGCGCGCCAGGCTCTCGCGCAGGATGGCCTGATCTTCGACAATTAACACGCGGATCATGAGTTTCTCCTTTGGGACGTGTCGTTGGCGTTAAGCGGAATGGATACCGTAAGCGTAAAGGGCGGGGTGGCGTGGACCTCTAGGCTGCCACCCAGATCTTGCGCGACATGCCTCATACCTGGGATACCCGTTCCCTCGCGATACGATACGGGGGCCGGGGACCCGTCGTTAGAAATCGTCATGTGCGCGACGGCGTCAGCATCCGTCCCCTCCTGCCACAAGCGCACATGGACCCGATGCGCCTGCGCATGCTTGGTGGCATTGGTCGAGGCTTCGCGGATAATCTGCAAAAAGGCTGCCGCGACACGCACGTCGCTTGGCAGCTCGCCCTCCACATCGATCTGCACGCTCACCAGGCCAAAGGCATGGACGATATCGCCCAGTTGCTCTGCCGGTTCGGTGTCGCCCCCGCTGCGCAGATCGGCAGCGATTGAGCGCAGCAGCGGGTCGATCTGCTCGAGTGACTCGTCATCCAGGCGCCCCTCCTCCAGATAGCGATGGAGGATGGACAGGCGCTGCCCGATCACGTCGTGCACGCGAGCGCGCATACGCAGATAGGCCGCATTGTCGGCAACTTTTTTGACTTCCTCGATCTGGGCCTGGAGCTCTTGACCCGCGAGCTCAAGCAGGTGGTTGGCTTGCGCCAAACGATCGTGAGCATGCGCGTACTCTGTCACGTCCAGACCGATTATGCGCTCGAACGAACGGCCCGAGACCATAACGTCATCGCACACAAACAGGCGAATCTCGGCGGGAGAAACCTCGACCACAACGCGCGCCTCACCAAAGCGGTCCAAATTGATGCGCACGCGGCTCTGGCTGCTTTCGGGCATTTGCATGCTGAGCTTGCGCAGGTCGTTCCATGTACCGCTCATATCGCCTAGGTCGGTGGGCATATGAAGCTCCACCAGTTTTTTGCGCATGCAGCGGTTCATGAGCAGTGGACGGCCCCTCGAGTCCAGATACAGGATGCCCACGGGAATCACGTTGATGGTTTCGATCGTCGAGAACGCGGTGATATCCTCTTGGCGGTTACGGACGTCCATCAAGAGCGCCGCGACGGAACGGAACAGGAAAAACGCTCCCTCTGCGATAAGGACAACGGCCCACACCGAGCCCATGGCAAAAACCACCGGCGGTGTCACGGCGCCAACAAGCAGCAGCTCGGCCAGCATGACAGGGCGACGATAGCGCACCATAAGGACCACGCCATAGGCAAAGATCGCGGCATTGAGCCACAGCACTCCGCCCATTGCCCTGGCGCAAACGTCAAGCGGCGCCACCAGATACGAGCCAGACGACGCGAATAAGATGAGCGCCGAAATCATCAGGTGAAGCACAAGGCTCGTCTCGTAGGCACAAATCACCTTACGGTTATAGGACGAGCGGCGCGATGCGATGAGCGGGACGTGGATCGTCTGCAGACACGCAGCCAGGGCAAAGACAACATCGAGCGCAACGATTTGGGGAAGGATGAACGAAATCTGCATCGTCACTCACCCGCCTGCGGCATCAAGACGATCATGCGCAGCTGACCGGGTTCGCCCTCAAGACGGTACGCCACGTTACGCCCTTGCAGCGCGCTCTCGAGCTCTTGCGCAGCGGGCGTCTGAGAAAGATCTTCATCATCGTTGGAAAAAAGCGTGGCGCGCAGCTCGACACTGCATCGGTCATGGTCGCCCAAGTGATACATAAGCGCCGGATGGTCGGTGGTGTAGGCAAAAAACGCAAAGTCATACACGCAGTCGTACAGGGCGCTTACCGTACTGGCGTGCATCGGGCGCCGTATGGCGATAATCGAGGCGCAATCGATATCGATGGTGCGCAGGTCGCTTGCGAGCTCGTTGGCAATGAGCTGAATGCGGTCGCGATCAAAACCGCTCTCACCGTGCTGTGCCAACGTGAGCGACCCTTTGCGCTTGCAATAGGCGACAAGCATCTTGGCGCGCTGCAGCATGCGGTAACGCACGTGCGAAGACGCCTCGTCGGTCAACGGTGGCAGCGAGCTCAGCAGGTCGTACATCTCTTCGAACGCACGGGCAAGCGCCTGGTCCACGTCTTGGACTAGCAAGGTCTCGGCCTCTTGATCTGCCAGATGCGTCTTAAGATCGTAGTCGGCCGTGAGCAGCTCATTTTGGCGCTGCAGCTCCATGCGACGATGTGCCAGTTCACGGTTAAGCTCGTTGAGCTCCGACACGTCTTGGGCAAGCAGGGCCGATCCGCCCAGCAGTGGAAAGGCGCGATACATTACATCGGGATCGGACGCCACGGCAAAGGCATGGGCATGCCCGTGTTCCTGGGCCCGAAGCTCTTCGCACACGCCCGCCGGCATTGGCTTCGACACCGGCGTGGCATAGACTTCCTGCAGGTCGCGCGTTAGAACTTTGAGGTCGAGCGGCAAAGTATCGAAGATGCCGGCGATGTCGTGATATGACGGAATGACACCGCAATCGAGACAGATTTCCATCGCCACCACGCACAAGACGCAATAGACGAGCGAGAAGTTGAGCCTCCATGCCCAGGGCACGCGCAGAGCATACGAGATGGCAAAGAATGCGCCACCCAGCAGTATGAGCGCCGCCGTGCCCGAGAAACGCTGGATGCGAAAGGACGAGGACCGACCAACCAGGATAAAAAAGGCCGCGAAGTTAAAGGCCGTCCACACGAGGACAGCGAAATAACCCCAGCCGTACGTGTAATCGTTGCTCCAGGTGTCGCTAGCACGGTCAAAGTGGAATACCTGCCGGTGGAAATCGTTGGTGAGCACAAAACCGATAAGTAGGATGGCCACGACCCACAGGATGCTGCGATAGCGACGGCCCGCACGGTGTTGTTCCAGCCCCGCAAGGCGCAGGCCGCACAGCTGGTAGAGCAGCGGAATGAGCGTCATGGGCACGTAGTACAGGTACCACAGCACGGTGGCATAGAACGGCGTGAACGACTTGTATTTGAGGATGACCTCGATCATCCAGAGGGCGCAGATAGTGGCGATGACAACAAGGCGGCGGCGCAACACATAGTCCAAACAGCGCAGATAAACCGATACGCCCCAGATCGAAAATATAATTGCGGCGACAAGCAGCGGGAGAGAGCTCGAGTGGACGAGCGCATCCACGACCTCTTCGGACACCTCGCTATAGGCGGGCACGGCGTTGGAAAGCTTGGGGTCGGAGGCAAACAGCGCCGGCAAGACTGCCAAAAGCATGAGGAACAGCGCGGTGATGGCGCCGGCGATAGCAAAGACGCGGTGACGGTACACCTGATGTGTTATACCAACCAGGAATCGCGGCATGGCGAAGAGCCTGCCGCCCCTAGGATCCGCTACGGGCGCGGATCGGGCGGCCGCGTGGCCGATATGTCGCTCGCGGGTACCCATAGTGCTTTTAGTGTACCGACAGGCAGGCTCAAAAAGCGGGCCACATGTCCCAAAATCCGCCGACGGCGAGGGACATCGCCAGCGACTAGTCGTTTAAGAACGTCCCCAATGACTAAGACAAAACGAGCGAGGATTTTTGGACGCCCAAATGGCGAGAGTGGATAATCTCCCACTTTGAGCCCACAAACAGGCTAAAAACGGGAGATTATCCACTCTCATTCTGCGGGCACTCATTTAAGTACGTCCCCAATGAGTGCTTTCACTTCTTTTAACAAAACGCCTGGCGGGCATTAACTGCTCGCCGGGCGCCTTGGTTAGGAGGCTATAGTTGTTGGGAAAGCTTAGGCCAGGTCCTCGCCATTCGTCTCGATGACGTGTTTGTACCAGTCGAAGCTCTTCTTTTTGGAGCGCTTGAGGGTGCCGTTGCCGGCGTCGTCGCGGTCGACGTAGATAAAGCCGTAGCGCTTGGACATCTCGCCCGTGCCGGCAGACACCAGGTCGATCGGACCCCAGGTGGTGTAGCCCAGCAGGTTAACGCCGTCCTCGGTCACCGCGTCGCGCATGGTCTGAATGTGCTGACGCAGGTAGTCGATACGGTAGTCGTCGTTGATGGAGCCGTCCTCCTCGACAACATCCTTGGCGCCCAGACCGTTCTCGACTACAAACAGCGGCTTCTGATAACGATCGTACAGGTCGTTGAGGGTGATGCGGAAACCCAGCGGATCGATGGCCCAGCCCCACTGGCTCTCCTGCAGGTAGGGGTTCTTGGCGCCGGCGAAGGCGTTACCCTGGGTGCGCTCGACATCGGGGTTATCGGCACCGGCGGAGCAACGGGTACTGTAATAGCTAAAGCTGATGAAGTCGACGGTGTTGGCGGCCATGATCTCGCGGTCCTCATCCGTCATGTCCACATCGATGCCCAGACGCTCGAGCTTCTTGACGGCATAGGCCGGGTAGTAGCCGCGGCTCTGGACGTCGACGAAGAAGTAGTTATCCTGGTTGTCGAGCTGCGCCTGGCGCACATCGCCCGGACGGCAGCTGTAGGGGTAGTAGCTACCTGCGGCAAGCATGCAACCGATCTTGACCTCGGGGTCGATCTCGTGGGCGATCTTGGTTGCCCAAGCGCTGGCGACGAGCTCGTTGTGGGCGGCCAGGTACTCGACGGCCTCCCTGTTCTCGCCCTCCTCAAAGACCAGACCGGCACCCATAAACGGCAGGTGCAAGATCATATTGATCTCGTTGAAGGTAAGCCAGTACTTCACCAGGCCCTTGTAGCGGGTGAAGATCGTGGTCGCGAGGTTCTTGTAGAAGTCGATGAGCTTGCGGTTGCGCCAGCCGCCGTACTCCTTGATAAGGTGAATCGGGCAGTCGAAGTGCGTGATGGTCACGAGCGGCTCGATGCCGTGCGCCTGACACTCGCGGAACACATCCTCGTAAAAAGCCAGGCCGGCCTCGTTGGGCTCGGTCTCGTCACCGTTGGGGAAGATACGGGTCCAGGCCAGGCTCATGCGGAAGGTCTTAAAGCCCATCTCGGCAAAGAGGGCGATGTCCTCCTTGTAGTGGTGGTAGAAATCGATGCCGGTCTGCGCGGGATAGTAATAGCCGTCCTCAAAGTCGAGCATCTTGCGCTGGCCGGAGACCACCGCATAGCGCTCGGGGCCGTGCGGGGCCACGTCCACGTTGGCCAGGCCGCGGCCATCCACGTTGTAGGCGCCCTCGCACTGGTTGGCAGCCGTCGCGCCGCCCCACAGGAAGTCTTTACGGAAAGCCATGCATCAATCCTTTCACACGCTGTTTGTCGTGGTTTCAGTATCCCCGTAAGCAGCGCGCTACTCAACGGCAACGACGCAGGCCGACACTTCTTTTCGCCCCAACGGCCTCATCCGCCCGCAGCGACTGACACTTCCTGATACCTCGCTTCCTCCCCTGGCAACAGGTTCGCCTCTCGAAGTTTTTCCTCCACAGGAACCCGTCCCCGGGAAGGAAAGGAAGTGAGGGGCCGGGCGGCAATGACTGCGGCTAAGCGTACGTGATGGCCTCCAAACGAAGAAGCACGGGAGAGCTATAGCGCATAATGGCGACCTCGTCGCCGTTGAGACGGCAGTCGCGCACCCACGCGCCGTTCTCAACGGTCCCCGTCTCGAGCGACGCCACATCCACATGCGGCTCACCCGCCGCGTGCGACTCGAGCGCCAAGCCGCAACGAAGCGCAAGCAGGTACACGGCGCCGTCGGCGGCGCGAAGGGCCGCACACGCACCGGGCAGGGCACCCTCATCAAAGCTCACCTTAATTGCTATGGAACCCATATCGAGCAGGCCCTCGGCTGCCACCTCACTCGTCACGGCATCGAGCGTCGCGTACGCGGCATCGTCCTCGGCAAGTTCAAATAACTGAGCCAGCCCACGCGTGACCTCCGCATATTCCTCCCGGTCCTGAGGCGTGAGCAAAGCGGGGTCGCTCGTATCCATGCCAAAGAGAATACCCGCCGAATCGCCAAAGGGCTCGCCCATCTCCTCGTAGCCAAAAGGAGCGAAGCACAGGGCATGGTGATGGGCCACCGCCCAGACCTGGCGCGCGGCGGCGTAGGCGTGCGTCGCGGTCTCGGGGATAAAGAGCGGGTTGTCCTCGCACGCATATCCGTCGCAGACCTTGCAAAACGCCGGGATGTAGATATCGGGGCCCAGTATGTCGATGCTCGGGGCGGCATGCTTCCACACGCCCATCACGCGCAGGTTGGGACCGCCCGTGGGAAAGCGCCCAGGCTTGTGACCCTTGTCGAGCCAGCAATTGCAGGCCGTGGGCAGCGGATGCTCGGCGCGGCCCGCTGCGGCGACCGTCTCCACGTAGCGAGCCATGTGGTAGGTGGTAAACATCTCCTCGGCATGCTCGCCAAAAACCTGTTCCCACGAACCAGAGCCGGCGCCCGCTTCAAGGGCTTCCGCAAGCTCAGACGCCAGGGAGGTAGGATCGGCCGCAAGCGCCTCGATCAGCTCCGTAGGCACGCTCTCCGCAAAGGCGGCATCCGCCCAAGGCGAGTGCTCACGTGCCGCGACCATCTGGCCGCACTCGTTTTCTACCTGCACGAGTATCACCGTATGATCTTGCGCATCCACCTCGCGCAGGTGCGCCATCAAAGCCGCGTAGGCGCCGGCATCCGCCGCGCGCGCCTCCTCGCAATAGAGCGAAAGCGCCGTGATCTCAAAGTTATGGAACTCGGCATAGCGAACCTTGTTCTGCCCGGGCACCATCTGCGCACGGCGAAAACGCTCGATATCGCGTTTGACCCACGCGGGCGCATAGTAGCACTGCGCATTTTTGTACGCGCCAAACCACAGCACGCCCAGGTGCAGCCCGCGCTCGCGGGCAAGCTCGAGCATCATGTCCACTTGGCCAAAGTCAAACTCGCCCTCTGCGGGCTCCAAAAGCTCCCAGGTAACCGGGGCGAGCACGGTATTCATACCGAGCGCCCGCGCGCGATCGAGAGCATCCGCAAAAGCGCGGCGCCCACCCGAGGCGGAGTTATGGCACTCGCCCGCAAACAGCGTATAGGGCCGGCCGTCCACCATCAGGCGTTGCCCGCCGCCAGCACAGGTGTACAACTGCGGAATCTCCGCCATGGCAACTCCATTCTTCCGTTTTGTTTCAACCCCCTGAGGGCCGAGCCGTGTTGAGAGCACCGGACGCGCGACCAGGGCCTACCTGTCGTCCGTGCGAGCCCGCCCCTCCGATGGGAGATGGGTTAAAGGACGGCAAACGAGGCGAGATCGACCGAACCGACGCCCTCGATAGCCAGGTAGAGTGCATGGTCACCGGCAACGGTCTTCGTCAGGGATGCGACCACCGTGCACCAGCCCTCGCCTGGCACGAGCTCGACGCGCGTCAACTCAGCGCCATCCGGCGCGTCCAAGCGTACACTCACCACACCGGCAAGATCCCCGCGCACCTCGAGCTCCACCGTGCGCTCCGCACCGGAAAACGCCAGGTATTTGTAGCCCACGCCCGCTCCATCGCAGAGGTTGGCCACATGGGTACGTGCCGAAGTCACACAGCCCGCATCGACTTCCTGGGTAATCACCGGATGGTTATCGGCGATTTCCAGATTGCCGGAATAGTGAACCGCGCCGGCCGGCCCCACCAAGTAGCAGCAAATACTCGCCGGGTACGCGCGCCCGCAAGGAAGCGCTCCGCCATTGAGCCCACAGCTCGTTATCTCTACTTGTTCGATATGTCCATCGGAAGCAATCTCGATGGGCTCAGCGCACCCCTGGCGCGCGTGCTGCGCACCGTGCGTATGACGGTGATAGAAGATGTAGTCGCGCCCGGCAATGCGCGCCATGCCGCCATGGTTGTTGCCCAGGTCCATCACAGCGGCGTCCTCGGCCTCGTGCCCGGGCAGGCCCACATCGCCGTTGGAAACGAGCACGCCGCCGTAGGTTACCGGACCTTCCGGCGTTGGCATCGTGGCCCAGCAGAGCTCATGTCCGTTTTCGCTCGAGTAGACAAAGTAGTAGCGCCCGTCGAGCACGCGGATGCTCGAGGCCTCAAAGAAGGCATGCCCTTCAAAACCCGTGTCCGCCGCCTGCGTCACTGCCGGAGCCAGATGCTTGGGTGCCGCAGCCATCGTGCGCATATCGGCGCCGAGCCGCACCACGTAGCCGCCCTCCATGGAACATGCGGGCATGCGCGAGCTCGGCTTCTTGGCGCCAAACCCATAGTAGAGCCAGCAACCCCCGTCCCCGCAGGGAAGGACTGCCGGGTCAAAGGGCATACCCCAGCCCTCCTCGCCCGCAAACGGCGAGCCGTCGGGCTTGGCAATAGGGCCCAGATAGCGGTAGCGTCCCGCCGGCTCATCGCACACGGCGACCGACATGATGCAACCGCTCGTCATGCTTAGCGTGAAGTAATACAGATAGAACCGCCCGTCGGCACCCCGGCACACATCGGGCGCGCCGTACCCGGTTCGATCGACATTGGCCGGGTCATCCTCTTTGCGCCAGATGGTCCCCTCAAACGTCCAGGAGCCCAGATCGTCCACCGGAGCTGACCAGCACACGTAGTCACCCGGGCAGTATGCGGTGCCCTCGGGTGCGTCATGGCTTCCATACACGTAGACTCGGTCACCAAAGACATGCGGTTCGCCATCGGGGATATACTCCCATCCCGGCAGATACGGATTGGTTGCGATATGAGCCATGTCAGACCCCTCCTATCGATATCGGGCGCGGTACCGGACGGACGCCGGCGACAAGACCGAACGCCTGCCGCGCACCGCGTGCACCATTCGTTAAGCAAATGCAGCTAGACGAGCTCGAACTCCCCCACCAACAGGTCGCGGCTGTTAGGCCCCGCCATGACCTCAAACGCGCCGGGCTCGCTTGCCCAGCCGTGCTCGGGCGTCCAAAAACGCAGAGCCTCCTCGCGCAGGATAAACGTCACCGTGCGGCGCTCACGCGGCGCAAGCTCAACACGCGCAAAGTCACGCAGTTCGAGCATGGGGCGCACGCGCGTTGCCACCTTGTCGTGGATATAGAGCTGCACGACCTCAGTACCAGCAATATCGCCCTCATTGGTCACGTCGATTGAGACCTCGAGGACACCGTCCGCCGTAAGCTCGTCCGCACTCAGGCGCAGGTTATCGTAGCGCGCCGTATGATACGAGAGTCCGTAGCCAAAGGGGAACATCGCATCGTTAGGGCAGTCCATATAGCGGCTCACAAAGCGACCGCTATGCGTTGATGTCTTAGCGGGACGTCCGGTGGAGAACTGCGCATAGTAGAGCGGCTCCTGGCCCACGTTATGTGGGAAGCTCACCGTGAGCCTGCCGCTCGGATTGACCGTTCCAAAGAGCACGTCGGCTACCGAACGCCCACCAGCCGTACCGGGGAACCACGCCTCTACGATTGCATCGCAATCATCGATCACGTCAGTGAGGGAAAGAGGACGCCCGTTAAAGAGCACGAGCACCACAGGCTTGCCGAGCGCGCGCACGCGCTTGAGCAGGCGCTTCTGCGGAGCCGGTATGGTAATGTCCGTACGCGCTCCGCCCTCACCGCTCTGCAGCATGTGTTCTCCGAGCGCCATGACCACCACGTCGCTCGATGCGGCCAGCTCGAGCGCCTCGGCAGCCATCGTCTCTAGATCCGCGCCCTCGCCCGTCGGCGCACCGAACGCGGGAATCTTGCCAAACTCCCCAAGCTCGCTGTAGTCGTCGAGCGTGGGACAGCCTTGGGCCCACGCAAAGCCGTCGTCGCCCATTACCTCGGCAAATGCCTCGGCAAGCGTTACGGAATGAGTTTTATCGGCATGAATCGCCCACATGCCGATGATGTCTCGGCTGTTGGCATAGGGACCGATGAGCGCCACGCGCGGAGCGTTGCCCCCGGTCGTAAGCGGTAGCAGCCCACCTTCGTTTTTAAGGAGCACGAGGGCCTCGTCGCACGTTTTACGCGCGCTCTCAAGACGCTCCGGCGTGCACGTAACCTCCGTACGGCGCTCGGGCGAGCACGTACGATACGGGTCCTCAAACAGACCGAGTCTGTTCTTGAGCTCGAGCACGCGCATGCAGGCGGTATCGATCTGCTCGAGCGAAACCTCACCCGTTTCGATGAGGGCCTCAAGCTCATGTGCGTAGCAGGGCGTCTTCATGTCGATGTCCACGGTGGCATTCATGGCGAGCTTGGCCGCCTCGCGACGGTTTGCCGCCACACCGTGTGCCCTGAGCTCGTCGATCGCCGCGTAATCGGTGATGATGGGACCGTCAAAGCCCCACTCGTCGCGCAACACGTCGTGCATGAGCCAGCGGTTTGCCGTGGCGGGGATGCCATCGATGGTGTTGAAGCTCGTCATCACCAAATCGCAACCAGCCTCGACCGCCGCACGGTACGGAGGCAGGTACTCGTTGCGCAGGCGCCACTCGCTCATATCCACTGTGTTGTACTCGCGACCCGCCTCGGGCGCACCATAGCCCGCAAAGTGTTTGACGCAGCTGGCCAAGCTCTTCTGCGGCGTACCGTCACCCTTAAAGCCCTCGACCATCGCGCGAGCGAAGCGGCTGCTTAGGTACGGATCCTCGCCCGGCATCTCCAGGCAGCGACCCCAACGGGCATCGCGCACCACGTCCACCGGCGGGCTAAAGGTCACCATGCAGCCATCGGCCACGGCCTCTTCGGCAATAAGGTTGTAATCCTCGCGGATAAGCTCTGGGTCCCACGTGGCTCCCAGGCCCAGGGGGATTGGATAGCAGGTTTGATAGCCATAGATCACATCGGCCATAAAGACGAGCGGGATCTTAAGACGGCTGCGCTCAAGATATGCATCTTGGATACGATGCACTTCCTCGGCGCCCAACACGTTGAGCACGCTGCCGCATACGTCAACATCTTCTTGCGTCACGCCCAGCTTGGCACGCGGACCAACCGCTACGGCATCGGTGCCAAAGCACCCACCGTCAAGCTGCACCAACTGCCCGATCTTCTCGCGCAGGGTCATACGCCCCAAAAGGTCAACGAGCTCGGATTGCTTCATGGCTACCTCGTTTCTGTTGTGTGCCCTTATGGGAGGACGCCGGATTCGTGTAGGGGTCAGCGCCCTCCCATAAGGGCACACGGGGCGCATCTGGCGCCGCGCCCCGTGTGCTGGCGTCCAAAGACGCCGGTTTCCCAGAACTAGTTGTTCTCGAGGATCATGTCGTCGTTGAAGCCGAAGGTCAGCGTGCCCACAAAGGTGAGGACGGAGGCGACGGCGAGCGCGATGACGTCCTCCATACCCACCGAGCCGATGATGGCCGGGATGGTGATGAGCGAGGTGGTCATGAGCGCGGGCTGGTGCAGGCCAAAAGTGGCAGCAATGGCACCGCAGATGCCGCAAGAGACGATTGCGATCACAAACGGGCGCTTGTACTTGAGGACGGCGCCGTAGATGGCGGGCTCGGTGATGCCGGCGAGGAGCGCAGAGATGGCGGCAGCGCCGGCGAGCTCCTTGAGCTCGGTGTTCTTGGTCTTGAGGAAGATGGCAAGGACCGCGAAACCCATGGCAAAGTTGGTGCCGACGGTAATGGGCAGGATGACGTCATAGCCGAGCATACCGATGTTCATCTGGATGATGGGGATAAAGGCCCAGTGCATACCAAAGATGATGAGGCAGGGCCAAAGCAGACCGATGAGGAAGCCTGCGGGCAGCGGGGCAACCTCAAGCAGGGAAACCAGGCCGTTAGCGATGAGACCACCGATGAAGTCGGTGACGGGGCCGATGATGTAGAGGGTGAGCGCAGTGGCCACGACGAGGGTCACGACGGGAACGATCAAGCCCTTGAGGATATCGGGGACGACCTTATTGAGGCCCTTCTCGATCCAGGACTGCGCGTACACGGCAAAGATGATGGGGATAACCGAGCTCGTGTAGCTGATGAGCGTTACCGGGATGCCAAAGAGGTCAACCGGGTCGCCGGCGCTAAAGAGCGTGGAGAGCGTGGGGTAGCACAGCGCAACGGCGATGGCCATGGCCGTCCAGTCGTTGCACTTGAACTTCTTGGCCGCAGTGCGGGCAAGGAAGACCGGCATGAAGTAGAACACGCCGTCGCCGATGGCGTAAAGCAGCTGGTAGGTGGTGGACTCGGCCGCGAGCCAACCAAAGGAGTTGGCCATGATCACAAAGGCCTTGAGAAGGCCGGCGGCGGACATGGCGGGAAGCATCGGCATAAAGATGCCGCTGATGAGCTGGATGGCGCGGTTGACGATGCTGCCACCGGCCTCGTCCTCGACCTCGCCGCCAAGCTGGATGTTGGAAACCTTGGGCAGGGCGTCATACACGTCGGTAACGTGATTGCCGATAACAATCTGGTACTGACCGGCGGCCACTAGAACGGAGATAACGCCCTCGGTCTGGTTGAGCTTCTCGGTCTGGGCCTTCTTCTCGTCGTTGAGGGTAAAGCGCAAACGGGTAATGCAGTGGGTGACGGACTTGACGTTGTCCTCGCCACCGACGAGTTCAACGATGGTACGGGCGAGAGCCTCGTAATCGCGTGCCATGTGAAACCTCCTTGTTTCACTCGTTACAAAGATATCTGCAGCCCCGGCGCCTTGGAGCTTAACAGCAGGTTGCGCGGCGATGCCGCGATGTCTGCCGACGCAAAGCCGGCCAGTTGGGCAGTTAGACGGGTGCCCGGCCTCCGTATCAATGTCCCGGGCAGAGCCGGTTGATATGCATCATCAGATAGAGCAGCTCTTCGTCCGTGCAGTGCCAGCCGCAGGTTGCCCTCATGTATTCGTCGATTGCGCGTGCACAGGCGTACGCGTCTGAAAACTCGCTGGTCGCTCGTTTGAAAAGATCGCTATTGCGCGTCTCCTCGTCCTCACCCTTGATAAGGCGGCTGATAAGAAAGCGCATATGGGTCACAAAGCGCGCATAGCTATATGAGCAGCGGTCGATGGTCTCGCCAAGCGTACGCTCGATAATCCCGGTAACCGCATCGATGACCTCGGTACTCTTTACGACCAAGTCCATGTTGCCCTTTGCGCCCGCGTTCTCGTCATCGACCATCTCGGCGTTGACGATATGCAGCGCAATCGAAGCGGCCTCGGTCTCAGGAAAATCAACGTCCTCGGCCACAGCCATAACGAGCTTGACGCCGCGGCGACCGACCTCGGCCTCGCGCGGATAGACGAGGCGGACTTCCTCGTAGAGCGGGTTCTTGATCGAAGCTCCCTTGCGGGCGCGGTCGATGGCAAACTGAAGGTGGTCGGCGAGCGTAAAGACTAGATTGGGATCGAGCGTGCAGTTGAGCTCGTTGCGTGCGATATCCACGATACCCGACGCGATAATGATGACATCGTCCGAAAGCGATGCGACAGCATCGTACATCTCAGGGCTGATATCGCGGAAGCTCCGCTGGATGGAGCTTTCGTCCTCAATATAGGAAGGGGCGCCGCGAAAGCCAAGGCCCTTGCCAAACAACACGAGCTCGCGCCCGGCATCGTCCTCCGCAAGGACAACGTTGTTGTTTATTGCCTTGGTTATCAGCATGAAAAAACTCCCCTGGGCTCCACTTGGACATCTCACCACACCGGCTCTCGAGTCGGCGGTTGCTATGACATGTGCTCGTGGCGCCTCCCGAGGAGTAACGCGGTGCAGTTGCCAGTATAGAGGTTTTGCTGAGTTATTAAAGTGATTTTATAGAAGTTACCGTTCGCCCCTGTTTTTCCACCGTTCATCCCTTGACCCATTACAGTCTGAAATAGGCCATCGATAAATTTCGATGGCGAGC